>CAZOYV010000095.1:0-27366 GCA_964584075.1 uncultured Rickettsiales bacterium | reverse complement strand
GTAATTGTAAGTGCCTGACCCCTTCTGGCCTACCCCTCCTGGCCTACAACCCCGGCTCGTCCGGATCGCAGTCCCCGCCGTCGCAGAAGTTCTGCACCTCGCCGTCGGGGTGGAAGAACGCGCTGGTCTGGTCGGCGCACGACACCCGGCCGCGGACCCAGCCGTGGGCGCAGTTGTTGGGCGGGGGCTGGTTGTTCGGCGGGATCTCGTCGGCGCCGCAGTCCCAGTACTGCAGGGCCGAGCCGTCGAACGAGCCGTCGGGCGCCGCCTCGAGGCCCCACACGTCCTTCACCGACGGGGTGATCAGCGGCAGCCCGGCGGTGCGCGCCGCGATCTCGGTGGACAGGTTGCAGACCTGGGCGTCGTTCACCCCGGCCTGGTACAGGATCTTCTTCTCGGGGGTCCCCGGCAGCGGATCGTGGGTCAGGTGCGGCAGGTAGGTGATCGGGTCGATCTTGTCCCACAGGTGGGCCATCACCGGCCAGTAGAACTCCCGGTCGATGCGGTCCTCGTACCACGCCGCGTAGATCAGCTCGAACTCGTCGAAGTTGGTCGAGCGGGTCTGCATCAGCGGGTAGATCGCGCCGGGGACGTTCAGCGCGGCGCGCTCGATGTCGGTGCTGATGCCCATCAGCGTGCCGCCAAAGATCCCGCCCTGGCTGGCGCCGGTGTAGTACAGCTCGTCGGGGTCGAAGGCCGTCTGGCCCTCGATCTGGAACGCCTCCTCGTCTGCGCACGCGCCGGCGATCGTGCGGCCCAGCACCACGAAGTTGATCATCCCCTGGTGCAGCCGGTCGGTGACGGCCACGAACTCGCTGACGTTGGACAGCGCGATGGCCGCCGACGGCACGTCCGCGGTGGACATCCCCTGCCAGTCGGTGCCGACCATCACCAGCTGGTACTCGTCGGCCAGGCTCCGCTCCCAGCTGTAGGTCACGGCCTCGCCGGTGTCGAAGAACCCGTGCCCGATCAGCGTCAGCCGCCCGGGGCCGTCGTCGAGGGTCTCGAGGCTGCGCGGGATGGTGGCCCAGAACTCGATCTCCACGTCGCCCTGGTACTCGGGGGCGCCGTCGGCGTCGCGGGCCATCCGCGTCGGCGGGTGCTCGTCCTGCATGTACAGCGGCACGGTGACCGTGCCCTCGATCAGGCGGAAGATGCGGCTGTCGACGTCCTCCTGCACCGAGGTGATCGTGCAGCCCAGGCCGTCCTCGCCGACCCGCTGCACGGCGTCGTCGCGCATCGCGATCAGGTCGCCCCACAGCGTCTCGCCCGATGCGGTGTGGAAGTCCCAGGCGACGATCAGGTCCTCGCGCGCCACCCCGGCGGCCTCCAGGGCGGTGAAGACCTGCTCGAAGCCGGCGCGCCGGGCCTCGACCTGGTCGCTGTCGGTGATCACCCCGTCGCGCAGCGCGGCGAACACCTCGCTCGACGGCGGGACGGTGCCGTCCTCGTACTGGATGTCGCGGATCGCCACCGCGTAGCGGCGGTCCTCCTCGAGCCGCTGCGCCGGCCGGATGTAGAACATCACCTCGTCGGGGTCGTCGAACCGCACGTCGGACTCGGCGAAGTGGGCCACCCGCTCGCCGGTCTCCATGTCCAGCAGCACGGTGGGGCTGTCGTCGGCCAGCGAGGCGTCGTAGTCCCAGTACGGCGGCAGGTCGGTGATATCGATCGCCGGCCCGAAGGTGGTGATGATCTGCGCCGACGGCGGGAACCCGTCCTGGACGTTGTACGGCTCGACGTCGAACACGTCGTCGCGCTCGTTGTCCGGGAACGCCTCGGAGACGTAGTCCACGCGCCAGCCCGTCGCCGTGGCGGAGTCCTCCACCAGGTAGCGGCTGCTGGGCCACGGCAGCATGCAGTAGTCGGGGTACAGGTTCTCGCACTCGGCGACGACGTCGACGGGGATCGGCGGCGGGCCGTCGTCGTCGTCGGGTGGGCAGCCGACCAGGGCGAACAGGGCCGCGCAGCAGGCCAGGGCGATGGACAGCGGGACGGGCTTGGACAAGGCGGACCTCCCCCGGCGCCCGGTGGCGCCGCGGTGACAGTCCTATCACAGCTGCGCGGCGGGCCGAGGGGCTAATCGGGGTCGCAGGCCCCGTCGCACGGGAAGATCACCTCCCCGTCGGGGCGGAAGAACGCGTCGATCTGGGCCTGGGCCGACGACAGCTGGCGCACGCAGCCGTGGGCGCTGTTGTCCGCGGGGGCCTGGTTGGTGTCCGGCGGGGCCGGCACGCCGCAGTCGAAGTACAGCGCCGCCGAGCCGTCGTATGGGGTCGAGGGCGCCTCGTCGACGCCCCAGATCTCGTGGTTGGCGGGGAGCAGCTGGGGGATCCCGGTGTTGCGGACGATCATGTCCGAGCCCAGGTTGGCGACCTGCGCGTCGCCCATCCCGAGCTGGTACAGCACCTTCTTCGGCGGCGTGTCGGGCAGCGGGTCCTGGGTCAGGAACGGCGAGTACCCGCCGGCCTCGCAGGTCTCCCACAGGTGGCCCATCACCGACCAGTAGAACTCCCGCTGCAGGCGGCTGTCGTACCACGCGCCGTAGATGATCTCGAACTCGTCGAAGTTGATCGAGCGGCCCTCCAGCACGGGGAAGTTGCCGGCCGTGACCGAGAACGCGACCCGCTCGACGTCCTGCGACAGCGCCATCGCCGCGCCGCCGATGATCCCGCCCATGCTGATGCCGTAGAAGTACACGTCGTCGGTCTCGATCACCGCCTCGGTCTCGAACGCCTCGTCGGCCAGGCACTGCCCGACGAAGGTCCGCGTCAGCACCAGGTTGTTGACGATCGACTGCTGGACCCGCTCGGTGATCGTCGGGAACTCGCTCAGATCGGCCAGCGCCGCCGCGGCGCCGCCGATGTCGTGGGTCGACATCCCGTCCCAGTTGGCGCCGAACAGCACCAGCCCCTGCTCGTCGGCCTGGGCCTGCATGTAGCCGTGCAGCATCTCGTCGCGGGTCATGAAGAACCCGTGGCCGAACTGCACCACGCGGGCCGGAGCGGCGCCGGGCTGCAGCAGGCTGGGCGGGACGGTGGCCATGAACGCGACCTCCATCTCGCCCTGGTACTCGGGGTTGCCGTCGGTGCCGCGGACGAGCAGCCCCGGGCCGTAGTCCTCCTCGGTGTACCTGGGCACGGTGAAGGTGCCCTCGATCAGCCGCGCGGTGTGCTCGCCGTAGTCCTCGGTGACGCTCGTGACGGTGCAGCCGAGCCCGCCGGGGCCGACGCGCGCCATCGCGTCGTCGCGCATGAACAGCAGGTCGCCGCGCAGGGTGCCGCCCGAGGCGGTGTGGAAGTCCCAAGCCTGGATCAGCGAGTCGCGCTCGACGCCGGCCTCGGCCAGCGCCTCGAACAGCTCCTCGAACCGCGGCCGGCGGGCCTCGACCTGGGCGCTGTCGGTGACCACCCCGTCGCGCAGCGCGGCGAACACCGGGCTCGGCTCGGGCGCGTCGCCGTCCACGTAGGTGACGTCGCGGATCGCCACGCCGTAGCGGCGGTTCTCCGCCAGGCGCTGGGCCGGCCGGATGTAGAGCAGCACCTCGGCGGGGTCCTCGTGGCGCACGTCGGTCTCGGCGAAGTGGGCCACCCGCTCGCCGGTCTGCAGGTCGAGCAGCACGGTGGGGCTGTCGTCGAGCAGCGAGGCGCCGTAGTCGTGGTGCCCGGGGAGCCCCGCCGGATCGATCGGCTCGGGGAACAGCGTGATGATCTGCGCCGAGGGCGGGAAGCCGTCCTGGCGCGCGTAGGCCGTGGTGTCGAACGGGTCCTCGTCGATGTTGAGCGGGAACGCCTCGGGCGGATACGCCACCCGCCAGCCGGTCTCGGTCGAGGGGTCCGCCTCGAGGTAGCGGCTGCTGGGCCACGGCAGCATGCAGTACTGGGGGGCGAGGTTGTCGCACTCGGCGACGACCTCGACGTGCCGCTTCTCGCCGTCGTCGTCGGGCGGGCAGCCGCCGCCGAGCGCCACCACCAGCAGGATCGGGGCGATCAGGCACCCCGCGGATCGCGTCGTCGTCATGGTCCCCTCCGCGCCTGGACCGGCTTCTCGGGCCGCGCCACATATAGCAGAAAACGGGCGTACACCGGCGTGCGTCGAGGCGCCCGCCTGGGGGTCGGACGATTCCAGCGCTTGACCTCGGCCCGTCCGCTGCGCTGGAATCGCGCCGACGGACGCGGGCGTCGACCCGCAACGCTGGAGGCTGACGATGATCGCACGAACCGCCGCCGCCGCCGCCCTGGCCCTGCTCCTCGCGGGCGCCAGCCTGGCCGCGTGCAACTCCGCCGAGGACGCTGCCGCCGACGAGGGCGACGTCGAGAAGGAGACCGACCCGCTGCTGAGCAAGCCCGGGGTCGGGGACCAGAGCAAGGCCGTCGCCGCGGCCAAGGGCGCCGACGCCGACGGCGCGTCCGCGGACGGCACGGCCGCCGAGGGCGAGCCGGGCCCCAAGCAGGACTGGCCGATCAAGCCCTACGACGACCCCCACGCCGTGTTCACGATGGAGGACGGCGGGGTGTTCGTCGCCGAGTTGAACAAGGAGCTGGCGCCCAAGACCGTCGAGAACTTCATCCGGCTCGCCGAGCAGGAGTTCTACGACGGCACCGTGTTCCACCGCGTGCTGCCCGGGTTCATGGCCCAGGGCGGGAGCCCCGAGGGCAAGGGCATGGGCGGCCCGGGCTGGACGATCGACCTGGAGACCAACCCCGGCCTGCGCCACGAGCGCGGGTCGCTGGCGATGGCGCGCAAGCGGGACCCCGACTCGGCCGGCTCGCAGTTCTACATCTGCTACGACCCGCAGCCGGGCCTCGACGACAAGTACGCGGTGTTCGGCAGGATCGTGCGCGGCATGGACGTCGTCGACGCGATCAAGAAGGGCTCCCCCAACCCGGCCGAGATGCAGAAGCGCGGGATGACCGGCCCCGACGAGGGCTTCCCCAGCACGCTGCAGTCGGTGCGGATCGTCGACGGCCTGCCGGCGGAGTGAGGCCGTGACGACCCGGGGGGCCACGGCGGGGATCGGGCGCGCCGCCGCGTCGCTGGCGTGGCTCGCGCTGATCGCCGCCACCGCGGTGCCCGCCGGGGCGTCGCGGGCGGCCCCCGACGGCCCCCCCCGCGTGGTGGTCGACGTCACCGGCAAGGCCGACGAGGCCCAGACGATGGCCCACCTGCGGGCCGCCTTCGGCGAGCACTTCGAGGCCGACCTGCTGCGCGCCGAGCAGGCCCTCGACCGCGGCTTCGGGACGTGGGGCGTGGCCCCCCCGGCGACGCTGACGACCTGCGCGGCCGACCCGCTGGGCCGCGACGAGCTGCTGCGCCGGCTCGCCGACGTCGAGCAGCTGGTGCTGGATCTCGAGTACCGCGACGCGCTGAGCAAGCTCAACGCCCTGGAGGCGCAGCTGTGCGCCGCCAGCGAGCCGCTGCCCACCGACGCGCTGGCCCGGATCCCCTACCTGCTCGGGATCATCCACTTCTACCTGGGCGACGAGACCGCCAGCCGCGAGTTCTTCCGCCGGGCCGTGGAGCGGCGCCCCGAGATCAGCTGGGACGGCGACTTCCCGCCCGATCCCCAGGAGCTGTTCCAGGGGGCGCTGTCGGACGCGATCCAGCTGCCGCGCACGACGCTGATGCTGCTGCCCGGGGACACGCCCCCCGGCCTGCGCGTCGACGGCCTCGAGGTCGATCCGAACGCGGACGAGGTCGTGGTGATCGGGAGCCGGCACTTCCTGCAGGCCGATCACCCCAGCGGCGGGGTGGTCACCGTGGTGCTCGACACCGGCGGCGCCGCGCGCGTCGACGTGATCGGCCCGATCCGCGCCCAGCAGGGGCTGCTGCTGACCCCCGAGACCGAGGACGGCGCGCTGGCCTACGGGCTGCTGGTCGACGCCAGCCGGTACCGCGGCTACGCCGAGGTGATCGTGCTGCAGCAGGTGCTGCCCGAGCTGGCCTGGCGGCACAACAGCATCGACCGCCGCTGGGAGCACATCTCGCTGGTGCTCGGCCGCGAGCTCGACCGCGCCAGGGGGCTGCAGATCGCCGGCGGGGTGATGATCAGCGTGGGCGCGGCGGTGGCGATCGGCGGGGCGGCGATCGGGTTCACCAACTACGCCAACGGCCGGCAGCTGCAGGACGAGATGGAGTCCGACGCCGGACTCTACGCGCTGCTGATCGACGAGTACGAAGGACACCAGCAGGGGGCCGCGGCCGGGTTCACGATGCTCGGCATCGGCGGCGGGCTGGTCTGCGCGGGCATCCCGCTGGCCGCCCACGGCGGGACGATCCGCCGCGGCGCGCTGCAGGACCCGCGGCTGGGGATGGCGTTCGGCCCCGACGGCGCTGCCGTCGGACTGGGGTTCGCGTTCTGAAGCGGGGGTTGGCGATCGCGCGGTGTGAGCTGCGTGTGAGTGCCCTTCCGCGGCGGACGCGCCATCCTGGAGCGTGGAGCGGTATGGAGCAGGACGAACGATGATCCGGACCCCTCGACCGAGCCCCGTCCTCGCCCTCGCGGTGGCCGCCGGGCTGCTGCTCGGGGTGGGGTGTCTCCACGACATCGAGCCGCCCGATCCGGCGGTGGGCCACGTCCACCACGACTGGGACGGCGACGGGTACTGCGAGGAGAACCCCTGCGAGCCCGGCGCCGAACCGGGGGACTGCGACGACGAGGACCCGGATATCCACCCCGGCGCAGACGAGGCCTGCGACGGGATCGACACCGACTGCGACGGCGAGGTTCCCGGCGACGAGACCGACGTCGACGGCGACGGCTACCTCGGCTGCGAGGACTGTGACGACGGCGACGAGAGCATCCATCCGGGGGCCGAGGAGGTCTGCGACGGCGCGGACACCGACTGCGACGGCTCGCTGAGCCCGGCCGAGATCGACGACGACGGCGACGGGGTCGACGAGTGCGGGGGCGACTGCGACGACGGCAACGCCGACAGCCACCCCGGGGCCACCGAGCTGTGCGACGGCCTGGACAACGACTGCGACGGGGACGTGCCCGCGAACGAGGTCGACGAGGACGGCGACGGATTCAGGCTCTGCGACGACGACTGCGACGACGGCAACGCCGAGGTCTACCCCGGCGCCCCCGAGGCCTGTGACGGGCTCGACAGCGACTGCGACGGCCAGATCCCGTACGACGAGAAGGACCAGGACGGCGACGGGCAGATGATCTGCCTCGGCGACTGCGACGACACCGACCCCACGACCTATGCCGGGGCCCCGGAGCTGTGCGACGAGGTCGACAACGACTGCGACGGGACCGTCGACGACGACGTCACCCCGCTGCAGTGGTACCCGGACAACGACGGCGACGGGTACGGCGACCCCGACGGGCCCGTGATCGCGGACTGCGCCCAGCCCAGCGGCCACGTGCTCGACGACCAGGACTGTGACGACACCTCGGCGGAGATCAACCCCGGCGAGTTCGAGGCCCAGTGCGACGGGGTGGACACCAACTGCGACGGCACGCTGCACCCCGACGAGGTCGACGACGACGGCGACGGGCTCAGCGAGTGCCAGAACGACTGCGACGACGGCGACGACACCAACTTCCCCGGCAACACCGAGGTCTGCGACGGCCACGACAACGACTGCGACAACGCGACCCTGCCCGACGAGGTCGACGCGGACGGCGACGGCTGGCTGGTCTGCGCCGGCGACTGTGACGACACCGACACCGCGGTCCACCCCGGGGCCGCCGAGGTCTGCGACGGCGTCATCGACAACAACTGCGACGGGGTCCTCGACCCCGACGACGCCGACGAGGACCAGGACGGCTGGGCGGTCTGCGACGGCGACTGCCTCGACGCCGACGCCGCGACCTACCCCGGGGCCACCGAGCTGTGCGACGGGCTCGACAACGACTGCGACGGGACCCTGCCCAACGACGAGGTCGACGCGGACTACGACGGCTCGCGGATCTGCGACGCCGACTGCGACGACGGCAACCCGGCCCTGAACCAGATGGACTGGGACGGCGACGGGGTCACGACCTGCGACGGACCCCCCGACTGCGACGACTACGATCCGTGGTCCTACCCCGGCGCCCCCGAGGAGTGCGACGGCGCCGACAACGACTGCGACGGGACCCTGCCCAACGACGAGCAGGACGCCGACGGCGACGGCTACCCGGCCTGCGCCGAGTGCAACGACGCCGACGCGACGATCTACCCGGGCGCCCCGGAGCAGTGCGATGACGGGATCGACCAGGACTGCGACGGGGTCGACGACGCATGCAACACCTGCGAGGTGATGGAGTTCGACGGCACCGACGACGGGCTGCACGTCACCGGCGCGCCGGGGTTCGACGGGCTCGGGGAGCTGACCGCCGAGCTGTGGCTGCGGCCTTCGGGGGTGATGAACCAGATCAACGACGCCGCGGTGCTGCTGGACGTCCAGGACGGCCTCGGCCACCCGCTGTGGCGGCTGGCCTACGGCACGCTGGAGCCGGGCGCGCTGAGCTTCGAGGTGCAGACCACCGCCGCCGACCTGGTCGCCGCGGCGGACGTGGAGCTCGCCGCGGGGATCTGGACCCACCTGGCGGCGACCTACGACGGCACGACCGCCCGGCTGTACGTCGACGGAGAGCTGCTCGGCTGGGACGAGCACGGCCAGCTCCAGGCCCCGCTCGAGGCCGGCGCGCCCCACGGGCTGACCGTCGCGACCGTGGACGGCGGCGGCCACGAGCTGGTCGGCAAGGTCGACTCGATCCGCGTGTCCGACGCCGTGCGCTACCAGCCCTCGGACGTGCCGTTCTACCCGGATCTGGCGCACCAGCCCGACGGGGACACGCTGCTGCTGCTCGCACTCGACGAGGGCAGCGGCACGCCGGCCGACAGCGCGCCGGTGCCCCACACCGTGCAGAAGCTCGGCAGCCCGGGGTGGGTGACGTTCTGCGTCACGGAGGTCCTGGACGAGTGGGCCGGGGTCGGCCTCGGCAAGCAGCACTCGTGCGGGCTCCGGCCGCGGGGCACGGTGCAGTGCTGGGGCGCCGACGCGGGCGGCCAGGCCGACGCCCCGCTGGGACCCCACGTCGCGGTCGACGGCGGCTTCGAGCACACCTGCGCGATCACCCTCTACGGCGAGCTCGTCTGCTGGGGCTGCGCCAACGCGGACGTGGGCCAGTGCGACCCGCAGGCACCCCAGAACGACGCCTACCAGGCGCTGGCGGTGGGAGGGCAGTTCGGCTGCGCGCTGCGCGACGACGGCGCGGTGCACTGCTGGGGGCTCAACGACAGCAACCAGACGATCACCCCCGGGACGCCGCTGGTGCAGATCGCCGCCGGCTGGACGCACGCCTGCGGGCTGGACGGCCAGGGGCTGCTGGCCTGCTGGGGCGACAACGCCTACAGCCAGCAGCCGCCGGTGGCATCGCTGGTCCCCTACGACGACGTGGACGCCGGCGCGTACCACACCTGCGCGGTGCGCAGCAGCGACGGCGCGGTGGAGTGCTGGGGCGCCGGGGCGACCGTCGCCGACTGCGTCAGCGACCACGACTGTGGCCAGGCCGCGCCGCCGCTCGGCGCGTTCGAGCAGGTCAGCTGCGGCACGCACCACAGCTGTGCGCTGGACGCCGCCGGGGCGGTCACCTGCTGGGGTGACGACAGCTGGGGCCAGGTCAGCGGCGCGCCCAACGAGGCGCTGGCCGCGATCGCGTCCGGCGACCGGCACAGCTGCGGCGTCACGCAGGGGGGCGCGATGGTGTGCTGGGGCGCCGACGACTTCGGCCAGGTCGGCGACATTCCGTAGTCCGGCCGCCGCGCCCGCCCCGGGCCGCCCCGCTCACTCCCCGCAGCGCGCCTCGGCGCGGAAGTCCCAGCAGCCCAGCTTGACCGTCGCGTCCACCGGGATGTCGACGTCGTAGGACTTGCGCGCGCCGCTGGCGGGCTGGACCAGCTCGACGGTGTGGCGCCCCGCGGGGGCCACGAACGAGGGCGCGCCGGTGCGGCCGATGCGCTGGCCGTCGAGCCACACCTCGGCCCACGGGCGGCTGTTGATCGAGAACGAGCCGGTGCCGGCGGCGAGCGGAGGGAGGGGTGCGGCGGGCGTGGTCGGGGGGTCGGCACCGGACCCGGAGCCGCTGTCGCCGTCGAACTCGGTCCGGGTCCCGGTCTCGAGCTCGGTCTCGGTCTCGGCCTCGGTCTCGGCCCCGGTCTCGGGCTCGAGGCCGCCACCCTCAGCCCGATCCCGCCCCGCACCAGGTGCCCGATCCGATTCCAAAGCTCCAGGAGGCACGGGCTGAACTGCCCGTTCCGCCTCCGTCGCCCCGTCACTCGGCCGTTGTTCCTGATCGCCACCGTCGCCGTGAGACGCCGACTCGGCACTTTGTAGCCCCGAACCCGGGGTCTCGGCCTCGGCGAGCTCTGCGCCCCCGACCACCACCGGCCCGGCGTCCTCCTCGTCGGGCCCCACCGCGTGGTACAGCGGGATCCCCACCGCGGGCACCAGCAGCGCGGCGGCCACCACCGCCACGGCGATCCACCAGCCGGGGAGGCGCCGCTCGGGAGGCGGGGAGGCCGGAACCTCCTCCTCGGCGGCCACGCCGTCCTCGCCCAGCTGATCGACGAACGCGCCGGTGAAGCGGGCCCAGCCGATCGGGCCGGTCTCGGGCTCCTCGCGGACGGCCGGGACCGCCAGCGTCGGCTCCCCGCGTCGGGGGGGCGCCCCCCCGCCGTCGCCTCCGCGGTCCGGCCGCAGCCCCAGCGTCGCGCGCGCCACCTCGGCCAGGCGGGCGCGGCCTCCGCGCTTCATCCACAGCTGTCGGAGCTCGTCGCCCATCACGGCGGCGGTCGGGTAGCGCGCCTCGGGGTCGGCTTTCAGGGCCCGCGCCGCGATCGGGACCAGGCCGGGGGCCCGCTCCTCGAGGCGCACGAGGGCCTCGCCGGCGTCGGCGGCGAGGACCTTCTCGAGCAGCGACTCGATGTCGTGATCGACGAACACCGGCTGGCCGGTGGCCGCCTCGCACAGCACCAGCCCCAGCGCGTAGACGTCCAGCGCCGGCGTGGGGGTGTCCGTCGCGCGGACCTGCTCGGGGGTCATGTACGCCGGGGTCCCGCGGATCTCGCCCAGCGCGGTGGTGTAGTACGGGCTGGCCGCGACGCGGGCCACGCCGAAGTCGAGGATCCGCACCGTCCCGGTGGGGTCCAGGATCAGGTTGGCGGGCTTCAGGTCGCGGTGGACCAGCTGCAGCGGCGCGCCGTCGCGCCCGGTGGCGCGGTGGGCGTGGTCCAGCCCGGCGCAGACCTGCACGCCGAGCTCGGCGACGGCCTCCTCGGGCAGCGCCACGCCACGCCCCGCGCACAGCTCGAACACGCCGCGCAGGCTGATGCCGTCGATGTACTCCATCACCAGGAAGAACCGGCCCTCGTGCTCGCCGAACTCCACCACCGAGACGATGTTGGGGTGCTGGAGGTGCTCGCCGAGCATGCCCTCGTTGACGAACTGCCCCAGCCGCCGCGGGTCCGCGCCGGGCCGGTCGTCGGCGAAGACCTTCAGCGCCAGGCGCTTCTGGAAGCCCATCGCGCCGTGCAGCGCGGCGAGGTAGACCTCCCCCGAGGCGCCGGCTCCGATCCGGCGGCCGATCTCGTAGCGGCCCAGGGTCGCGGGCACGTCTCGCACCGGCGGCTCACCCCTCCTCGACGTCGAGGCGCGCGGCGTCGAGGCGCAGCCGGGTCCGGCCGCGGCTCTTCTCGATCAACCCGGGATCGACGCCGCGGGCGGCGACCATCCGGCGGGTGTCGTAGATCAGCTTGGTCAGCGCCGCGTTGAACCGGTTGGCCGCGCCGACGCGCCCCCACAGCGCGACCCGCAGCCGCTCGTCGTCGACCCAGCCGGCCGGGTCGGCGCCGGCGTCGCCGGCGGCCGCCGCGAGGCGCTCGCGGGCCAGCACGAGCAGCAGCACGAAGCGGTTGGGGACGCCGTCGAAGGTCACCGCCTCGCCGCCGACGCCGAGCTCGATCCGGCCGTCCCCGGGGCGCTCGTGGACCAGGCGCAGCGACAGCTCGGTGAGGCCCTCGGTGGCGCCCTCGCGCACGGTCTCGCGGGGATGGGCCGCCGGCGCGCCGTCCGCCGTGTCGGCGACGACCTCCCACGCCGAGTCGGGCCCGAAGCGCACGACGTCGCCGGCCTGCAGCCGGGTCCAGCCCAGGATCCGCCGGCCGCGGACGCGGGTGCCGTTGGTGGAGCCCAGGTCGCGGACGCACAGCGCCCCGTCGCGGAGCTCGAGGATCGCGTGGTCGGTGCTGACCGTGCCCAGGTCGAGGGCCAGGTCGCTGTCCTCGGCGCGGCCGACCCGCAGGCGTTGCTCGAACTCGATGGTCTCGCCGGTGGCCGTGGCGCGGAGGGTCGGCATCCTCCCCGGAGTATGGAACAGGGGTCGCGGAGACCACAAGGCCGGGTCCCGAGCCCCCGGGGCCGCAACGGACCCGCCCCGCAGGCGAGGCAATTGCATATCATCGCGGCGGGGTACACGTGGGTCGGGCCCGCGCCGCACGCCCGCGCGGCGGTCCGCTCCCGGGGAGAGAGGCATCCATGACGACTCGCTTTGTCGGTGTGCTGACCTGCGCGGCGCTGCTGCCGCTGCTGCTGGGCTGTCCCACCCGGGGGGGCAAGCCCGAGGACGACCGGGACGGGGACGGGGTCCTCGACGAGGACGACTGCGAGCCGGACGACGCCAACGTCTACCCGGGCGCGCCGGACGCCTACGGGGACGGCAACGACACCGACTGCGACGGGCTCGACGGCAAGGACCGCGACGGGGACGGCTACGTGGGCAACGCCCCGCAGGGCAGCGAGGATCACGACTGCGACGACCTCGACCCCGAGGTCCACCCCGGGGCCGCCGAGGCCTGCGACGGGGTCGACACCGACTGCGACGGCGCGCCGATCGACGACGAGCTCGACGACGACGGCGACGGGCTCGCCGAGTGCGAGGGCGACTGCGACGACGAGGACGACGACAGCTACCCCGGGGCCGAGGAGGTCTGCGACGGCGCGGACAACGACTGCGACGGAGAGGCCGGCGAGGGCGAGGTCGACGACGACGGCGACGGCTGGCTCGTCTGCGAAGGCGACTGCGACGACGGCGACCCGGACCTCAACCCGGGCGAGGACGAGGCCTGTGACGGCGAGGACAACGACTGCGACGGCGTCCCCGACGACGACGAGATCGATGCCGACGGCGACGGGTACATGATCTGCGCCGGCGACTGCGACGACGGCGACGACGCGATCCACCCCGGCGCCCCCGAGCTGTGCAACGGGCTCGACGACGACTGCGCCGGCGGCCCCGGCGCCGACGAGGTGGACGACGACGGCGACGGGTACCTGATCTGCGAGGGCGACTGCGACGACGCCTCGGCCGACGCCTACCCGGGCGCCCCCGAGCTGTGCAACGGGCTCGACGACGACTGCAGCGGCGCGCCGGGGCCCGGCGAGGTGGACGCCGACGGCGACGGCCAGATGGTCTGCGCCGGGGACTGCGACGACGCCGACCCCACCGTCGGCGACGGGTTCCCCGAGCTGTGCGACGGGATCGACAACGACTGCGACGGCGTGGCCCAGGACTCGGTGGACGCCGACGGCGACGGGCTCAGCGTGTGCGACGGGGACTGCGACGACGGCGACCCGCTGGTCTACCCGGGGGCCACCGAGATCTGCGACGGCAAGGACAGCGACTGCGACGGCGGCGTGCCGGTGGTCGAGCTCGACGGCGACGGCGACGGGGTGCCGCCCTGCGGCGGGGACTGCGACGACGCCGACCCGCTGACCTACCCCGGGGCCCCCGAGGAGTGCAACGGGCTCGACGACGACTGCGACGGGCAGCCCGGGCCCGACGAGGTGGACGCCGACGGCGACGGCCAGATGGCCTGCGCCGGCGACTGCGACGACACCGACCCCACCGTCGGCGACGGCTTCCCCGAGCTGTGCGACCAGATCGACAACGACTGCGACGGGATCGTCGACGACGACACCGCGGTGGACGACGACAACGACGGGTACACGCCGTGCGACGGCGACTGCAACGACCAGGACCCGACGGTCCACCCCAATGCCACGGAGCTGTGCGACGGGATCGACAACGACTGCGACGGCGCCCTCGGCGCCGACGAGCACGACGGCGACGGCGACGGCTACCCGCCGTGTGCCGGGGACTGCGACGACGCCGACGGCGCGGTCCACCCCGGCGCGGACGAGGGCTGCGACGGGCTCGACACCGACTGCGACGGTCTGCTCGGGCCCGACGAGCAGGACGCCGACGCCGACGGCGCCTCGGTGTGCGCCGGGGACTGCGACGACGGCGACGCGACGCTCAACCTCGACGACGACGACGGGGACGGCTGGACCACCTGCGACGGCGACTGCGACGACCTCGACGCCACCTCGAACCTCGACGACCTCGACTACGACGGCTGGACCACCTGCGACGACGACTGCGACGACCTCGACGAGGACGTCCACCCCGGGGCCTACGAGCCGGCCAACGGCGCCGACGACGACTGCGACGGCGCCACCGACGAGGCCCCCTGCCAGCTGTCGTTCGACGGCGCCGACGACCTGGTCGTGGTCCCGCCGAGCGTCTCGCCGGCGGTGGACGGGACGCTGACCGTCGAGGCCTGGGTCCGGGTCGACGCGGCCTCCCCGGTGTGGCACTCGCTGATCGCCGGCAAGTGGGGCACGGTGCTCGACGGCACCGGCGGCGTGATCCTGTTCCACGACAGCGCCAGCGGCGCGTTCGGCGTCAGCGTCAGCCCCGACGGGGTGCTCGAGGTCCAGATGGTCGGGTCCACCGCGGCCACGCTGGGCGCCTGGCACCACGTCGCCGCGGTGTACGACGGCGCCGAGCTGCGGCTGTACGTCGACGGCGTGCTCGACGCCTCCGGCGGGTACAACGCGGGGATCCACGACAACGGGCTGGGGTGGACCCTGGGGGACTACAACCCGGCGTGGATCCTCGGCTCCTACGACTTCCAGCTGTCGGGCCGCATCGCCCAGCTGCGGATCACCGAGGCCGCGGCCTACCAGGCCGCCTTCTCGCCGGCCAACCCGCTGCCCGTGACGCCCGGCACGACCCTGCTGCTGTACCTCGACGAGGGCGCCGGCCAGGTCCTGCTCGACGCCTCGCCGATGGCCGGCTGGGCCCACCTGGGCAGGACCCAGTCCACCGAGGCCGCGGACCCGACCTGGGTCTGTGATCCCGAGAATTTCTGATCGCAGGCACGGCGGCGTTCAGCCGCGAGCGCCAGCTCGCCGGCTGCAACTCCGCCCGGCAACGCTGCGGCCTCTGGCCGTCATCGTTGCTGCTTCTTGACGACCGCCTCGCCCTCGACGACCACCGTGCCGTCGTCGCGGGTGACCGTGGTGCGCAGCCGCAGGATCGGCTTGTCGTCCCGCTTGGCGATCACCTCGCCGGTGGCGGTCAGCGTGTCGCCCAGGCGGGTCGGGGCCACGAACCGCAGCTCCTGGCCGAGGTACACCGCGCCGAGCCCCGGCAGCCGCGTCCCGACCACGGTGCTGATCAGCGACGCGGCGAGCATCCCGTGCGCGACGCGCTGCCCGAACGGCGTGGTCGCGGCGTACTCCTCGTCCAGGTGCAGCGGGTTGACGTCGCCCGACAGCGCGGCGAACGCCTCCACGTCCTCCGCGGTGATCGTCCTGGTCACCGAGGCGGTGTCCCCGACCCGGATCTCCTCGTAGGCACGGTCCTCGACCATCGCTCCCTCCTCGTCAGCCCACCGCCTCGAGCACGATCCGCGCCGCGTCCGCAGCGCCGCTGGCCACGGGCGCTCGCCGGGGCGGGACCCTCGAGAGCCACTCCCCGCGCAGGAAGGCCTCCTGCGACAGGATCACGCCACCCATCTCCCCCACGACGTACTCGGCCAGCACGGCGGCCTCCCGGAACGCGGGCCGCCCCATCGAGACCATCGGCACGCCGGCCAGGGCCGCCTCGGCCACGGTGCTGTACCCCAGCTTGCCCACCACCATGTCGCTCGCCGCGACCACGTCGGGCAGGTACACCGCCCCCTGCCGCGGAAGCCGTCGCAGGCTCCCCTCCCGCCGGATCCCCGAGCCGCCGTCGGTCAGCGCGACCACCGCGTCCTGCTGCCGCGCCAGCTGCTCGAGATCGATGCGCGCGAAGTCCAGTCCACCCATCGTCAGCAGGACCAGCCGCTGCTGCGCGGCCACGCCGAGCCGGGCGCGGACCTCGCCGGCCGGGAGGCGAGCCGTGCGGCCGATCGGGCCGACCGCGCGCGCGGCGGGTGCGGGGACGCAGCGGGGCCGGGGCTGGATCCGCACGTCGGCGGCGGCGAAGGCCTCGCGCAGCGGCTCCACGAACCGGCCCAGGCCGGGCTCCTGCTCGAGATACCCCTGGTAGATCCAGTCCCACGTGAAGTTCTCGACCAGCACCGAGGGCACGCCCAGCGCCCGGGCGACGGCGAGCCCCAGCGGCGCGATGTCGCACACGACGCCCTGGACCCCGCGGCGCCTCAGCTGCTCCGCGAGATCCGCCACCAACGCGTCCGGGGGCGGCACCAGCGTCTGCAGCCGTCGCACCGTGGCCGGCAGGTCCTCCGTCATCGCGTCCCGCTGCACGAGGCCCACGTCCACCGACACCGGCAGGCACTCGAAGCGGGCGGAGACGGACTCCGCGAACAGCCACCGCGGGGCCTGGGTCAGGATCACGAACCGCGCGTCCGGGCGCGCCGCGGCCAGCGCCTCGATCAGCGCCGCGGCGCGGGCCGCGTGCCCGAGGCCATGGGGGGTGACGAAGAACGCCAGTCGCACGCTCACACCATCCGGCGCCGGATCTCCTGGATGAACCCGTCGATCGGCTGCGTCAGGTCGACCCCGATCCGGGCGGCCAGGGCGTCCAGCCCGTCCCGGACGCCCGGCTGCTCCAGGTCGGCGACCCGGCCGACCTGGCCGGTGCGGCGCCCCAGCACGAACCGGCTGCGGTCGACCTCGTCCCAGCCCAGGAACGTGTCGCACACCGCCAGCAGCCGCTCGCGGTCGCCGGGCAGCGCCCCCTCGAGCTCGGGGAGCAGGTTGAGGTCGTGGTCGCTGACCAGGGTGGTCCGCACGCCGTCCAGGGCGGCGAGCAGCTCGCGGATCTCGGCGACCACGGCGGCCTCGCCCTGGGGCGTGAACCGCCCGGCCTCGACCAGCTCCGCCAGGGGCCCGCGGGGCGGCACGACCAGCGACCGCAGCCGCACCGCGCTGGGCTCGATCGCCCGCAGCACCCGCGCGGTCTCGGCCACGTGGTCGTCGCGCAGCTCGACGCCGCCGAGGCCCGGCATCACGTAGGTGCACAGGTGCATCCCGGCGTCCAGCACGCGGCGCCCGCCCTCGATGTGCATCGCGGCGGTGGCGCCCTTGGTCATCAGCGCCATCACCGCGTCGGAGCCGGTCTCGAGGCCGACGTGGACGCGGGTCAGCCCCGCCTCGCGGTAGCGGCGCAGGCGCTCGCGGGGCTGGCGCTGCAGCGTGCGGCTCTGGCTGTAGGTCGTGA
Source organism: uncultured Rickettsiales bacterium (assembly GCA_964584075.1). GTDB lineage: Bacteria > Myxococcota_A > UBA796 > UBA9615 > CAYRNR01 > CAZOYV01. The sequence continues at coordinate 9,857 of CAZOYV010000095.1, read as the reverse complement.
TCCGGTCCACGGCGGGGAACCGCTCGGCGATGCCGCGCAGCACCCCCAGCACCTTGCGCTCCGGGGAGGCCAGCGCGTTGGCGTCCTGGAGGAACACGGTGCGGCCCCCGTGGAACCGCCACCAGGCCACGGGCAGCGTGTCCTGCAGGGCGGGGTCGCCGTAGACCCGCTCGATCACCGGGCGGGTCACCTCCCCGCCGTGGCCGAGCCGCTCGGACAGCGCGGTGACGCGGTCCGAGGCGCGCGCCATCGCGTCGAGGTCGGCGAGGATCTCGTCGAGCTCGCGCTTGCCGTAGGCGCGGCCCTTGTAGACCGGGCAGAACGCGCAGCGGTTCCACGGGCAGTTGCGGGTCACGCGGACCAGCAGGCTGCCCGCCTCGCTCGGCGGTCGGATCGGGCCCTGCTCGAAGCCGCACGGGGCGCTCACGGGGTCGGCTCCCCGGCGGGCGGCTCGTCCACCCCGCCGCGCCGCGCGTGCGCGATCATCTCCTCGAGGTTGGCCCGCTCCTCGGCGCCCAGCGCCAGGCCCTGCAGCCCGGCGAAGAACGTGCCGTCGCGGACCAGGTCGTCCCACGCCTGGCGCTGGTGGTGCGTCGGCAGCAGGATCCGCATCGCGCTGAGCGACTCGGGGGCGGCGGGCTCGAGCTCGGCCATCTCGCGCCAGCGGCGGGCGGCCTCGTCGTAGTGGCGGCGCTGGTACAGCAGGAACGCCGCCTGGTACTGCAGCGCGATGCGCTCCTCGTAGGCCATGTCCAGCGCGAGGTACAGGTCGGCGCCCTCGATCAGCTTCTGCTCCACGGGGGTCAGCGGCTCGGGCTGGTCCCCCGGCCGCGGCGGGACGCGGCCCTCGATCAGCGGCGGGCCCGCGCTCCAGCGGGTGATCCCCAGCCCCTCGGGAGGGATCCCGATCCACCGCTCCAGCGCGTGCAGGTAGCCGCGCGCCGCGGACACCGCGGCCTCGCTGCCCGGGTCGATCTGCACGGCGCTGCGGTAGGCCTCGGCGGCCTCCTCGTGGCGCCCCAGCGCCAGCCGCGCGTCGCCGAGCAGCCGCAGCGCCTCCTGGCACGAGTCCGCCTCGGGGCAGCCCGCGGTGTGCTGCTCGTAGAGCGTCACGGCCTCGGCCAGGGCCGCGGTGTCCCCGGTCTCTCGATACGCGGTGTGCTGGTCGTAGGCCTGCTGCAGCACCGAGGCGCAGCCGCCGAGCAGCGCCACGATCCCCAGCCCGAGCGTGGCGCCGATCGCGCCCTGTCGCACGTGCACGGTTCCTCCCGTCCGGAGCGAGCCATTCAACCCGGTCCACCTCCCCCGCGCCACAAATTTCGTCGGGGGTGCGGAGGGGCACGATACAGTACCCGCCATGCGACTCCCACCTCTGCTCGTGACCGCCCTGTCCGCCGCGCTGGCCCTGCCCGCGGCGGCGGCCGTCGGCCCGGTGATCGCGCCGAGCCCGCTCGACCCCGCCCACCACGCCTGCGCGCATCACGGTCCGCGGCCCCCGGCCGCCGCCGCGCGGGGCGGCCCGTCCCGGGCCAACCCCGACTTCGACCTGCCCCACCTCGACCTGGCGCTGACCGTCGACCCCGACGCCGGGACCCTCGACGGGGTCGCCACCTGGACCGTCGAGGTCGTGGGCAGCGCCGCGAGCCTGGACCTCGACCTGGTGGGCCTGGCGTGCTCGTCGGTCGAGGTCGACGGCGCCGAGCGCAGCTACACCCAGGACGCGTCGCAGGTGCACATCGACGGCCCGTTCGTCGCCGGGGACTCCCACGAGGTCGCGGTGGCCTACGGCGGCCAGCCGACGCTGACCAACTGGGGTGGCGGCTTCGTGTTCGAGCCGTGGATCGCCTACAGCTTCACCGAGCCGGACGGCACGCGGCACTGGATCCCGTGCATCGACGACCCCACCGAGAAGGCGACCCTGCGGCTGGCGGTGACCGCCCCCGACGACCTCGTCGTCGCCGGCAACGGCCTGGTCACGAGCCACACCGACCACGGCGACGGCACGGCGACCACGGTGCGCGAGCACGACTTCCCCACCGCCCCGTACCTGATTGCGCTGGGCATCTCCGACTACGCGGTGATCGAGGACGAGTGGCTGGGCATGCCGCTGCACCACTACGCCTACCCCTCGAAGCTGGCCGAGGCCACCGCCGACTTCGCGGCGCACCCCCACCTGCTCGACGTCTACTCGGCGCTGTACGGCGACTACCCGTTCGAGACCTACGGCGTGATGATGGCCCCGATGGGCGGGGCGATGGAGCACCAGACGCGCACCACCTTCGGCGACGGGCTGGTGGACGGCGCCGGGACCTACACGATCGTGCTGGCCCACGAGCTGGCGCACCACTGGTGGGGGGACGAGGTCACCTGCGCGACGTGGGACGACATCTGGCTCAACGAGGGCTTCGCGACGTGGAGCGAGGCGGCGCTGGTCGAGTGGGAGTACGGCTGGGCGACGTACCTGGACTACATCCGGGGCCAGGCCCAGTACTACGTGGACTGGATCGAGTGGGAGGGGCTCAGCCCGCTGAGCCAGCCCAACTACATGTGGGGCGGGCTGGTCTACGACCGCGGCTCGGTGACGCTGCACATGCTGCGGATGCTCATGGGTGACGCCGACTTCTTCGCGGCGCTGGACGAGTACCGCGACCTGTACTCCTTCGGCGCCGCCACGACCGACGACCTCGAGGCGGTGCTGCAGGCCCACACCGCCGCGGACCTGGCGCTGTTCTTCGACCAGTGGGTCCACACCGCCGGCCACCCGGTGCTGGGCGTCGGCACGCGCGCCACGGTCCTCGAGCCCGGGCTGGTCCAGATCGACGTCGCCGTGGAGCAGCAGCAGGAGTGGCCGGGGTTGTGGAGCTTCGAGCTGCCGGTCTCGCTCGACGGGCAGCCGGGCTGGGTCCTGCCCGTGACCCAGGAGGTCGAGGTGTTCTCGACCTGCCGCGAGGAGGAACCCGACGACAGCGAGGTCGATCCCGACTACACCGTGCTCAAGGAGCTGCACCCGCTGGCCATGGACGACGTCCCGTTCGTCGACGTCTGCAGCGGCGGGGGCGACGACGACGCCGGGGACGACGACGACGACGCCGGGGACGACGACGACACCGCGGACGACGACGCCGGAGACGACGACGGCGACGACGACGTCTCGCTGGTCGGCGGCAACGGCTGCCAGTGCCGGCTGACCACCGGCGCGGCGCCCGCGGCGCTCCCGCTGGCCCTCGGCGCGGCGCTGCTCGCGCTGCGCCGGCGGACCCGCTGACGACCCGGAGGACGCCGCCACGCCCCCCCACCCCCGCTCCCCCTGGCGCACCCTCGCCCCGCTGACCCTCGCGGCGCTGGCGGCGCTGGCGCTGCCGCGCGACCCGGGCCACGCCGGCGCCCCCGCGCCCGTCCTGCAGCAGCCCCCCGACGGGGCGGTCTACCCGCCGGAGATGGCCGCGCCGACGTGGACCTGGGATCCGACCGGGCGCGGGCCGGGGGGGAGCGGCCCGTGGGCGATCGAGGTGGACGCCGCGCAGGGCCGGTTCGAGCTCGTGGCCACCACCGACGAGCCGCGCTACACGCCCTCGGCCGGCGACTGGGCCGCGTGGCGGGCCGCCATCGAGGGCCACCCGGGGGTCACCCCGGGCCGGGTCCGGGTGCGACCCGCCGACGGCGGCCCCGCGGCGACCTCGCGGTTCTCGTTCTCGACCCACCCGGTGGTCGGGACGCTGAGCTACCGGCTGGTCACGGCCCCGTTCGAGGCCGATCCGCAGCTGCGCACGCGGCTGCGCCAGCAGGCGATCTCCGACGCCGGGCCACGTGCGCTGCAGCCCGCGCTGCCGGCGACGCCGTGCCTGGGCTGCCACGCGGTGCGCGCCGAGCCTCCGGGGCTGGCGCTGCAGGTGCGCGACCCCCACGATCCCCACACCGCGCTGTGGGTCCCCGGGGACGCCGACCCCCGGCGCCTCGAGGTGCCCCGCTCCCCGTTCGGGCGGACCTCGGGCCTGGCGTTCACCGCCGACGGCCGGCTGATCGTGGCGATGGCGCTGGACGTCACCTACGAGCGCCGCCGCGACGGCTTCACCCTGACCCACCACGCCTCGGATCTGGCGGTGGTCGACCCCACCGACGGCAGCTGGTCGCGGATCGCCGGCGCCTCGTCGCCGTTCGCCGTGGAGGACTTCCCGGCGCTGTCGGCCGACGGCGAGACGCTGGCCTTCGTGCGCGGCGGCGAGCTCGACACCGTCTCGGGGGGGCTGGACGTCTACGTGGTGCCGTTCGCGGACGGGGCGGGCGGCGAGGCGCGACCGCTGGCCGGGGCCGCCGGAGACGGGGCGTTCTACTTCCCGCGGTACTCCCCCGACGGCCGCTTCGTGGCGCTGGTGCACAGCGACGGGGGGTACTTCGCGCGCCCCTCGGCCGACCTGGTGCTGCTCCCCGCGGCGGGCGGCGCGCCGCTGCCGATCGGGATCAACTCCCCGCGGATGGACTCCTGGCCGTCGTGGTCGCTCGACGGCCGCTGGCTGGCGTTCGCCTCGCGGCGAGACGACCCGGCGCGCACCTACGTCTACCTCACCGAGGTGCAGCCGGACGGGTCCTGCAGCCCGCCGGTGCGGCTCCCGGGCGAGGCCCCCGACGGGCTGAGCTACAACCACCCGACGTTCGGCCCCGCGCTCCCCGCGCCGCCCCCCTGATCGCCCCGCGGGCACCTGGATGGTTGACGGATGTGGAGCAAACCGGACAATCTTCGGATCAGCGTGTCCGACGGACCCCAAGAACCGACCTGCCCGCACTGCCGCTCCGAGCTGCGCACCCTCGTGCACGAGGGCGTCGAGGTCTCGGTCTGCCATGCCTGCGGTGGGATCTGGCTCGACTCCCACGAGATCAACCGCCTGCTGTGCCTCGACCCGGTGGAGGGCCACCCGCTGGAGGACTGCGCTCCGTTCACCCACCCGGAGCTGACCTCGACGCTGGCCTGCCCCCGCTGCGAGGGCGCACCGCCGCTGTACGAGGTCGGCTTCGTCGAGATCGAGGAGGTCGACCTCGATCTGTGCAAGTCGTGCCACGGCCTGTTCGTCGACCACGACGAGGCGCTGGCGATCACGCGCCAGCTGCGGTGGCTCGAGGTCGAGGAGCCCGACCGCCCGCTGAAGGCCCGGCCGGTGCTGGAGCTGCTGCGCTCCATCGCCGAGTGCTACGGCCCGGGCACCGGCAACCGCCCCTCGTGGGACGACGCCGTCGCCGACGACGACGGCTGATTCCCGCCACGTCTCCCTTGCCCTGACTGGCAAAGCGGCGCATCCTGCGCGGCACCCTGACGCCGGAGGAACCATGGAACACCGACCCCTGCTCGGGCCGACCTTCGAGGAGATGCTGCACCCCGAGACCGTCGACGCCGCCATCCGCGAGCGCGCGCTGGTCGCGGAGCACGAGGACCCGCTGGACCCGATCAACCTGTTCAACATCCGCTGGCGCGACGCCGACGGCGCGCTGCGCTACTACCTCGTTCCGCCCGAGCTGACCGGGGTCGACGCGCCGATCGCGATGCTGTACTCCCGCGACTTCCCGACCGGGAGCCACAAGGTCGGCGCCGCGTACTCGGTGCTGATGGACCTGCAGCTCGCCGGCGAGGTCGATCCCGAGGTCCACACCCTGGTGTGGCCCTCCACCGGGAACTACGGCATCGGCGGGGCGTGGGTCGGGTGCCGGATGGGGTACGACTGCCTGGTGCTGCTGCCCGAGCTGATGAGCGCGGAGCGGTTCCAGATCATCGAGGGCTACGGCGCGCGCTACATCAAGACCCCGGGCTGCGAGAGCAACGTCAAGGAGATCTACGACGAGTGCGCGCGGCTGCGCAGCTCGGACCCCAACGTCCGGGTGCTCAACCAGTTCGAGGTGCTGGGCAACTACCGGTTCCACTACTACGTCACCGGCAACAGCGCCGCGGCGATGGCCGAGGAGCTCGCCGGCCAGGGGATCGGCAACGGCCGCGTGGCGGCGTTCGTGTCGTCGATGGGCTCGGCGGGGACGATCGCCGCCGGGGACCGGCTCAAGCAGCTGTACCCCGAGCACCGCATCGTGGGGCTCGAGCCGATCCAGTGCCCGACGCTGTTCGCCAACGGCTACGGCGGCCACGACATCCAGGGCATCGGCGACAAGCACGTCACCTGGATCCACAACGTGGGCAACATGGACCTGCTGATGTGCGTCGACGACATGGCCTGCAAGAAGGGCCTGCAGCTGCTGACCGATCCGGCGGGGCTGCGATATCTGCAGGACGAGCTGCAGCTCGACGAGGCGATCGTGCAGCAGCTGGCCCGCACGATGGGCATCTCCGGGGTGTGCAACCTGCTCGGCGCGATCAAGACCGCCAAGTTCTGCGACCTGGGCCCCGACGACCTGGTGGTCACCGTCGCCACCGACGCGATCGACCGCTACCACTCGGTGATGGGCGACCTCGACGCCCGCTTCGGGGCGCTCGACGCCGCCGAGGCGCGGGCCCGCTACCGCGCGATCTTCGAGGGCGCGGGGCTGGACTGGATCCAGGAGGGCACGCGCCTCAACCGCGCCCGCTGGCACAACCTCAAGTACTACACCTGGGTCGAGCAGCAGGGCCGCACCGTCGAGGAGCTCGACGCCCAGAAGGACCCGTCGTGGTGGCACGCGCTGCAGGACGAGATCGCGGCCATCGACGAGCGAAACCTGGCGCAGCGCCCCACCGCGTGACGAGCGACGAACATCTACCCAATCCATAGACCTTGTGGTATGGCTTGCGCGCCCGGCCGTCCCGGCGGGCCAGGAGGGAGCGTCGATGAAGCTGTCCACGCGCGCGCGCTACGGACTGCGGGCCATGGTCGACCTCGCGGAGCACGGTGGCGGCACGCCGCTGATGATGCGGGCGATCGCCGAGCAGCAGAACCTCTCCAAGCGCTACCTCGACAACATCTTCGCCACGCTGCGCCAGGCCGGCATCGTGCACAGCGTCCGGGGCGCCAGCGGCGGCTACCGGCTGGCGCGCCCCGCCGAGCAGATCCGCGTCGACGAGGTGGTCACGGCGCTCGAGGGCGAGCTGGAGCTGGTCCACTGCGAGGAGCACGCCGACGACTGCGCGCGGTACGGTCACTGCGTCACCTCCGAGGTGTGGCACACGGCCTCGGTGGCCCTGCGCGAGGCGCTGGCGAGCCTGACGCTGGCGGACCTGGTGGCGCGCCAGGCCGAGCTCGACGCGGAGGCCGGACGCTGACGCCGGCGCGCCCCGCCGCGGGAGGACCCATGACCGGTCACGAATCGACGCTGGACCGCATCGCGACGCTGAAGCAGCAGCGCGGGGCGGTGATCCTGGCCCACAACTACCAGCCCCCCGCGATCCAGGACCTGGCTGACATGCTCGGCGACTCGCTGGAGCTGAGCCGCAAGGCCGCGGCGTCGGACGCCGAGGTGATCGTGTTCTGCGGCGTGCACTTCATGGCCGAGACCGCGGCGATGCTGGCCCCCGGCCGCCCGGTGCTGCTGCCCCACGCCGGTGCCGGCTGCCCGATGGCGGACATGATCGACGGCCCCACGCTGCGCCAGCTGCGCGCCGCGCACCCCGAGGCCGAGGTGGTCTGCTACGTCAACAGCTCGGCCGAGGTCAAGGCGCTGTCCGACATCTGCTGTACCTCGGCCAACGCGGTGCGGATCGTCGAGAGCCTGGGCGACACCGAGGTGATCTTCGTGCCCGACCGCAACCTCGGCCGCAACGTCGGCCATCAGCTGGGACGCGAGCTGATCGTCCACTCGGGGTTCTGCCCGAGCCACGAGCGGATCACGCCCGAGCACGTCGCCCGGGCGCGCGCCGCGCACCCCGATCACGAGGTCGTGGTCCACCCCGAGTGCCGGCCCGAGACCGTGGCGGTCGCCGACCACGCGGAGAGCACCGGCGGGATGGTCCGGCTGGCGCGCGCCGAGCGGCCCGAGCGGCTGCTGGTCGGCACCGAGCCCGGGATGCTGCACCGGCTGCGGCGCGAGGCCCCGCACAAGCAGTTCGTCGCCGTCACCGACGAGGCGGTGTGCCCCGACATGAAGCGCATCGGCCTGGACCACGTGCTCCGCGCGCTGGAGACGCTGGAGCCGCGGATCACGGTGCCCGCGGCGATCGCCGAGAAGGCCGTGCGGTCCGTGGAGCGGATGCTGGCCGTGTCGTGAGCCCGGCGGCGGGCCCGCGCCGCCGGAACGCCAGGAGCGCGGCGATCACGCCCACCAGCCCCGCCGTCACCGACGGCGCCCGCAGCGGGCTGGCGGAGCACGCGCCGCACGCGGTGCACTCCGGATCCTCGAAGTCGATGGCGAGGTCGCAGTCGTTGTCGATCTCGTCCTCGCAGACCTCCTTGACCCCGGGGTTGATCTCGGGGTCACCGTCGTCGCAGTCGCCCTCGTCGACGGAGTAGCCGTCCTCGTCGAAGTCGCCCTCGGTCCAGTCCGAGGCCCACGCCCCCGTGGCGAACAGGCCGATCACGAGTCCCAGCGCGAGCGTCCGCACGTTGCACACCTCCGTGACGCGCTCCCCGTGGAGTCAGTCCAGTATGGTGCGCGCGGGGGGCACCGGAAGGGAAAACGACGTCCCGTCGGTGCTCAGGCTCGGTCCGGGGATAGATTCACAAGCTCTCAGTCCTGCTCGGTGGTCTCGAGATCGAACTCGATCGCGGGGCCCTCGCCGGGTCCCATCGCGTCCCTGCGCAGCAGGTTGGTCCGGAGCACGGAGATCTTCCCCGTCGCGGCGGTCAGGGTGTGGCTCTCCTCGCCCTTGAACGAGTAGTCGTCGAGGTACGATCCCGAGCCGTCGCCGGCCCCCTCGATCGTGATGTTGACCGAGATCGTGTGGTTGCCGGGCGCCACGTTGCCCTCGAAGATCTTCATCTCCTGCTTGTCGCTGAAGTCGTCCCCGCCGCCCTGGAAGATCGGCGTGCCGTCGAAGAAGTACGAGATCGACGCGATGCGGTAGGCGCTGCCGAGCTTGTTGACGTGCACCAGCGAGATCTTGGCGCCCTCGCCGGCCCCCTCGACGATCTTGGCCTCGAGCAGCAGCATCCGCGCCTTGGCGACGTAGACGGCGTCCCGCGCCCGGGCCAGCTCCTGACCCACGTCGTCGAGCTCGTCGAGCAGGTCCCCGCTGCCGGCGCTCTTGCTCTTGCTCGCCGCCGGCGGCGGGTCGTCCGGCACCTCGGGCGGGGCCGGCTCGCCCGGCTCCTCGGCCGGCGCCCCGGCGTCCTCGTCCTCGATGGTGGCGCCCTCGGGCTCCCCCTCCCCGTCCTGGGCCCAGGCGGGGACCGAGAGCAGGGCCCACAGCAGGCTCGTGATGATCGCGATCCGAGGTCCGCGCATGTTCACCCCCAGAAAGGTGCGGACCAGCATAGCAGTGGTTCGGCGGGATCGGTAGCGCGCGGCGCGGTCGGCGGCGCTCCCGCGGCGGGTCACTCGACGGTCAGCGGGCCGTCGACGTTGTCGCCCTCGTCCGACTCGTCCACCTGCTCGAGCGTGTCGAGCAGCACGTAGGACCACCACTCGTAGGCGTCCGGGATCTCCTCGACGTCGAAGTCGGCGTAGATCGTCTCGCCGGACTCGACGCCCTCGACGTACTGGTAGTGCTCGCCGTCGTCGCCGACCATCGGCGGGTCCCACAGGTCGAGGAACAGGTCGACGTAGAACCCGCCCGCGGCCACGTCGCCGGAGTTGGTCACGTCGATGAAGTAGTAGGTGGTGCTCTCGCCGACGTAGGCCGAGAAGTAGGTCACCTCCAGGTTGGGCATCCCCGTGGGCCCGGTGTCGTCGTCCCCGGTGTCGTCGTCGCCCGCGTCGTCGTCGCCCGCGTCGTCGTCGCCCGCGTCGTCGTC
>CAZOYV010000094.1:0-27370 GCA_964584075.1 uncultured Rickettsiales bacterium | reverse complement strand
GGCTCGGCCGCGCCCTCCATCCAGCCCGTCAGCCAGCGCTCCACGCTGGCGTCGCGCGCCAGCCCGTGGGACACCTCGGCCAGCGCCGCGCCCATCTCCGCGGCCGTGGCGTAGCGGTCGTCGGGGTGCCGCTGCCAGGCCCGCGCCAGCACCGCCCCGAGCCCGGGGACGCGGGCGTCGGCCCGCGGTACGGCGTCCCCCACGTCCGCCTCGGTGGTGCGCATCAGCACGCTCATCCGCTCGCCCTGGAAGACCCGCTCGCCGAGGGCGACCTCCCCAAGCACGGTGGCCAGCGTGAACAGGTCGGCGCGGTGGTCCAGCGGCGCGAAGCCGGGCCCCAGGATCTGCTCCGGGGTCATGTACGCCGGCGTGCCCTTGGGCACCTCCCCGGTGTCGGTGCGGGTGACGTTGGTCGCGGCCCGGGCGATGCCGAAGTCGGTGATCTTGAGCACGCCGTCGGCGGTGAACAGCACGTTGGACGGCTTCAGATCGCGGTGCACCAGCCGCATCGGCGCGCCGTCCTCGTCGCGGGCCTCGTGGGCGTAGGCCAGGCCGGCGCAGAGCTGCTCGCCGAGGGCGCAGACGATCGCGGGCGGGACCGGACCGCGCTGCGCGGTGCGGGCCACGACCTGCTCGAGGGTCGGGCCGCGGAGCAGCTCCATCGCGATGTAGACCACGTCGTCCACGCGGTCGAAGTCGAAGACCTGGACGATGTGACGGTGCTCGAGGCGGCACAGCGCGCGGGCCTCGTTGACCAGGGCACGGTAGTAACGCTCGGGGTCCCCGCCATCGCCGACGCCGGGCAGCAACAGCTTCAGCGCGAGCTCCTTGCGGAACCCGGCCATGCCCTCGCGGGTGGCGCGGTACACGCGGGCCATGCCCCCCTGGCCGAGGAGCTCGTGGAGCTGGTAGGGGCCGAGCCGGCTGCCGGACTCGATCACGGCGAAGCCCTCCGGGGGTCGCGGACCCCGAGGGAATATCAGACCCCGCGCCGGGGCGCGAGCGTCAGGGCAGGGTGTAGCCGCCGATCCAGCCCCACACGTCCGCGGGCGTCGTCGCGCCCATCAGGCCGATGAAGGTGTGGCCGACGCCGTTGATCCCGTCGAACCGCGTGGGGTGTCCCTGGCCCGCGAGGTAGGTCTCGGACTGCTGGGCGTACGAGTAGAAGCTGTCCTGGGTCCCGACCACGAACATCGTGGGGATCGGCCGCGGCGGGGTGCCCAGGATGTAGAACCCGCCCCAGCCGTAGCCGCTGATCGTCAGCGTCGCCAGCTCGTCGGCGGCATCGAGCCCCGCCACGGCGAGGAACAGCCCGCCGTTGCTGAACCCCAGCGCGTGGACCGCGTGGTCGTCCAGGTGGTAGTGGGTCCCGATCTCGTCGACGAGGGCCAGCACCGAGGCCAGCTCGGCGACCATGTCGGGCAGGTCGTCGTTGGGGTTGCCCGACCAGTTGGCGAAGTCGCTGTAGGGCGACAGCGTGTCGGGGACCAGCAGCGCGAACTCGGCCGGCGCGGCGGCGGCGGTCCAGCCCACCGAGTCCATCACGGCGTAGAAGTTGGTGTGGCTGTCCCCCGCGCCGTGGAACGCGACCACCAGCGGGATCGGGGTGGCGTGGGTGTACCCGGCGGGGACGTGCAGCCGGTAGGCGCGGCCGCCGAAGGTGTCGTCGAACGTCCCCGGCACGCCGTCGTAGCCGGAGGTGTCGTCATCGCCGCTGTCGTCGTCGCCGCTGTCGTCGTCGCCGCTGTCGTCGTCGGCGGTGTCGTCGTCGGCGGTGTCGTCGTCGGCGGTGTCGTCGTCGCCGCTGTCGTCGTCGCCGCTGTCGTCGTCGCCCGTGTCGTCGTCGGCGGTGTCGTCGTCGGCGGTGTCGTCGTCCGTGGCGTCGTCGTCGTCGGCCGGGCAGCCGAGGGCCAGCAGCAGCGCGGTCGCGCCGGCCAGCAGGATCCACCACCTCGTGTTCGTCTCACCCATCGTCGCCCCCTCCTCCACCTCGGTCGCGCCGGGCTCGACCGGGGCTCAGGGATTCTTCAGGCCCGTCTGCAGCTTGGCGGTGACCTCGCGCCGGACCCTCGGGGCGAGGCGCTCACCGTGCTCGTCGAGGAAGGCCCGCACCGCGTCCGGGTCCTGCTTGACGAGGGTCCGCAGCGACCAGGATACCGCCTTGACGATCATGTCGTCTCGCTCGTCGACCACCGGCGTGCAGATCGCCAGCGTCCGCGCCGGGTCGCCGGTGCCGCCCCGCGCGGGCAGGTTGAGCGGCACGGTGCTGACGATCGCCGCACGCCGCCACCAGCGATCGTCGGAGGCCAGCCAGGCCTCGACGTCGCCGTCGCGCAGCCGCCCCTCGCGCCAGGCGACGCCGGCGAGCAGCACGGCGAAGCCGTCGACCGCCGCCCAGCAGTCCATCCCGCGTCCCAGCCGCTGAAGCGCCGCGCGGTCCAGCGCCTCGCTCGCAGGGCGGTGACCCTCGACGATCTCGTAGGCCGCCTGCCGCCCCTCCAGCGTACCGGCGTCGATCAGCGCGTGGGCCAGCGCCAGCACCTCCTCCGCCGACGCGGCGCGCAGCGCGCGGCCGGTGTCCCGCACCACGGCCCGCAGCTCGGGCGTGCGGACGCCGAGCACCTCCGCCGCGGTCGGGATCGCCCGGCGCGTCGACGCCACCCGCGCGGGGTCCCCGCGCTGCCGCAGCGCGGCCAGGACGTCCGCCGCCAGCGCGGCCGGGTCGAGCCCCGCGCCGTCAGCGCACATCGACGATCACGTCCGCGTCGACCCGCTCGCGGGGCTGCTCGCCCTTGCCCTGCAGCCGCTCGGGCAGGTGCCCCTCGTCCGCCGAGGGCCGCCCCACCGCCACCATCACCAGCGGCTCGCTGTCGTCGGGCAGCCCGAACGCGCGCTGCACCTCGGGGGGCTCGAAGCCCGCCATCGGCCGCGCCACCAGGCCGCGGGCGGTGGCGGCGAGCATCAGGTCCATCACCGCCAGGCCCAGGTCGAACTGGTAGTACGCGCGGCCGTCGCCGGAGATGCAGTCGTCCTCGCGGCGCACGTGCCCGACCACCAGCAGCGGGGCCCGCTCGGCCCACACGCGGTTGCCCGGGGTCAGCGCCGCGGCCCCGGCGGCCCGGGCCTCGTCCCCGCGCAGGAACAGGAACCGCCAGGGCTGCTTGTTGTAGCAGGACGGGGTCAGGCGGGCGGCCTCGATCAGCTCCTCGACGAGCTCGTCCGGGAGCGGGGTGGGATCGATGGACCGCGTTGCGTGACGACTTCGCAACAGATCGATGACAGAATTGGGCACGTGCCCTCCCGTGGCTGTTCTCCAGGAGGGTATGCCAGCTCTCGAGGGAGTGCCATGCGCCGACCCGCGATCCCCGCCGCCCTGATCCTGCTCGTCGCAGGCTGTCCGAGCCCCGAGCTGCCTCCCCCGGACGACGGCCCGTCGGTGTCCCCCCCGGACCTGACCGAGGCCCTCGGCCCCGGCGAGGCCCGCGCGGGGATGCTGACCGATGCGATGCAGGGCGCGTTCATCGGGGGCGCCGCGGCCGAGTGCCAGGCGGGCGACTTCCTGCTCTACAACGACCGCGCGCGGTTCGCGATCCGGGGGCTGCGCAAGGGCCACTGGTACATGAACGAGCCCGGCAGCATCATCGACGTCGACGTCGTGCGCCCGCCGGACCAGGCCGGGCGGGACGGGCTCGACGATCTGGCCACCGCCCCGGGACTCGGCCGGCTGTTCCACGCCACCGCCGTGGACGTGATCGCCGACGGCCGCGACGGGGGGCCGGCGGTGCTCGAGATGACCGGCCACGACACCGCGTTCCGCTTCCTCGAGGGGGCGATCGAGGCCCCGGGGTTCTTCGCCGGGCGCGGGCTCGAGGTGACCCAGACGTACACGCTGTACCCGGCCTCCCCGGTCCTCGAGGTGTCCACCACGGTGACCAACGCCAGCGACGAGACCGTGACCCTCGACATCGCCGACATCGGGATGGTCGACCTGGCCACGATGGCCACGTTCACGCCCGGCGTCGGGTTCGAGTCCGGCACGGTCGAGGGCGGCCCCACGATGCTGGCGATGGTCTCCCACCGCAACGACCTCGCCGTGGCGGTGATGCGGCCGGACGGCGCCCCGCTGGCGGACGCGCCGCTGCAGACCCTGGGCGACGTGATCGACCTGCTGCTCGCGATGGGCGCCCAGGCCGAGCTGGCGCCCGGGGACCAGCTCGGCGACACCCGGCTGGTCGGCGCCGCGCGGGACCTCGCGACGCTCGAGGAGGTCCGCCGCGAGCTCGCCGGCGTCCCCACCGGCGTGGTGCTGGGGACCCTCACCGAGGCAGACGGCAGTACCCCGATCGGCGGCGCGCGCGTGTTCCTCACCGACCCCGAGGGCGCGCCGTGGACGGTGGCGGTCACCGACCACGACGGCTCGTTCCGGCTGGCCGGGCCGCCCGGCGACGGGCTGCTGGTCGCGGTCGGGGACGGGCACAACGAGCCCGCCGATCTCCCCGCCGCGGTGGGCGCCTACGGCCCCTACGCCCACGCCAGCGCCAACGAGCTGGCGCTGCGCGCCCTGACCGACCCCGACGGCGCGGTCGACACCCCGTTCGCCGACGGCTACGGGCGGAGCGAGCCGGTCGCGGTCACGCTGGTCGACGGCGAGACCGTCACGCGCGACCTGGAGCTGGTCGCCCCCGCGATGCTGATCGCACGCGTGCAGGCGCTGGACGGGACGCCGATGCCCGGGACCGTGCAGATCCGCTACCCAGACGGCGAGGGCGATCCCCAGCCTCCGGACGGGCGTCTGGGGGAGCGGCGCCCCGGCGGCGGCGCGCGCAAGGTCGCGTTCGTCGTCGACGGCGAGATGGCGATCCCGGTGCCGCCCGGGACCTACGACGTGGTCGCGCACCGCGGCTTCCGCCACGAGCTGGTGCGCCACGACGGCGTGGAGCTGGCCAGCGGCGAGACCAGGGCGCTGACCTTCGCGCTGCCGGTGGCCTACGAGACGCCGGGGTGGGTCAGCATCGACAGCCACGTCCACGCCACGCCCTCGATCGACGGCAAGTGCACGATGGAGGAGCGGATCGCCACCGTCGCCGCCGCCGACGTGCAGGTCCACGTCTCCACCGACCACGACCACATCGTCGACTACCGCCCGGTGGTCGCGGCGATGGACCTCGGTGCGGAGCTGATCTCGGTGCCCGGCGACGAGACGTCGTCGCTCGCCCGCGGCCACCACAACATCTTCCCGGCCGAGCCCGACCCGACCCTGCCCAACGGCGGCGCGCCGCTGTGGTGGGAGTACCTGGTGACCACCTCGGAGCTGTACGAGCTGTTCCGGGAGCCGGTGGGGGACGAGGGCTTCATCCAGGTCAACCACGGCCGCTCGCCCGGGATGTTCTCGATCTGCGGGTTCGACCCCACCTCCGGCGAGCCCGCGGACCCCGAGTTCTACTGCGAGGCCTTCGACGCGATGGAGATCCTCAACGGCAAGGACTACGGCGACGCCGAGCTGCTGCGCGAGGACTGGTGCGCGCACCTGGACAGGGGCCTGCGCCCCACCGCCGTGGGGGTCAGCGACAGCCACACCCGGTGGTACGGCCCGGGGCGCGCGCGCAGCTGGGTCCGCGCTGGCGTCGACGAGGCCGAAGAGATCGATCCCGACTCGCTGTTCACGGCGCTGAAGGCCGACCGCGCGGTGGTCTCCGGGGGCCCGTTCGTGCAGCTCGAGGCGGTGACCGACCAGGGCCAGCGGGTCGGCGTCGGCGAGACCCTGCACGCCGGGGCGGCCACGCTCGAGGTCCAGGTCCTGGCCCCCAGCTGGATGCCCGTCGAGGAGCTGCGGCTGTACAGCGACGGCTGCGAGGTCGTCGAGACCCACGCGGTCGCCGACGACGCCGTGGCCCCGCTGTGGTTCGACCTGGCGATCCCCGTGGACACCGGGCTCGGCTCGTACTTCTTCGTCGAGGTCCGCGGCTCCGAGGGGAGCCTGGTGTGGCCCGGGTCGATGCCGTACGCGATGACGAACCCGATCCACCTGGTGCCCTGATCGCCACGCGGCGCTGGACTCGTCGGCGAGGATGACCTCCCGACCGACCCTGCAGTCGACCCGCTTCGAGATCCGCCGGAGCCTGGGCGCCGGCGGGTTCGGCGTGGTCCACGAGGCCCTCGACCGCGAGCGCGACGAGGTGGTCGCGCTGACGGTCCTGCGGCGCTTCGACCGCCCGCCGACCGTCGGCGGCGCTGCTGGCCCCGGGGCCCGAGACGTAGTCCCGGGGGTGCTATCGTGCCAGTGGAGGGGATGCCATGAGCCGACCATACGTGCTGGTGGTGTTCGCCGCCGTCCACCTCGCGGCGGGGTGCGCCACCCACCTCGACGCGATGGAAGACGACGACGACCACGCCGACGACGACGCGGTGGGGGACGACGACGCGACCGGCGACGACGACACCGGCGGCGACGACGACGACGCTGACGACGACAACGGCGACGACGACACGGTGCCTCCGGGCTGGGTCGCGCTGGACTCCGGCTCGTTCGAGATGGGCAGCGCCGCGGACGAGGTGGGCCACGAGGACCACGAGACCCGGCACCAGGTCGCCCTCACGCACGGGTTCCTGATCCGGACCACCGAGGTGACCCTGGGGGAGTTCGACGCCCTGATGGCGTGGAAGCCGTCCCTCGGCTACCCGGAGCACCCCGTCAACGCGGTGTCGTGGTTCGACGCCCTGGCGTACGCCAACGAGCGGTCCGACGCGGACGGCCTCCCGCGCTGCTACACGCTCTCGGACGTGGTGTGCGAGGACGGTGCCGAGGTCGGCGGCAGCTACCTGTGGTGCATGAACGACGTGCGGGCGGGCATCGACCATGCCACCGTCATCCTCGGCGGCGACGCCTCGACACCGTACGACTGCGAGGGCTACCGCCTGCCCACCGAGGCCGAGTGGGAGTACGCCGCCCGCTCCGGGGGCCAGGTCACCGACGCGTTCCCCGGCGGAGGCAGCCTGCTCCCCGGCGACGAGAGCAACTGCCTCGGCGACCTGCTGCTCGACGACGGGACCACCCTCGACGAGCAGGCCTGGTACTGCGGCCACGGGCCGGGGTATGCGCTCGTCGGCTCGCTGCCCCCCAACCCCGCGGGCCTGCACGACATGAGCGGCAACGTGTGGGAGTGGTGCGACGACCGCTGGGATGGCAGCGACTACCCGGGAGACGCCACCGACCCGTGGCAACCCACCGGCCCGGAGCGCGTCATGCGGGGCGGCTCGGACGTCACGCTCCCCTGGGCCGCCCGAGTGGCCCACCGCGAGGGCGACGCCCCGGGCGACCGCAGCTCGCACCTCGGGTTCCGGCTGGTCCGGACCCTGCCCTGACGTGGGCTACGCTCCAGCCGACGAATTGCCGCCTGGCGCGGCAATTCCGGCTTGGCGAGGCGCTTTGGCCTGCGAATTGCCGACTCGCGCGGCAATTCCGCCTCGGCGAGGTGCTTTGGGCTGCGAATTGCCGACTCGCGCGGCAATTCCGGCTCGACGAGGCGCTTCAGCCTGCGAATTGCCGTCTGGCGCGGCAATTCCGGTGTGTCGTGCCATCTCACGGCCGGCGACGGGTAGAGACGGAGCTCGGTCACAGCCATGGAGGAGTCGCGAGCGGAAAGGGGCCTGGGTTGCCCTCACGGCTTCGGAGGCGACATGGGGCGGCGCCCGAGATCCGACGCGACGGGGGCGGATCGTGGGTTCAGCTCGTGCCTCCTGGTGCTTGGGGGGCGGTTCGGGCGCTTGATGCGAGTCGCGTACCGGCTCTGGGGGGCGGGCTTCACTCCAGCGGGTTCGTGTCCAGGAAGCGGTACAGCGTCGCGCGACCGACGCCGAGGTGCTTGGCCGCACGCAGCTTGTTGCCGCCGGTGCGGGCCAGGGCCTCGCGCACGGACTCGACGGTCAGGCGCACGCGGCGGCCGGGGCCGGGCGGGGCGGGGTCGAGGCGCACGGCGTCGACGGCGCCGGCGGCGGGGGCGCCGTCATCGCGGATCTCGTGGGGCAGGTGCTCGGGGCCGATCTCCTCGCCACCGCAGCGCACCGCGGCGAACTGCAGGGCGTTGATCAGCTCGCGGACGTTGCCCGGCCAGCCGTGGCCCAGCAGCAGGCGCATCGCGCCGTCGGAGACGGAGCGCAGGTCCTTGCCGGTCTCGCCGCGCACGCGGCGCAGCACGTGCTCGACCAGCAGCGGGATGTCCTCGCGGCGCTCCCGCAGCGCGGGCAGCCGGATCGGGACGACGCACAGGCGGTAGTACAGGTCGTCGCGGAACTCGCCGGCCCGCATCCGCGCGCGCAGGTCCTGGTTGGTGGCGCTGACGATCCGCACGTCGGCGGTGATCGAGCGCTCGCCGCCGACGCGCTCGAAGCGCTTCTCCTGCAGCACGCGCAGCAGCTTGACCTGGAACGCCGGGCTGAGCTCGCCGACCTCGTCGAGGAACAGCGTGCCCTGGTCGGCGAGCTCGAAGCGGCCCTTCTTGTCGCGGATCGCGCCGGTGAACGCGCCGCGCACGTGGCCGAACAGCTCGCTCTCGAGCACGTTCTCGGGCAACGCGCCGCAGTTGATCGGGACGAACGGCCCGTGGCTGCGGCGGCTCTCCTCGTGGATCGCCTGGGCCACGAGCTCCTTGCCCGTGCCGCTCTCGCCGCTGATCAGCACCGGGTAGTCCGAGGCGCTGACCTGGCGGATGATCTCGAACACGTCGCGCATCGCCGGGGAGGCGGCGACGATGCCGTGCAGGCTGTGCTCGTGGTGGACCTGGCGGCGCAGCTCGGCGACCTCGGTGATGTCGCGGAACACCGCCATCACGCCGTCGGGCAGCCCCAGCGCGGGATCGACGGGGTCCACCGAGGCCCGCAGCTGGCGGTCCTCGCCGTCGGCGGCGGTGACCGTCACCTCGTAGCGGCGGCGGTGCTCCAGCGCGCAGCCCGCGGTCTGGAAGCCGCACTCGGGGCCGCACAGCCCGTGGGGCGGGAACACGTCGTGGCAGTCGTGTCCCAGGACCTCGTCGCAGCGGCGGCCGGTGATGCGCTCCGCCGCGGCGTTGAACATCCAGATCCTCCGCTCCAGGTCGTGGGCCACGAACCCGTCCTCGAGCAGATCGGCGACGTGGCCGACCAGGGCCATGCGGGCGTCGTGGGGCTTGCGGTCGTCGCTCATCGTCCTGCCGTCTCACCGGTTTCGGCCCCGCGGTCATACCACAGGTAGCGCAGGGCGAGCCCGCCGAGGATGAAGCCGCCCCCCACCAGCGTCGCGACCGCCACCGGCTCGTGCCACAGCAGCAGGACCCACAGCGGGTTGAGGATCGGCTCCAGCAGCGTGATGATCCCCGCCTCCTGGGACGTGACCGCACGCATCCCCCGCGCGAACACGAGGTACGCCGCCGCGACCTGGACCACCCCGAACGCGACGATCACCCCGCCCTGGGGCAGGCTCGGCACCGCTTCCACCGCGATCACCCACGGCAGCAGCACCACCGCGCTGCCCGCGTTGCACAGCACCACCAGGAACCCCGAGTCCACCGAGCGCGCCACCCGCATGCACAGCACGACGCCCGCGTAGGCCACCCCGGCGCCCAGCCCGAGCAGGACCCCCGGCAGCTCGGCGTCCCCCCGGAACGCGACCAGGATCACCGCCACCCCGACCATCCCCAGCGCCAGGCCCGCCAGGTTGCGCCGGTCGGCCCGCTCGCGCAGCAGGAACACCCCGCCGAGGAACACCCAGATCGGGGCGGTGTACTGCAGCAGGATCGTGTTGGCCGCGGTGGTCAGCGTCATCGACGAGATGAACAGCACGTTCATCGCCGCGAACGAGATCCCCAGCGGGATCAGCACCGGGTGCCAGCGGACCCCCGACCACCGCACGAACGGCAGCAGCACCACGGTGGCGACCACCGTCCGCCAGAACGCGATCATCGGCCCGGCCACCTCCGGCGCCAGGGCCGCCAGCGGCGGGGACTTGACGAAGATCCCGCTGGTGCTCCACAGCACGGCGGCGAGCACGATCAGCAGGCGGCCGCGGGTGGCTTCGGAGACGGGCACCGGCGCTCCTCCGGGGGCGCGCCATCATACCCCCGCCGACTTGATAGCTGCGGCTATCTGATTACGTTCTCGCCAGGAGGGACGGCGCGCGATGGGCGGCTTCCAGCGAGTACCCCACGTGGTGATCATCGGCGGCGGCTTCGCCGGGCTGTACGCGGCGCGGGCGCTGCGCGACGCCCCGGTGCGGATCACGCTGATCGACAAGCGCAACCACCACCTGTTCCAGCCGCTGCTGTACCAGGTCGCCACCGCGGCGCTGCACGCCTCCGACGTCGCCGCCCCGATCCGCAAGATCCTGCGCGGCCAGGAGAACGTCACGGTGCTGCTGGCCAAGGCCCGCGGCATCGATCTGCGGCGCCGCGCGGTGCAGCTGTCGGACCGCGAGCTGCCCTACGATCACCTGATCGTCGCCACCGGCGCGACCCACGCCTACTTCGGCCACCCCGAGTGGGCCGAGCACGCCCCCGGGCTCAAGACGATCGAGGACGCGATCGCGATCCGGCGCAAGGTGCTGCTGGCCTACGAGGCGGCCGAGCGCGCCCTCGAGGACGAGCAGCGCCGCGAGTGGCTGACGTTCGTCGTCGTCGGCGGCGGCCCCACCGGGGTCGAGCTCGCCGGGGCGCTGGGCGAGATCGCGCACAAGACGCTGGCCCCCGACTTCCGCCACGTCGACACCAAGGAGACCCGGATCCTGCTGGTCGACGGCGGGGAGCGGATCCTGAGCAGCTACGACCCCGAGCTGTCGGCCAGTGCCGCGGAGCAGCTGCGCGAGCTGGGCGTCGAGGTCCGCACCGGCGCGATCGTGACCGGCGTCGACGACGGCGGGGTGTGGGTCGGCGACGAGCGGATCCCGGCCCGCACCGTGCTGTGGGCCGCGGGGGTGAAGGCCAACGGCCTGGGCCACACCCTGGGCGTGCCGCTGGACCGCGCCGGCCGGGTGATCGTCGAGCCGGACCTGTCGATCCCCGGCCACCCCGAGGTGTTCGTCGCCGGCGACCTGGCGTCGGCGCAGCAGGACGGGGCGCCGGTGCCCGGCGTCGCCCCGGCGGCGATCCAGATGGGCCGCCACGTGGCGGCGCAGATCGCGGCCGCGGTCGCCGGCCGCCCGCGCGCGCCGTTCCGCTACCGCGACAAGGGCTCGCTGGCCACCATCGGGCGCGCCCGCGCGGTGGCCCAGTTCCGCCGCGCGAGGTTCCGCGGGATCGTGGCGTGGTGGCTGTGGCTGGTGGTCCACATCTTCTTCCTGATCGGCTTCCGCAACCGGCTGCTGGTGCTCGCCGAGTGGACCTGGGCCTACTGGACCTGGGGCCGCGGCAGCCGGGTGATCCTGCGCGGCGCGATCCCCGGAGAGGACCCGTCCGAGCAGACCTTCCCGAAGAACACGGTCTCCCCGCCCGACCGCGGCGCGCGCCACGACGAGGACGAGCGCGCTAGCGGTACCGCTCCCGGAGCGCCGCCTTGGTGATCTTGCCGCTGCCGGTCTTGGGCAGCTCGTCGAGGAACCACACCCGCCGGGGCGCCTTGTAGCGCGCCAGCCGCTGCTGGCAGAACGCCTGCAGCGCCGCGGCGTCGAGGTCCGCCCCGGGGGCCCGCACCACCGCGGCGGCGACCGCCTCGCCCCAGCGCTCGTCCGGGACCCCGAACACGGCCGCCTCGACCACGTCGGGGTGCTCGTAGAGCGCGTTCTCGACCTCCGTCGAGTAGACGTTCTCGCCGCCGCTGATGATCACGTCCTTGAGCCGGTCGACGATCTGGACGTAGCCCTCGGGCTCCACCACGGCCAGATCGCCGGTGCGCAGCCAGCCGTCCTCGAACGCCGCCGCGGTGGCCCCGGGGTCCTGCCAGTAGCCGGGGGTCACCGAGTCGCCGCGGACGCGGATCTCCCCCACCGTGCGGTCGTCGGCGGGCACGTCGCGGCCGTCCTCGCCGACCACCCGCAGCTGCACCGTGACGAACGGCGTGCCGGTCCGCGCGCGGTAGCGGAACTGCTCGTCCTCGGGCAGGGAACGCAGGTGGCGCTTGAGCGTGCTCAGCGTCAGGTACGGGCTGGTCTCGGTCATGCCGTAGGTCTGGACGTACTCGCCGCCGAACGCCGCCATCACCCGCCGCACCAGCTCCGGCGCGATCGGGGCGCCGCCGGACAGGATCAGCCGGAAGCTCGACAGGTCGGCGGCGTCCACCGCCGGGTCGTGGACCAGCGCGTTCAGCATCGTCGGCACCAGGTTGGTGACGGTCACGCGCTCGCGCTCGAAGGTGGCCAGCACGGCGGCGGGGTCGAAGCGCGGGACCATCACGTGGACCCCGCCGACCCAGGTGACGGCGAACGTGGCCCACGCGTCGGCGAGGTGGAACATCGGCGCCACGTGGGCCCAGGTGTCGCCGTCGTCGAGGCCCAGCTCGGCCACGGCGCCGAGGGCGTGGGTGCCGACGTTGTCGTGCGTCAGGATCACGCCCTTGGGGCGGCCGGTGGTGCCGCTGGTGTAGTACAGCTGCGCCACCGCGCCGCCGCCGGCGCTGCCCTCCGGCTCCGCGCCGTCGCCGTCGCCGTCCAGCGCGTCCTCGACGGTGCCCCGCGACAGCCCCGCCGGGGCCCGGGCCAGCAGCGGCTCGAGCGCGGGGTCGCGCAGCACGTGGCGCACGCCGGCGTGCTCGAGGATCCCGGCCACCTCGCGGTCCGCCAGCCGGGTGTTGATCGGCACCAGCACCAGGCCGGCCCGCGCCGCGGCGTGGTACGCGTCGAAGAACGCGCGGCCGTTGGGCAGCAGCGCCGCCACGCGCTCGCCGGCGGCCAGCCCCCGTGAGCGCAGCCCGGCCGCCAGCGCCGCCGCCCGCCGCCCGCACTGCGCGTACGTCCAGCGCCGCTCCCCCTCGATCAGCGCGACCCGCTCGGGCCACAGGGCGACGGCGCGATCCAGGATCGAGGCCAGCTGCATCGGGGCTCCTCCACGTGCGCGCGAGCATCATGCTTGATCCGGCCCCGGCAGACGACTAGAACGGGCGGACTCCGGACGAATCCGCCCACTCCAGGAGGAGGCCAAGACCATGGAGTCCCTGCGTCTGCTGTTCAAGAAGGTCGCCGACTCGTCGTACTTCCAGAACTTCATCACGGCGGTGATCCTCGGCGCCGGCGTGGTCGTCGGGTTCGAGACCTACACCGAGTTCGCGCACGAGCACCACGGGACGCTGCAGCTGCTCAACGACATCATCCTGTGGATCTTCGTCGCCGAGATCGTGGTCAAGATGGGCCAGCACGGGATCACGCGGTTCTACCGCTACTTCTTCGATCCGTGGAACATCTTCGACTTCCTGATCGTGGCGGTGTGCTTCATGCCGATCGACGCGCAGTACGTCACCGTGCTGCGGCTGGCCCGGCTGCTGCGCGTGCTCAAGCTCGTGCGGGCGCTGCCGCGGCTGCAGATCCTGGTCGGCGCGCTGCTCAAGTCGATCCCCTCGATGGTCTACGTCTCGGTGCTGCTGTTCCTGCTGTTCTACCTGTACGGCGTGGCCGGCACGTTCCTGTTCGCCGACAACGACCCGGTCCACTTCCGCAACCTGCAGCTGTCGATGCTGTCGCTGTTCCGGGCCTGCACGCTCGAGGACTGGACCGACCTGATGTACATCAACATGTACGGGTCGGACGCCTACGGCTACGACGCCGCGATGCTGGCCCAGTGGCAGCCGGCGTCCCACGCGATGCCGGTGTTCGGGGCGATCTACTTCGTGTCGTTCGTGCTGCTCGGTACGATGATCATCCTCAACCTGTTCATCGGCGTGATCATGAACGGGATGGACGAGGCCCAGAAGGACGCCGAGGAGGCCGAGCTGATCCGGATCCGCGGCGGCGGCGAGCGGACGATGGAGGACGAGCTCGCCGACCTGCAGAAGCAGCTCGAGGAGATGCAGGCCCAGGTCGAGCGGGTCCAGAGGGCCGCGGCCAAGCGGCCCAAGGCGGCCTGAGCGGAGCGCGAGGAAGGGGGACGAGATGACGGGGAGCACGGCACGCGCCGCGGGGCTGGCCGGCCTCGCGCTGGTGGCGATCTCGCTGGGGGGCTGCTGCGGGGGCGGGAGCGTCGCCGCCGAGCAGGCCCTCGCCGGGGACGGCACGTTCGAGTGGGAGGTGGTCGTCCCGGACGGCAACCAGCGGACGCTGTGGCTGCAGTACCAGATCGACTGCCCCGCGGAGGACGGCGACGACGGCCTCGAGCCGGACTACGACGTCGAGGGCCGGATGCGGCTCAGCGCCGGCGGCGAGGAGCGCTACGAGGGCTACCTCGCGCTGTCCTCGAGCCGGGCGCCGCTGGAGGACGGCGGCAACACGTCGACGAAGGTGTCCACCAAGCAGAGCTGCAGCAGCGGGGGCTGCTCGCTCACCGGCCGCACCAAGGTGATGGACCTGGCGACCTACGGCCCGGGGACCCACCTGCGCCTCGAGGGCCAGCTGCCGATGAACGACAACGGCGTGACGGTCCACGCCGCCAGCCTCCAGATCCGCGCGAAGTAGCGAAGGTCGTCCCCCCGGGGCGTCGATCAAGGCACCGGCCAGCAGGCCTGGTGCGTGGGGTGGTGGTGCAGGTGCCCGGGCGCGCCGCACGCCGCCTGCCCGGCGTGGTCGGTGTCGACCACGCAGATCTCGGTGGCCGCCGGGTCCCGCTGGAACACCACGGTGTGCGACCAGTGGCCCCACACGTTGATCCCGTAGGTCCCGCAGTAGTTGCAGCCGCCGTCGTCGGCCTCCCACCACCCGGTGGTCAGCTCGGTGGCGACGTCGCTGGGCTCGCCGTCGACCTCGAGCTGGAACACCAGGAACCCGTGGTCGCTGATCGGCCAGTAGTCGTAGCCCAGGTAGAACCCGCTGCCGTCGGTGGTGACGGTCTCGGGGATGTCGCCGCCGCCGTTGTGGATCGAGCCCGGATCGGTGGAGTCGGCGTAGCGCACCCGCACAACGGCGCCGGGGACGCCGTTGCCGAGCTCGTCCCGGACGTACACGTGGATCTCGTTGCCGTAGGTCGGCTGCTCCGCGCAGGTCCACTGGTGGTTCTGCACGACCTTGTAGACCCCGTCGGTCAGCGGCGGCCCGGCGGGGCGCGGGGTGACCGTGACCTTGCCGGCGATCTCCGGCTCGGTGCCGTCGATCAGGCCCAGCAGGCACACGTCGCCCGGCGGCACGTCGGGGATCGCGTAGTAGTACAGCGTGTCGCCGCCCCCGGCGACCATCGTGGTCGGCTCGAGCACCACGCCGCCGGCGTGCTCGGCCTGCATCGCCATCGGCGGGGCGTCCCCCGGCTCGGTGCCGTTGGTCGAGCGGACGATCACGGTCAGCGTGTCGCCGGGGTGGGGGTCGGCGGGATCGAGGTGCATCGCCGCGGCGAGCACCGGCGAGGTGGTGGCGGTGGGCTCGCAGGTGAAGGGGGTGGCGTCGTCGTCGCCCCCGTCGTCGTCGCCCCCGTCGTCGTCCCCGGCGTCGTCGTCGCCCCCGTCGTCGTCCCCGGCGTCGTCGTCCGCGGCGTCGTCGTCCCCGGCGTCGTCGTCGCCCGGCGCGGCGTCGTCGCCTCCCCCGGGGCAGCCGGACGCCAGCCACGCCAGCGCCGCCGCCAGGACCCCGACCCTCGCCGTAGCGAACCTCGATCGCATCGCGCACCCCCTGTCGATCGCGATCCTACCCCGAGCGCGGGCCGCCACCGCCAGGGAATGTTCCACCCGCTGCCGCGTAGGGCGGTACGATCCCGACGACGACCGCGACGACCGTCGCTTCCCCCGGAGGCCCCGATGCGCCACCTCCCGCTCCCGCTCCCCGCCCTGCTCGCCGCGGCCCTGCTGCTGGGCTGCCCGCAGGACGACGACGACTTCTCCCCGGGCGACGACGACGCCGGCGACGACGACGCCGGCGACGACGACAGCTGGGACCCGCGGTTCGACGCGCTGGTCGACGCGATCCACGACGACCTCGACGCCAACATCGCCCCCGGCGTCTCGGTGGCCGTGCTCGAGGGCGGCGCGATCACCTTCGCCCACGGGTTCGGCAGCGCGCGCAACGACGAGCAGGTCGACGTCACCCCCGAGACCCTGTTCCAGGTGGGCTCGACGACCAAGATGATGACCACCGCCGCGTTGCTGCAGAAGGTGCAGGCCGGCGACGTGGCCCTCGACGACACCCTCGAGCAGCTGCTGCCCGAGCTGGAGTTCGCGCTGGGCCCGACGTGGGACGACCAGCTGCGGGTCGAGCACCTGATCACCCACCAGGGCGCGTTCTACGACTGGACCAACTGGGACGGCTCGTCGGACGACGGCGACCTGGCCGCCCACA
Organism: uncultured Rickettsiales bacterium; assembly: GCA_964584075.1. Classification (GTDB taxonomy): domain Bacteria; phylum Myxococcota_A; class UBA796; order UBA9615; family CAYRNR01; genus CAZOYV01. Next base: position 11,007 of record CAZOYV010000094.1, on the reverse strand, counting down.
CCTACGGGTTCTTCGCCGACAACCTGTACCTGATGGCCCCGCCCGGCGAGTTCTGGAACTACAGCAACCCCAACTTCTCGCTGGCCGGGCTGGTCACCGAGGAGCACGACACGCGGGCGTGGCCCGACATCCTGGTCGAGGACGTGTGGCAGCCGCTGGGGATGGACCGCACCTTCGCCCGCAAGAGCGAGGTGCTGGCCGACGGCGACTACGCCGAGGGCTTCGGGCCCAGCGTCTACGACTACGACAACCACGCCGTGTCGATGGACGAGATCCAGGACGCGGCGTGGCTGCGGCCGGCGGGGCTGGCGTGGTCGACGCCGAGCCAGATGGTGCGCTTCGCCGGGTTCCTGATCGACGGGAACCCGGCGGTGCTCGACGACGGGCTGCGCCAGCAGATGGTCTCCGAACAGGTCGACACCGAGTTCTACGCCGACGAGATCCACTACGGCTACGGGGTGTTCGTCGACCGCGGGATCTACGTCGAGCCCGCCGACTACTACGCGATGCCGATCTACGAGCACGGGGGCAACACGCTGGCGTTCAGCTCGATCCTGTACGCCGTGCCCGACCACGACTTCGCGATCTCGATCCTGAGCAGCGGGCGCGCCACCGACTTCACCCACACCCTCGACGTGGCGGTCACGACCCTGCTGGACCTGCCCTCCCCCACCGCGCCGCCGGAGTTCCCGTGGGACCCCGCGGGGCTCGACGACCACGTCGGGACCTACCTGGACCCGTTCAACGTCGGCGAGATGATCGTCACCCGCCAGGGGGACACGCTGTACGTCGAGCTGCCGCTGCTGGACCAGCTGGGGTACGCCTACACGACCCAGATGGACCCGGTCAGCACCGACATCTGGTACGTCACGATCGACGGCTACCCCTACGACCTGACCTTCCGCGGCGCGTCGCCGGGGGGGTCGTCGCAGTACGCCAGCAACCGGATGTTCGTGGCGACCCGCAGCGACGGCCGCGTCGCCCCGCAGGCGGTCACCGCCACGCAGGCGGAGCGCCTCGAGCGGATGCTGCAGCGGGCCCGGCTGGACCCGCTACCCCCGCCGCGGAGCCAGGATCACCACCGCTAGCGGCGGCAGCGTCACGGTCAGCGACGCGGGCCACTCGCCGTGGGGCTCGGCGCGGGCCTCGACGGCGCCGAGGTTGCCCACGTTGGAGCCGCCGTAGGCCTCGGCGTCGCTGTTGAGCAGCTCGTCGTACGTCGTGGCCTCGGGCACGCCGACGACGTAGCCCTCGCGGGGCACCGGGGTGAAGTTGCACAGCACCACGACGTGGTCGGCGGGGTCGGCGCCGCGCCGCAGGTAGGCCAGCGTGGAGTGCTGGTGGTCGTCCACCGCGAGCCACTGGAACCCCTCCCAGCTGGCGTCGCGCTGGTGCAGCGCCGGGTGGTCGCGGTACAGCCCGTTGAGCGCGCGGACCCACTCCTGCATCCCGCGGTGCTTGTCGTACTCCAGCAGGTTCCAGTCCAGGCTGAGGTGGTCGTTCCACTCGTCGAACTGGGCGAACTCCTGGCCCATGAACAGCAGCTTCTTGCCCGGCATCGTCCACATGAAGCCGTAGTACGCGCGCAGGTTGGCGAACTTCTGCCAGTAGTCGCCCGGCATCTTGGCGATCATCGAGCCCTTCATGTGCACCACCTCGTCGTGGGAGATCGGCAGCACGAAGTTCTCGCTGAACGCGTACAGCAGCCCGAAGCTGAGCTGGTTGTGGTGGTACTGGCGGTGGATCGGCTCGCGGGCGAAGTACGCCAGCGTGTCGTGCATCCAGCCCATGTTCCACTTGAAGGTGAACCCCAGGCCGCCGTCGTGCACCGGGCGGGTGACCCCCGGGAACGCGGTGGACTCCTCGGCGAGCACCATCGTGCCGGGCTGGTCGCCGTGGGTCAGCTCGTTGAGCCGGCGCAGCAGCGAGATCGCCTCGAGGTTCTCGCGCCCGCCGTGCTCGTTGGGGACCCACTGCCCCTCCTCGCGCGAGTAGTCGAGGTACAGCATCGACGCCACGGCGTCGACGCGCAGCCCGTCGAGGTGGTACTCGCGCAGCCAGAACAGGGCACTGCTGAGCAGGAAGTTGCGCACCTCGTTGCGGCCGTAGTTGAAGACGTAGGTGCCCCAGTCCCGGTGCTCGCCCTTGCGCGGGTCGGCGTGCTCGTACAGCGCGGTGCCGTCGAACCGGCCGAGGCCGTGGGCGTCGCGGGGGAAGTGGGCCGGCACCCAGTCGAGGATCACGCCGACGCCGGCGCGGTGCAGCGCGTCCACCAGCGCCATGAACTCCTGGGGCGTGCCGAACCGGCTGGTGGGGGCGAAGTAGCCCGAGCACTGGTAGCCCCACGACAGGTCCAGCGGGTGCTCGGTGATCGGCAGCAGCTCCACGTGGGTGTAGCCCATCCGGGTGACGTAGGCGACGAGCTCCTCGGCCAGCTCGGCGTAGGTCAGCCAGCGGTCGTCCTCCTCGGGCTTGTGCATCCACGACCCGAGGTGGACCTCGTAGATCGAGATCGGCGCGGCGAACGGGTCCCGCGCCGCGCGGGCGGCGAGCCACTCGTCGTCGCCCCACGCGTAGCCGCCGAGGTCCCACACCACCGAGGCGTTGCCCGGCCGCAGCTCGGAGAAGAAGGCGTGGGGATCGGCCTTGGTGAACACGTCGCCCGAGGGGCCCTTGAGCTCGTACTTGTAGCGCTCCCCGGGGCGCAGGCCGGGGATGAACAGCTCCCAGATCCCGCTGCCGCCGACGACCCGCATCGGGTGGCGGCGGCCGTCCCAGTTGTTGAAGTCGCCGGTGACGGCGACGCGGCGCGCGTTGGGCGCCCACACCGCGAAGTGCACGCCGGTGATGCCGTCGACGGTGCGCACGTGGGCCCCGAGCTGCTCGTAGCTGCGGTAGTGCGTGCCCTCGCCGAGCAGCTGCAGGTCCAGCTCGCCGAGCAGCGGCAGGAAGCGGTACGGGTCGGGGGTCACGGCGGCGGTGCCGTCGCTCCAGCGCAGCTCCAGCTCGTAGTCGAAGACCTGCTTGCGGTCGGGGAACACGGCCTCGAAGAACCCGTCTTCGTGCAGCCGGTCCATCGGCACGCGGGGGGCGCCGTCGCGGGGCACCACCGTGATCGACACCGCGGTGGGGTCGAATGCGCGGACGGCGCAGGCCTTCCTGCGGCCGAGCTTGACCGGGTGGCAGCCGAGGACCTCGAAGGGATCGTGGTGCTCGGCGCGCACGATGCGCTCGAGGTCGGTGTCCGAGACGGTCTGGGGCATCGCTGGCTCCGGGGAGATCGCGCCGGGGTACGGCGGGGGTGTCTGGTGACGGTTACTCCGAGGCCGGCCAGGGGAACAGCGCGAACAGGTCGGTGTCCTCCCCCGAGGTCGAGGCGGTGACCATCAGCTTGCGCTCCGCTCCCTCGCCGACGGTGACGAAGCAGTGCTGCGAGTGCTCGCCCTTGCACTCGAAGCGGGAGTCCTCGGGGTCCCACTCCATGGGAGCGTGGCACAGCGGGCAGGGCGGCAGCTGCTCGAGGGGCATCGGGTCCTCCGTTCGGCTCGTGTCCGTGGCCCAAGGGTATCAGCTCGCGCCGGCCAGGTAGACCACGTCGCCGGGTTCGCCGACCTGCCGGCCCAGCTCGGTGGTGTCGACCTCCTCGACGCGGGCGAACACCGTCCGCAGCGCCGCGAGGAAGGTCGCGTTGGGCTGGGGGCTCCACACCGCCAGCACGCCGCCGGGGCGCAGCGCGGCCGCACAGGCCCGCAGGCCGTCGGCCCCGTACAGCCAGGCGTTGCCCGGCGCCGCGAGCCAGCCCGGGCCGTTGTCCACGTCGAGCAGCATCAGGTCGTAGCGGCCGCGGTCGGCGCGGACCCGGTCGGCCAGATCGCCCACCGCGACCTCGGCCCGCGGGTCGTCGACGGCGCCGCCGTTGACCTCGGTGAAGTAGCGCCGGTTCCACGCCACGACCTTGTCCCCGATCTCCGAGACCACCACGCGCTCGACGCCGGGCAGGTCCAGCGCCGCGCGCAGGGTGTGCCCCGCGCCGAGCCCGCCGACCAGCACGGTCCGCGGGGTCCCCGCGTGGCGCTCGCGGGCCAGCGCGGCCATCGCGCGCTCGCTGTGGGCGCCGTGGGACGCCATCAGGAAGTGGCCGTCGATCGACACCTCGTAGCCCACCTCGCCGGTCTCGGCGTGGTAGCGCCGCAGGGTCAGCCGGCCCAGCGGGGTCTCCTCGGCGTCGACGTCCTCGTAGCGGAGCTGCACGCGACCTCCCGGCCCCGGCGCTGCGTCACTCTGCATGGAGTCACGCAGCGCGGGCGGCGCGGAACCTACGCGGTCGCCGGGCGGAATGCAACGGGGATTTTGCTCTAGAATCGCCGCAGGGAGGCAGGATGCTGGAGCAGGCGATCACGGTCGCGGTGCCGGACGGCGTTGCGCTCGAGGCGCGCTACACCCGGGGCACCGGGCGCGGCTGGGGCGTGGTGACCCACCCCCACCCGCGGTACGGCGGCTCGATGGACAACAACGTGGTGCACGCCGCCCTCGGCGCGCTGCGCGGGCTGGGGCTGTCGGCGCTGCGCTTCAACTTCCGCGGGGTGGGGCGCAGCACGGGCGGGCACGGCGGCGGGCCCGGCGAGATCGAGGACCTGTGCGCCGCGGCCGCGCACCTGCGGGCGGTCCACGGCGACGACGCGCCGGGGCACCTGGTGGGGTACTCGTTCGGGGCCTGGGTCGCGCTGCAGGCGCTGGACCGGGTGGGCCCGCTGGCGAGCCTGACGCTGATCAGCCCGCCGCTGGACTTCATGCCGCTGCGGTCCGCGACGCTGGGCCAGCAGCCCACGCTGGTGCTGTGCGGGGAGCGCGACCAGTTCTGCTCGGTGGCGACGCTGCAGTGCTGGTTCGACGAGCAGCAGGACCCGCCCGCGGACCGGGCGCTGCGGTTCCTCAAGCACGGCGACCACTTCCACGGCGGCCGCGAGGGGGAGCTGGACGAGGAGATCCGGGCGTTCCTGGCGGACCACGTCTGACGATCAGAACCAGTCCCCGTACGCGGCGGGATCGAACGCCTCGCGGGTGAACTGCTCGGGGTCGACCGCGACGCCCCCGGCGACCATACCCCAGTGCAGGTGCGGGCCGGTGCTCTGGCCGGTGGAGCCCATCGTGCCGAGGCGCTGGCCGCGGCGCACCGGCTGGCCGACCTCGACCTCGATCGTGGCCAGGTGGTTGTAGCTCGAGCTGACGCCGTGGCCGTGGGACAGGATCACGGCGTTGCCGTAGACGTGGAGCTCCTCGGCCAGGGTCACGACGCCGGCGGCGGGGGCCACGACCGGCGTGCCCGTGGCGTTGGAGATGTCCACGCCGAGGTGGTGGCGCTGCTGGCCGGTGCTGTAGGTCCGGAACTTGCCGAACGGCGAGGTCACGGGGCCCTCGGCGGGGCGGGCGAAGGCGCCGTCCCAGCGCTGCTCGGGCGCCTCGACGTCGTAGGCCGCGCCGCGCCTGGCGTTGGCCTCGGCGCCCTTGTCGCGGTCCTTCTGGTCGGCCTCCTGCTGCTGGCTCAGCGCGATGTAGCCGCCCTTCGGGAACGCGACCTCGGCGACCTGCAGCTCGACGTCGCGGCGGGCCTCGTTGCCGGCCAGGTCGCGGGCCACGAGCTGGACCGCGGCGGGTCCCGGCGGGGCCTGGACCCCGATCCCGAACAGCCCGCGGTAGAGGCGCGAGCCGGCGTCCCCCACCGGGTACAGCGGCACGCTGCGGTCGTCGAACACGGCCTCGAGCGCGGCGAGCTCCTCGCCGGGCCGGACCACCACGCAGGCGGTGTCGCCCTGGCGCACGGCCAGCGAGTCGCGCGCGACCTGCAGCGTCGGCGCGGTGTTGTCGACCACCAGGGTCAGCAGCAGCTCGCTGCGGTTGCCCATCAGCGAGCGGTCACGCGCCTGCAGCGTCAGGGTGTGGGGGCCGTCGGCGAGCGCGGTGGTGTCGATCACGTGCTCGGTGACCTCGCCGGCGGTCACCGCGATCGGGGCCGGCGCGCCGTCGTCGATCGCGACCGTGACCTTGCCCAGCCCCGGCCGGGCGTCCATCGCCCGGAAGCGCAGCGCGGCCTCCCCGGACACACGGGTCCGCTGCTCGATCCCCTCCCAGTCCAGGGTCGGGGGGTTGGCGTCCAGCCGGCCGGTGGCGAACAGCACCGCCAGGATGCCGATCACCACCGCGGCGGCGCCGATCAGCCGCGGCGAGACCCGCGGCCGCTCGCTCATCGGCGGCGCCTCGCGGCCGCGGTGGCGGACCACAGCGCGGCGAGGCCCAGCGCGCCGAGCAGCGCCGCGCCGAGGGCGGGCGGCGCGCCGCGGGCCGCGCGGCACTGGCAGCCGTCCTCCTCGGGGGGCGGCGCGAGGTGGCCGAGCCAGTCCTCGCCGGACGCGGAGTCGTCGTCGTCGGCGGAGTCGTCGTCCAGGGTGTCGCAGATCCCGTCCTCCTCCGCGGGGTCCGCCTCACCGGCGGTGCCGGACCACGCGGGGACGAGCCACAGCAGCGCCGCGAGCGAACCGATCCAGGCCGTGCGCATGGGCTCCCTCCCATCGAGAGGGATCATTCTCCTGCGGGCGGCGGGGCCTGTCCAGGCAGCGCCGGCGCGCTGGCCGCGAACTCGATGCCGCCGAGGACCTCGATCCCCGGCCGGGGCAGCCCCTGGACCTCCTCGTACAGCGTGTCGGTGAGGTTGGTCCCCACCAGGTAGGCGTGGAACCCGCGGCCGAGGTGCTGGCGCAGCGACAGGTCGAGGCGCTGGTAGGCCGGCAGCGTGCCCAGCTCGCCGGTGGCCTCGATCGCGATGTAGTACCGGGGCCCCACCAGGGTCCACACCAGGCTGCCCTGCAGGCCGAACGGGGTCGCCACGTGGACCCGCGCGCGGACGCGGTGCTCGGGGCGGTACTCGAGCACGTCGTGGTCGCGGTCCTCGCTGGTGTTGCGGGCGTGCAGCCAGTCGTAGCCGACCTCGGCCTCGAGCCACCGCAGCGGACGCCCCACGACCCGCAGCTCCACCCCGGCGTGGCGGCTGCGCGTGATGTTGGTGTAGCTCTTGGTGCCGTCCTCGAGCACGGTACGCTCGATCAGGTCGCGGACGAACGAGACGTACCCGGTGGCGCCGAGGTACAGCCGGCCCTGCCACGGCGACCAGGTCACCCCGCCGTCCACCGACCAGGCGGACTCGGGGCGCAGGTCGGGGTTGGGCACCACGTAGCCCAGCTGGGTGCTGTACATCTCCTTGAGCGTGGGGAACCGGCTGCGGCGCCCGCCCGAGACGCGGACCGCCAGCGGCTCGACCGGCTGGACCACCACGCCGGCCCGCGGGTCCGCCGAGAACACCGGGGAGCGGTGGGTCTCCTCGGCCTGGTCGCGGGGCTGCCAGACGTGCACGTCGGCGCCGGCCTGGGCGATCAGCGGCGGGGCGACGCGGAACGTGCCGGTGGGGGCCAGCGTCGCCGAGTCGCCGTCGCGCACGGTCCACTCCTCGCCGAGCCGGAACTGGGAGCGGTGGTGGTCGTGGCGGTACGACAGCGTGGTCTCCAGCAGGCTGCCCTTGCCCAGGTCGACCTCGACGCCGGCCATCCCCCCGGCGGCGGCGTCGTCGTAGGTGCTCTGGAACGAGGTGGCGGCGTTCTGGGTCGTGTAGCTGTCGTCGTCGTAGGCGTCGAGCAGGTCGTTGCGCAGGCGCAGGAAGCCGGCGCCGCGGATCACCGTGCGCGCCCCGGGCGTGACGTGGCCGTGCAGCGACACGACGTGGTCGCGCCAGGTGTCCCAGCGCCACCAGCGCGGGCTGGGGTCGTCGATCTCGGGGGGCACGCCGCGGCGGACGTCGACGATCGTGGCGCGCAGCTGCAGGCCGTGCAGCGCGTCGCCGATCCCGACGCTGGCGTGCAGCGACTGGTCGCGGCGGTCGCTGTTCTCGCGGCGCCCGCCCTGCTCGTTGAGCTGCTCGGGGAAGCCGTGCGGCAGCAGGAAGTAGGGCCGGTTGCGCAGCTCCCAGCCGATGCCGACGCGGACCGGCCCGAGGGCCGCCCCGCCCGCGGCCAGGACCTCGGTCCGCCACGCGCTGCCGACGCCGGCGCGCAGGCGCATCGTCGGCACCGCGGGGGGGCCGGTGGTGGTGATGTTCACCACCCCGCCGAGGGCCCCGCCGCCGTACGCCGAGCCCGCCGCCCCGCGGTCGACGCGGATCGAGTCGATCTGGGCCGCCGACAGCGACGACAGGTCCATCGCCCCGTCGTACGGCTGGGCCACCGGGACGCCGTCGAGCAGCACCTGGGTGCGGTGGTGGTCGAAGCCGCGCAGCTGCAGCGTCGCCTCGCCCCGCGAGCCGACCTCGACGGTCACGCCGGGGACCAGCCGCAGCGCGTCGGAGGCCGACCGGGCCCCGGAGGCCTCGATGTCCTCGCGGGTCACGACGTCGGTCGCCGCCGAGGGGTTGTCCGCCGCGTCGGCGGTGGCGATCACCTCGACGCGCACCTCGCCGCGCAGATCGAGGGGCTCGTCGCCGTCCTCGCCCTCGCTCTCGCCCTCGTCCTGCGCCACGGCGCACCACGGCCACGCCAGCAGGACACAGAACAGGACACGCCATCCCCACGTCATGGGCTGGTCCTCGCGGGTGGCGCTACAGCGCGGTGAGGGTGATCTCGACGACGCCCTTGACGAAGTAGGCCGACTCCATGCCGGCCTCGTCGGGGAACTCCAGGTCGCCGCTCTCCTGGATCAGCACGGCCACCTCGGCCTGATCGGCCCAGGCGACGCCGTCCTTCATGTAGTCGTCGTAGGCCAGGAAGCCGTAGCTGTAGAGGCTCGGATCGCCCACCCCGGCGCCGTCGAGCAGCTCGCCGAGCTCCACCGCGGGGGCGCCGTTCCAGTCGACGGTGTCCAGGTCGTACAGGTCGACCGTCTCCTCGCTCGCGTCGAACGTCACGACGATCTCGTAGCTGTCGCTCGCGTCGTCGTCGTCGTCGTCGTCCTCTGCGAGGCCGCCGCAGCCCAGGGCCAGGGCCAGCGCGGCGAGGAAGATCCAGGATGTCCAGCGATCGTGACTCATCGTCCTACCTCCCTGATCGAAGGACGGACAGGAGTAGCAGGATCCCCGGTGGGTGTCTAGAAGTTGCGGTCCGCCGCCGTGCCGTCCACGCCGTCGAGCCCGTCGTGGCCGCCGGGGCCGTAGCCGCCGACGCCGCCGAACCCGCCGCTGCCGTGGCCCCACTGGTTGGCGTCGCCGTAGGTCGGCGCGGGGGTCGCGCCCCAGACGAACAGGCCGAACGAGGGGCCGCCGCAGCCGCCGCCGCCCCCGCCACCGTGGCCGCCGTCGCCGACGCCTGCGCCGTCGCCGCCGATCTGGCCGCAGAACGACATACCCCACAGCGGGTCGCCGCCGTGGCCGCCGAGCCCGCCGAGCCCGCCGAGCCCGCCGTGGCCGCCGCCCCCGCCGTCGCCGCCGTCGTCGGCCGCCACGTCGTTGTCGACCAGCACCGGGAGATCGGCGGTCGGCCCGCCGTGGACCAGGAACACGCCGAACGAGCCGCCCCCGCCGCGGCCGCCCTCGCCGCCCTCGCCGCCGCAGCCGCCGCTGCCGCCGCCGCCGCCGGTGCCGCCGGTGACGTCCTCGGGTTCGCAGTGATACTCGGAGCCCGAGCCGGTGCCGCCCCCGCCCCCGCCGGAGCCGGGCTCGCCCTCGTCGCCGGTGATCCCCAGGCCGCCGACGAACAGGCCGCCCTGGACCACCCCGTCGGGGAACGTGCAGCCGTCGCCGCCCAGCCCCTGGCCGCCGCTGCCGCCCAGGGAGCCGTCGTTGCCGGCGCCCCAGTGCATGTTGATGTAGCAGGTGTCGCAGGCATCGGCGGAGTACTGCACGCCGTTGGTCGCGCCGTCCCCCCCCAGCCCGGGGTCGGGGCCCATCCCGGGGTGGCCGTCGGGCTGCCAGCCCATGTCGACGATCGGGCACGAGATCCCGCCGCCGTGGCCGCCGTTGACCATCTCGTTGCCGCACACCCGCGCGCCGCCGGCGCCGCCCACCGGCGGGGTCACGCAGTCGGTCCACGCCACGTCCATCCCGTCGGCGCCGTCGAGCCCGTCGTCGCCGTCTGGGCCGTCGTCGCCGCCGGCGCCGGTGGCGCCCGGCCGGGCCTGGATCACGTTGCCGGAGACGGTGGTGTCGCCGTCGCAGTCCTCGAGGTAGACCCCGATGCTCGACTCCCCGGCGTCGTCGGCCTCGCTGCCGAGGATCTCGAAGCCCTGGAGCCGCTGGACCTCGCCCGGCTGGCAGCGCAGCGTGAACGTCCCGGGCACCTGGGCGGTGGCGCCGCCGCCGTCCACCACGGCGGGGTGGGCCGCCGGGTCCTGGGTCTGGAAGTCGAGGCCGTAGCCGCCGACCACGGTGATCCCCGCGGCGAGCTCGACCGACTCGGGGTAGATCCCCTCGGCGACGAGCACGTAGGGCACCCCGGCCGCCTCGGCGAGGTCGACCCCGCCCTGGATCGTGTCCAGCGGATCGGCGACCGTGCCAGCGCCCCCCGGCGAGCCCAGCGGCGAGACGTGGATCGCGTCGCTGGGGTCGCCGTCCTGGCCGTCGCAGTCGGCGTCGATGCCGTCGAACGGCTCGTCCACCGGCCCGAGGTACTCGCACTCGCAGCCGTCGGCCATGTCGCCGTTGACGTCGTAGAACCCCGGCAGGCAGCTGGGCACGCACTCGGGCATCGGCAGCGTGGCGTCGCAGCTGCCGGTGGTGTTGGGGATCCCCAGCGCGCCGCAGTCGTTGCCGCAGAACCCGCAGTGCTCGTCGGTGCCGTACTTGCCGCCGACCAGGAAGTCCTCGTCCTCGACCCCGTCGCAGTCGTCGTCGAGGTAGTTGCACGCCTCGGCCGCGCCGGGGAACACGTAGGGATCGCCGTCGTCGCAGTCCCCGAGGCAGGCGGGGACGCCGTCTCCGTCGAGGTCGTCCTCGCCGGGGCCGGGCACGCCGTCGCAGTCGTTGTCCAGCCCGTC
>CAZOYV010000093.1:0-27388 GCA_964584075.1 uncultured Rickettsiales bacterium | reverse complement strand
GTTCCGTCGCAGTCGTTGTCGATCCCGTCGCAGACCTCGTCCGCCGCGGGGTGCACCGACGGGTCCTGGTCGTCGCAGTCGTCGCCCTGCGGGCCGGCGCTGTAGCCGTCCTCGTCGAGGTCCTGCTGCTGGGCCGCGGCGGGGGCGGCGATCAGCGCCAGCAGCAACCACAGGGGGAGCCAGCGGGTCACAGGTTGAGCTCCAGGCCGACCATCAGCCGCGGCTGGAACGACATCCCCGGGACGCCGGTGCCCTCGGGATCGACGACCGCCCCCATCAGCTCCTCGCCGACCACCAGGTTGAGCAGCCGGCTGAGCCGGAACACCTGCTCGACGTAGGCGCCCTGGGAGAACACCACCCAGCCGTCGCAGGCCGCCTCGGACGTGGGGCACCCGTCCCCGCCGGCCGCGGTGAGGAACTCGGCGCGCAGCCGCCAGTGGAACCCCAGCGCGAACACGCGGCTGGACATCCGCCCGCCGATGCCACCGCCGAGCTGGATCACGTGGCGCGGGTGGCTCACCACCGCGCCGTCGGGGCGCTCCACGACGGTGTTGGCCGGCAGGTAGCCCACCTGGGCCGACAGGCTCAGGCCCGTCAGCGCCGGGTCGCGGAAGCGCAGCCCGAGGTTGAGCTGGGGCCCCGCCGAGACCGGCCCGACCAGGTCGGGCAGGCCCTCGCCGAGGGCGAACGCCGGACCGCCGGCGAGCGCCAGGTAGCCCCGCGAGACCGGCTCGCGGCGGTTGACCGCGTCGGCGGCGATCGACTCCTGGTAGTCGATGTCGATCACCCGGTCGAACAGCACCGATCCCTCGGGGCTGGTGATCGTGATCCGGTGCCGGCCGGGGTCCACCGGGATGCTGCCGGGGAACATCCCCTTGAACCGGCCGTCGACGTCCAGGCGCGCGCCGATGAACGCGCTGTCGGCGGTGTCGTAGTAGTAGATCAGCGCCAGCTGGCTCTCCAGCCGCTTCTCCGGCTCGCCGGCGACCACCAGGTCCTTCTCGCCGACCACCCGGAAGTAGGCCTCGGGGACCTGCGCGCCGTTGGTGAACGCCACGGTCTGGCCCCGGGCGAAGTCGTGGGCCTCGTAGATCGTCACCAGCGCGTCGTCGTTGGCGTCGGCGTCGTCCTGGTTCCAGGTCAGGCCCTGCAGCAGGAAGTAGGTGTAGACCCCGTGGCTCAGCGTGTCGTCCTCGCGTGCCGGGCGGCCCCACGAGGTGGCGAACAGGTGGGCCTCGCTCTGGCCCAGCTTCACCCGGCGGCTGAGCGTGGGGTACACGTCCATCGAGTCGATCCGCTGGCGGATCGTCGGCTGCACCGCCGACTTGCCCTCGCCGTGGAAGCACGCATCGATGATCAGCGCCTTGCGCTCGGCGCGGATGCGGGTGAAGAACCCCTGGACCTCGGCGAGCTCCACGGCGGTGCCGGCCAGGTCGCGGGCCTGGGTGTCGCTGGCCACGAGGTACAGCGTCGGCTCGTCGCGGTCGTTGAGCCGCATCGTGCCGTGGCCGCTGAAGTAGACCACCAGGGTGTCCTGGCTGCGCAGGTCGTTGCGCAGGCTGACCAGCTCGGTGAGGATCCGCGACTGGGTCGTCTGCACCGGCGAGGTCAGCGTGATCACCCGGTCGAACCCGCCGTACTCGTTGGCCTCGAGCACCTCGCCGAACTCGGCGGCGTCGTTGGCCGCGTGGACCAGCGGCGGGAACAGGTGGTCCTCGTACTCGCCGATCCCGATCAGCAGCGCCACGCGCCGCGGGCCGAAGCTGGCCTCGATCGCGTCGGCCGTCGAGCTCGACGGCGTCAGGCCCTTCTCCCGCCAGGTGTCCGTCGCGGCGGCCTGGCGGTGGGCGCACGACGGCGCCAGCAGCACCAGCGCCAGCAGCGCGGTGGCGAGCAGCAGCGGCCGTGGGGCGCGTTCGAACAACTCAGTCTCCCTCTCCCCACTGTACCGCGAACGAGTCCGAGCCGAGCAGGCTCACGCCGGGCACCGACTCCCCGCGCACCAGGCGCTCGGCGGTGGCGGCGTCGGGGTGGGCGGCCCCCCCGTCGGTCAGCAGGACGGTGTAGGTGTAGGTCCCCGCGGGGCCCTCCGGCCAGTAGCTCAGCGGCTGGCCGGAGGCGTCGGAGAGGCTCAGCAGCCCCGAGTCCCCCTGGCGCCACTCGGCGCCGGGCTGCGGCGCGACCACGGCGCTGCGGCCGTCGGGGCCGGTCTCCACCAGCGTCAGCTCGCCGGGGTGGTCGGCGAGCACGCCGAAGATGAAGCGCTCGCCGGCGCCGTAGCGGCCCTCGTCCGTGCCCTCGCTCAGCGTGGCGCCGCCGCCGAGCTGCGACTCGACCGTGAACTGCAGGTCCACCGTGGCGTGGATCCCGTCCGTCGCGGTGGCCCCCTTGAGGCGCTGCGTGTCGGGCTCGGGACCGGCCAGGAAGCGCGGGACGATCAGCAGCGCCAGCGCCACGGCGGCGGCCAGCGCCAGCACCACGAGGCCCAGCGGCCGGCCCCGCGAGCGCTCCACCGCCGGCGCGGCGGAGGGGGCCAGCGCCCCCTCGATGCCGTCCCGGCGACGGATCTCCGCGGCGGTGATCGCCGACTCCAGCGTCGGCAGCCGGTCCACCAGCGCCAGCAGCTCCTCGTCATAGCGCTGCTCGCCCTGGCAGACCTCGCAGCTCTGGATGTGGCGCTCCAGATCCTCGGCCTCGCCGGGCTCCAGATCGTCGGGCCTCAGGCCCGCGAGCTCCTTGTACGTCGAACAGTCCATCATGGCTCCTCGCCTCCGCGCACCGCTCAGGCCAGCACCACGCGCTCGCGCAGCAGCCGCCTGGCGTACGCCAGACGCCCCTTGATCTCCTTCGCCGTGAGGTTCAGCACCCCGGCGATGTCCTTGCAGCTCAACCCCTCCACGTAGTAGAGGAGGAACGCCGCCTTGTGCGCCTCGGGGAGGTTGTGGACCTCCTGGTTCAGCGCCTCGAGCTGGCGGTCCACGATCACCTGCCGCTCCGGGTCGGGGGCGGGGCCTTCGGTGTTCGCCGAGCCCGACACCACCGCGCGATCGAGCACGTCCACGTCGACGCCCGCCGACTGGACCCGCTGGGCCTTGCTGCCCAGCACCGTCAGGCACTGGCGGTAGGCCACGGTGTACAGGTACGTGGTGAACCGGGCCCTCGGCTCGTAGCGCGCCGCGGCCCGGTGGATCTTCAGCCAGGTGTCGCCCTCGACCTCCTCGGCGACCGTGCGGTCGTTGGTCATCCGGAACAGGAAGTTGAGCACGCCGCGGCGGTGCCGCCGCACAAGGACGTCGAACGCGCCCACGTCCCCGTCCCGGTAGCGCAGCATCAGATCCTCGTCGGCCACGCCGGCGAAGTCGTCGACGGCGACGAGGCGGGAGCGGCGATCGGTGCCCGTGGCGTTCACGATGGCGCTTCCTTCCGCGGCGGGACCGACACGCCGGCCCGTGGGATCCCGCCGTCCACTGTGTAAGAACCGCGCCCACGCGAGAAGGGGGACGTCAGGGTCCGACGGAGGGGCGCGGCGGCTCCTCGAGCGGGGGCTTGCCGCCGGTCCGCGCGGTCTCCAGGTCGGCCTGCAGCGGCCGCGCGAAGCGCAGCAGGAACAGGGCCCCGACGCCCACGGCGAACCACAGCGTGGCGGTGCGGATCAGGAACGCCGCCGCCACCGCGGTGGACTCCTCGAGCCCCTCGTGGATCGCGACGGCGAAGCCCACCAGGCTGACGTCGGTGGCCCCCAGGCCCCCGGGCGAGACCACCCCTGCGATGGTCGAGAACGCGTACACGAAGAACGACACCCCCACCGGCACCGCCTCGCGGAAGCCGGCGAAGGTCAGGTGCAGGCCGAGGCACTCGCAGGCCCACCCGCCGATGCCCAGCAGCAGGCCCAGCGCGATGGGCCCCGGGCGGGTCAGGTGGTGGGCCGCCAGGTAGCTCTCCTCGAGACCGGCGGCGACCTTGCCCAGCCTGGGCACGCGGCGCAGCGGCTTCAGCAGCGCCAGGCACAGCGGGCGGCTCTGCAGCACCACCACGCCGACCACCAGCGCCGCCCCGCTGCCGACCAGGATCCAGACGCCCTTCTCGTAGTAGCTGCCGACCCCCACCGAGGCCAGCGCGACCAGCGCCAGCAGGTCGGTGACGCGCTCCATGAACACCACCGGCGCCGAGCGGGTCATCGGCACCCGGTCGGTCTCCTTGAGCAGGTAGCTCTTGAGGAACTCGCCCACCTTGCCCGGCGTGATCGTCATCGCCAGCCCGGCCATGAACACGCTCAGCGACGTCCCCGGCCGGACGCGGATCCGCAGGGAGCGCAGGTAGTACTCCCAGCGGGCGAAGCGGATCAGGTAGTTGCCCAGGCTGAGCAGCAGGATCGGCGCGACCCAGCCCCACGAGAACCGCCGCAGCTCGCCCATCACCTCGGCCCCGCCGGCGACGATCGCGAAGATCACGTAGATCGCCACCCCCGCCGCCAGCGCCCACACCAGCCCGACGCGGAACGTGCCCAGGATCGATCGGCGCTTCCTCGCCATGCCCATCCGCCGCCGGGGCGTCAGAACGACTGCCCCAGCTCCAGGTAGATCTGGACCGGCCACGGTAGCAGGTTTCCCCGCGGCGCGTCCGGGGACCAGGCCACGTCGAGCCCGCCACAGGCGGGCCACAGCCCGAACCACGCGAAGTGCAGCCGGACCCCGCCGCCGGTGCCCCAGCGGAACTCCTCGAGGCGCGGGGCGCCGTCCCCGACCCAGCCGGCCTCCACGAAGGCGTTGAGCTGGACTCCCTGCAGCCGGCCGCCGGGCAGCCGCAGGTGGATGTCGCGCACGGCGTAGACCCGCAGCTCCGCGGCGGAGAACAGCTTGAAGTGCCCCGTGGCGTGGCCCTCGGGCAGGCCGCGCAGGTCGCCGGAGCCGCCCAGCCCCATCTGCTTGTGGGGCAGCGTCGCGCTGGTCGCCCCGCCCTTGCCGTGGAACGCCACCACCACCCGGGGGTGCAGCGGCAGCAGCGCCGTCCCGCTCGCCGAGCCACCGACGTAGCCCCGCGGGTCGTCGGGGTCGGGCAGCGCCGCGGGGTGGACGTAGCCGCCGAACAGCGAGGCCGAGAACCGCCCGCCGCGCAGCGGGAACAGGCCGCCGTAGCGGGAGTCGTAGCGGTAGCCCACGCCGCCGTCGACCACCACCGGGATCAGGTTGGGGAGCCGCGAGAACGCCTGGTTGAGCACGTCGACGCCGACGCCCAGGGTCAGCCGGTTGCGCAGGTACAGCTCGTCGCGGCTGCGCCCGAAGTACAGCCCGTAGCCGAACCCCAGCCCGACGAAGGTGCGCTCGGTGTGGTACAGGTCCAGCGACCACAGGTGGCGGTTGTCGTTGGCCGGGCGGGCCGCCAGGCCGCCGTAGATCTCGAACGTGCCGTTGCTGACGTTGATGTCGCCGAACGACCCGTAGGGCCAGATCTTGAGCGGGACCGGGTCCAGGTTGTCGCGGCGCAGGATGAACCCGTCGCGGTCGGCCTCGAGGACCTTGTGCCGCGGGTCCAGCGACACCCGCCCCAGCTTCCGCGGCGTGACCAGGTCCCAGGAGGCGACGTCGCCCTCGCCGTCCCAGGTCAGCTCGTAGCGCAGGCGCCGCTGGGCGCCCCGGCGCGGCAGCGTGGCGCGGAGCTCCACGACCTCGGGGGCCCAGGCGCCCTCCTCGAGCACCTCGCGGTGGACCTCGATGTGGTTGTGCCAGCCCTCGTCGGTGCGCTCGCGGGTCACCTCGAGCCGGTAGTTGAGCACCGGGAAGGTGCCCTCCCAGGCGTCCCACGTGGCGCGTACCGGCACGCCGCTGCGCGCCTCGACGACGTCGAGGTACCGGACCCCGTCCCCGTCGCCCAGGGACGCGACGTAGGCCGCGGTGGCGCCGTCGAGGGTCCGCTCGCCGACCCGCTCGCGGACCTTCAGCAGGCTGACCCGCGGCGAGATCCCGGCGCGGTGGTAGCGGCGGATGTCGGCGTGGAGCGGGTCGTACTGGTACGGGTTGTTGAGGAACTCGTCGTGGAACGGGTACTGCGGGGCGTACAGGAACTGCTCCACCGAGGGGATGAAGTCCAGCGGCCGCAGCAGCTCCTCGGCGGTGGGGTTGAAGCGGTAGCGGCGCTCCAGGTAGCGGGGCAGCAGCGCCCACGCCACCGCCTCGGCGATCGCCGGGGCGTCGGCTCTCGCCTCGCGGCGCTCCACCGCGGGGCGCAGCCGGTCGGTGATCACCGCCCGGGCGAGCTGGGTCGTGGCGAAGCGGCGCAGGGTCGGGTCGTTCTCCAGGTAGCGGTCCGAGACCAGCACGCAGCCCTCGCCGTGCTCCACCAGCCGCCAGCGCAGGGGGACCTCGACGACCACCGCGCCGTCCGACGCCTCGGGCAGCTCGAATTCGTGCAGCAGGCCCAGCGCGTTGTCGGCGACCAGCGCCAGGTCCTGCTGCTGCCGGTCGCTGGGCGGGCGGCCGACGTAGACCAGCGCGCCGGAGGGGCTGTCCACGGTGGTGACCTGCATGTCGCGGTGCAGGACCACGGTCAGGAACCGCGCGCGGCCCCGGTAGCGCGCGTGGCCCACGCCGAACAGCGCGGTGCCCAGCCCGGCGGCGCCGCCGTCGCTGCCCAGCCCGGCCGAGACCGCGCCGTTGATCACCGCCCCGTGGTCGGCGGGGTAGCTCAGGTCCAGGTCCCAGTCCACCGGCTCCAGCGGCGCGCCGGGGGCCCAGCGGCCGTCGTCGCCGCGGGGGGCGACGCGGGGCAGCCACCCGCCGTTGAGCGCCACCATCCATCGATAGTGGCCGAAGGTCCCGAACCGCTGGGGCACCGTGGTCCGGAACGTCAGCTCGACCTCGGCCCGCTCCCCCGGCGGCACCGGCGGATCCAGCGGCATCCACGCGTAGCTGCCGTCGGGTATCCCGGACACCGGCCACGGTTCGAGGATCAGCGGTGCGCCGTCGGCGTCGAGCAGCTCGAGATCGGCCGGCGAGAACCGCTCGGGGTAGACGCGCGGGAAGGTCAGGTCGGTCAGCACCGGGTCCCGCTCGGAGAGCGTGCGCGGGTAGAGCACGAGCAGCAGCTCGTCCAGCGGCTCCGGACCCGGGTTGGGGATCGAGTAGCGCACCACGCCCACGACGGTGCGGCCGTCGTCCGCGATCTCGGCGACCACCGCGGCGGCGAGCGGCTCGGCGGGGTCGGCGGCGGCGGGCGCACTCCCCGCCAGGGCGGCGAGCCAGGACAGCGAGAGGACGAGCGACCGCGCGGTCAGTAGTTCAGCCCGATGCGCACGTTGAGCGCCTGCACACCCTTGGGGATCAGCTCCCCGTTGAACGCGAACTGGAAGTGGTTGTTCACCAGCGTGAAGCCCACGAAGATCTTGGTGTAGCGGAAGTCGGCGGGGTTGACCCCGGGCTCCGCCTTGGCGGCCCAGCCGGTCACGGGGGTGAGGTCGAACTCGATGTTCTTGGGCTTGGCGTGGCTGCTGAGGAACCCGAGGCCGGCGAACGGGGCGAACCGCGCCGAGGTGAACTCCTTGTCCAGCCCGAACACGAACGTGTAGCCGACGGTGACGTCGAACTCGAACACGCCCATGTCGAGGGTCTCGTTGCCGACCAGCCCGCTGTAGGCCCAGCCGAGCGACACGTCCGGGACGTTGCGCCAGCCCTCCTGGGGCGCCCAGCGGCCGTACACGCCGAGCACCGACTGCCGCGTGTTGAGCATCCAGCCCAGGGTCGTGCCGACCTCGAAGCTGTAGGGCAGCCCCTTGCGCAGCCGGACCTGCGGCATGTAGATGATGCCGGGGTTGGGCTCCCCGGACTCGGTCATCAGCTCCCAGGCGTTGAACACGTCCCACACCGGGATCGTCTCGTCGGCGTCGGTGGTGGTGTGGGGGAACGCCAGGGTGTTCTCGAACCCGAGCTCGAAGCCGAAGGTGCCCAGCGTCTCGCCCGGGGACAGCGCCTTGGGGCTGATCGTCATCGCCATCTCGCGGACGACGTACTCGAACATCACCTGGGCGGTGTTGACGTCGAGCTGCTGGAGCCCGCGGACGTCGATGTCCTCGGGGAACTTGGCGTCCGCACGGCCGGCGAACAGGGCCACCACGAGGAGCGCAGCGGCGAGGTGGCGTCGGTTCGGGTCTCGCACTCGGGTTCCCCTGTCTCGCCGGGTGGCGGACAACGGCGCAAGAATACCACCGACCACCAGCGCTGACCAAACCGGAGGCCGTGTGGTACGCTCCGCCCGGATTCCGCTGCGATGGTCGCACGCCCCCCTCTCCGGCTCGCCCCTGCCGACGCGCTGGCCCTGCTCCTGATCGTCGCCGCCGTGGTGCCGCTGGCGGTCCTGGCCCAGAAGGCGGCGTTCCACTGCGACGAGTTCAACGTGGTGTACCACGCCACCGCGTTCCGCCTCGGAGACTTCGCGCGGCCCGGGCGGCCCGGGCTGCTGTGGCTGCTGCTCGTGCCGCTGGTCGGCTTCCGCGATCCGCTGGTGGCGATGTCGGTGCTGCGGGCCACGGCGGTGGCGGCGTCCGCCGCGACGCTGGTGCTGGTGTGGCGCCTGGCGCGCGGGGCGCCGGCGGGGGAGGGGGCCCCGGCGTGGCGCGTCTGGGCCGGCCCGCTGGCGGTGCTGCTGCTGGGGTTCTCCGGCAGCTTCCTCGACCACGCCTTCGAGGTCCGGACCGACACCTACGTGTTGCCGCTCGTGCTCGCGGCGCTGCTGTGGCTCACCGGCCCCGCCCTGCGCTGGCGGGACGCGGCGCTGGCCGGGGTCGCGCTGGGCGCCGCGGTGCTGTTCAGCCAGAAGACCGCGTACAACGTCGGGGGGCTGGTCGTGGGCTACGCGCTGTGGGCCGCCGCGCGCCCGGGGCCGTGGCGGGCGCGCCTGGTCCCGCCGCTGCTGCGGCTGTGCGTCGCGGGGGGCGTCGCCGTGGCGCTGGTCGGGCTGTGGTACGGCGCGATGGCGCTGATCAACGACCCCCAGGCGACGTTCGTGCAGAGCAACATCGCCACCGCCAAGGCCACCGCCTTCACCCACAGCTACACGCTCGGGCGCAAGGCGCAGTGGCTGTGGGAGTCGATGGCCGAGGGGCCGCTGGTCTGGTGGGTCGGGCTGGCCGGGCTGATCGCCGTGCTGGCGCGGCTGCGGTGGGGCGACGGGCGCCCCGCGGCCGCCGGGGCGATCGGTGCCGTGCTGGTCGCGTCGATCACCTGGCACCGGGGCTTCCACCACTACTACATCGCCTCGATCCAGCCGTACCTCGCCGTGGCCGGCGGGGTGCTCGCGGCGTGGCTCGCCGCGGGGGTCACGCGGCTGGTGCAGCGCGACCCGGCGTTCGCCGCCTCCCTGCTGGCGGTGGTGCTGCTGCTGGGCTCGCTGGGCACGTACGTGCCGTCCTGGCGCGACGGCGCCGCGGCGTCGTGGCGCTACCAGCGGGGTGTGCTGTCCGACGCCGCGCGCTACAGCGGCGGACCGGTCCCGTACTGGGACGGGATGGGGATGATGCCCGGCTACCCCCACGTCGGCGTGTTCATGACCCGCAGCACCCGGCTCGGCGCGCGCAACCGCTACGAGGCGCAGGGCGGGGTGTTCGAGGAGGCGTTCATCGCCACGATCGAGGAGCGGGCCCCGGTGTTCTTCGTGCGCAACTACTTCACGCGCGCCAAGTACTTCTACCGCCCCGAGCAGCGCGCGCTGTACGAGCACTACGTCGCGGTGCGGCCCAACCTGTACTTCCTGGCGGTGCGGATGTCGGTCGGGGTGAGCCACCGCGACGAGCTGCGCCGGAGGACCGAGGTGCTGCGCTCGGGGCGCTACCGCGTGCACTTCCGCGGCGGCTGGCGAGGGCAGGCCTGGATCGGCGGCCAGCCGGTGGCGGACGGGGACGTGGTGGCGCTCGAGGCGGGTCCGATCGACCTCGTCGCCCGTCCGTCGGAGGGCCGGGGCGAGCTGGTCGCCGTGTGGGGCGAGGACACGCCGGTGGCCGATCCCGCCGAGCACGTCGACTACAGCATGTTCGCGCGCCCGACCCGCGACCGCTACCAGACCTACGACCGGAACAAACGGCGCAAGGACGCCGATCTGACCCACCAGGACCTGCTGACCCCGGCGTCGTACAAGCCCGCCGAGTACGAGGAGCGGCGCGCCCGCCACCTGCGGTGGCAGGCCGACTGCCGGCGGGTGCTGGGCCGCGCCATCGAGCCGGACAGCGACGCGCCCCCGCTGCGGCCACCTCCGCGCGGGAGGGACGACGGATGAGCGCGCCGCCGTACGTGCTGGCCACGCCGGTCCGCGACGAGCGGGGGGAGCTGCCGCGGCTGCTCGCCGCGGTGGAGGGCCAGGAGCACCCGCCGGTGCACTGGGCGGTGGTCGACGACGGCTCCACGGACGGGTCGCGCGACTGGCTCGAGCGCGCCGCGGCGACGCGCCCGTGGATCAGCGTGGTGCCCTCCCCGGAGGCGGCCGGCGAGTACCTCGGGGGGCACGTCGCACGGATCAAGCGGGCGGGGCTGGAGCACGCCCTCCGCGCCGCCCGCGGGGCGGGCGTGGAGCCGGCCTACGCCGGCGTGCTGGACGCCGATCTGGCGCCGCCGAGCGACCACTACCGGCGGCTGCTGGAGCGCATGGGCGGGGACCCCCGGCTGGGCGTCGGCAGCGGGGTGGTGGTCAGCCCCGGGGCAGGCGGGACCGGCCGGGTCGAGCGGTACCAGCGCCTGGACCTGCCGCGGGGCGGGGTCCAGGTCTTCCGGGTGGCGTGCCTCGCGGACATCGGCGGGCTGCCGCCCTACCCCGGGTACGACGGGATCGCCAACGCGCTGGCGGGCCTGCGCGGCTGGCGGCGGCGGCTGTACGCCGATCTGGTGGTGCCGCAGTCGCGCCCCACCGCGACCCGCTTCGGCGCGTTCGCCGGGTACCGCCGCAAGGGGCACTACGCGTGGTTCCTGGACCTGCACCCCGCGCTGGTCGCGGCCCGCACCGCGGCGTACGCCGTGCGCCGGCCCCGCCGGGAGGCGCTGGGCTTCCTGGTGGGCTGGGGCGAGGCGGCGGCCCGGCGGGACCCGCGCTGCCCGGACGACGCCGTGCGCCGCTACTACCGGCGGGAGCGCCCCCGGGAGTACCTGCGGGCGGCGTGGTCGCGGCTGGCCCGCGGCGGGGATGACCCGTTCGCCTCGGGCGACGACGCGTGACGACCCCGCTGGCACACCTTGACACACCCCTTGGCACAGTTTCTGAATCGGGCTCACCGGCGGTGGCACACGAGTGTGACAGGCGGCAAGTGCAAGAAACAAAAGGACAAAATCAGGATATAGAAAATAGTTCTCCGGAAATCATGAGTTGGCCCGCGCCTTGCTTGATTCCAGGGTCGACACGCCGACTGGGCGGTGTGTCACACCAGACGACACGGGATGGGCAAGGTCATGAAGAAGGTCATCAACACCCTGCTGCTGGTCGCCGCCGGGACGCTCGCCACCACGGGTTGCGACACCTGGAACATGGACGACGAGAAGAGCGCACCGCGCGAGGCGTGGGGCTACAACGACGATCCCTCGATCTTCGACAACAACCTCGAGTACGAGCTCGCGGCGCTCCCGACCAGCGGCGAGGCCGACCCGATCCCGTGGGCGGGGTCCTACTGGCCGACCTACGAGGACAGCATCAACTACAAGTGGGACGGCCCGAACTCCCTGTCGCCGGCCGCCAAGTACGGCGAGGCGTTCGGCATCGAGGGCATCGAGGACGCGGTCTCGCAGTACCACGGCATCGACGACAACTCCCACCGCACCGCGTGCACCCAGGACAGCCAGTGCGACAGCAGCATGGGCGAGAAGTGTGCCAAGCGGGATGGCGAGGACAACGGCTACTGCATCCCCACCTGGTGGGGCCTGTGCCACGGCTGGACCCCGGCCGCGATCCTGGAGCCCGAGCCGGTCGAGCCCGTCACGATGAACGGCGTGACCTTCGAGGTCAACGACATCAAGGCGCTGATGACCCTGCTGTACACCAGCACCAACACCAAGTTCCTGAGCAGCCGCTGCAACGACAACGACGACGCCGGCGAGATCGAGTACGACCCCTTCGACCGGCCGCAGGGCGACTGCCGTGACACCAACCCCGGCACGTTCCACGTGATCGCGACCAACTTCCTGGGCATCAAGGGCATCTCGTTCGCCGAGGACCGCACCTTCGACTACCAGGTCTGGAACCAGCCGATGCGCGGGTTCGAGGTCACCAAGAAGGAGGAGATCACCTGGCAGAAGGCCAACGAGCTCGTGGGCGTGACCGCCACCGGCGGCGACACCGACGAGAAGAGCGGCACCGTCGCCAAGAACGAGTGGGTCCACTTCGACGCCTACTCGGTCAACGCGGGCGCCTCGATCAAGGTGCGCATGGAGGGCAGCGGTGGCGACGCCGACCTGTACGTCCGCCTCGGCGCGCAGCCGACGGCCAGCGAGTACGACTGCCGTCCCTACGCCGGGGGCAGCAACGAGGTGTGCGAGCTGACCGTGCCCGAGGGTAGCGACCCGACCGACGTGTTCGTCAGCGTCCAGGGCTACGCCGAGACCTCGGACTTCGAGCTGAAGATCGCCTACAACGGCTCCGCCGCCGACGCCTACGTCTTCAACGACGAGGCCGTGCAGTGGTTCCACATGAAGATGACCAGCTCGTACATCAGCGAGTCGGCCTCGAGCACCGACGGGAACCTGGCCGACAACATCAACCAGTACACCCACAAGGACTACTACGAGTACGTCCTCGAGCTCGACGGCGAGGGCCGCATCATCGGTGGCGAGTGGGTCGGCAGCAGCAAGAAGAACCACCCCGACTTCCTGTGGCTCCCGATCACGCAGACCGGCGCCTCCAAGGCCGGTGGCAAGATCAAGTACGCCAACGTCAAGCAGATCCTCGACATGAGCGTCGGCGACGTGGTCAACCCGGGCGGCGAGAAGGAGACCGAGACCTACAACGGCACCGTCGCCAAGGACGAGTGGAAGCACTACGGTCCCTTCGGAGTGGCCGAGGCGGGCGCCCTGATCGCCGAGATGACCGGCACCGGGGACGCCGACCTGTACGTCAAGAAGGGCAGCCAGCCGACCACGAACAGCTACGACTGCCGCCCCTACAAGGGTGGCAGCGACGAGAGCTGCGAGCTCAACGGCCCCGGCGACATCTACGTCAGCGTGACCGGGTGGGCCCAGACCAGCGACTTCGTGCTGACCGTCAGCTGGGACCCGGCCGACGGTGGCAGCGACGACCCCGGCGACGACCCCGGTGACGAGCCCGAGACCGGCACGGCCGACGAGTCCGGCACCGTGGCCCAGGGCGAGTGGAACCACTTCGGTCCCTACAACGTCGCCGACACGCGGTACCTCAAGGCCGTGCTCTCGGGCAACGGCGACGCCGACCTGTACGTCCGCATCGGCGCCCAGCCGACCCTGGACGACTACGACTGCCGCCCGTACCAGAATGGCTCGGACGAGACCTGCCAGGTCGACGGCCCCGGCCAGATCTACGTCTCGGTCAACGGCTACGACACCAGCAGCGACTACCAGCTGCACATCACCTGGTAGGAAGCCAGGGTCTCTCTTCCCGACCCCCCTGGTCCCCGAGGAGCGGGAGCCCATGACGGGCTCCCGTTCCGCGTTTCGAACGACCCCTCGGCGGGGCTCGCGTCCATCGCGACCGGGGTGGTGACGTACACTGGGCGCCGAAGGGAAGGGCGTGGCATGAGGACGGGTGGCAACCGGGGCTGGGGAGGGTTCGTCGTGGTGCTGGTCGGTGGGTTCGTGGCGGCGTTCTTCTTCGGGCGCACCACGACCCCGGCGGAGTTCGAGCCGCGGACGCCGGGTTCGACGCCCGGGGGTGCCGGGTTGAACTACGACCACTCGCTGGAGGACCCGGCGGCGGAGGCGGCGGCACCCGAGACCGAGGTCGACCCGGTCGCGGCGGCCCGGGTGGCCGAGCTGCAGCGGGAGATCGCGGTGTACGAACAGCTGGCGGAGCGCTACGAGGTGGAGCTCCGCGGCGGGCCGGCGGCGCTGCCGGCGGACCCGCCGGGGGAGCGATAGCGATGGACTCACGGATGCTGCTGTTCGGCATCGCGTCACTCGGGACCGTGCTGGTGCTGGGCTACCTGATCGGTCGCTGGACCCGGCCCGCCGGGGAGGAGCCGCCGGCCGGCGAGCCGCGTGCCACGGCGAGCCACGTCGCCCCGTCGGCAGGGGACGTGGTCGCGCCGTCCGCCGACGGCCTGGACGCGCAGATCGCGCAGCTGGAGCAGGACCTGGCCGCGCACAAGCTGCGCAAGGAGACCCTCGAGCGCGAGCGGTACGGGGACCCCATCGCCTGGCCCGAGGACCCTCCGCAGATCCACGAACCGGGGTGGTTCGAGGCCAACTTCCGCGCCGCCGCCGCTGCGTGCGCACCGGACGTCGAGGTCGTCGCGGTCTCCTGCGAGGAGCCGCCCTGCTTCGTCCAGCTCCGCGGCGGCGAGGCGGACTGGTGGCGCCAGTGCCCTGGCTGGGTCGAGCACTACACCAGCGAGGGGTGCAGCGAGACCGGTTCGCGAGCCTGCGCGGGCGGCGGCGAGGAGCGCTACCACTTCGTCGCGCCCGCGGACGTCGACTGGTTCGCCCCGGACGCAGAGGGCCAGGAGGCCTTCCACGAGCGCTGGGATCAGCGCACCGGGGAGGCGCGCGTCCGCTGGACCTGCGCCGGGGAGGCCTGACCGTGGACGAGCCGCTCCACCCCGCCCGCTGGCTCCCGCCGCGGGCCCGGACGATCGCCTTCGTGATCGCGCTGCTGGCGACCGTGGGGGTCGCCGTCGCGATGCAGTGGCTCGGCGGAGGACTGGTGGTCGACGCCGCGCCAGGGGGGATCGTGACCTACGAGTTCGCCGGGGACCTCGCCACGGTGGAGGCGATCCTGGCGGGATGGGGGGAGCCGGGGCGGGTCCTGGCCGGCGTCGACCTCGGCCTGGACTACCTGTTCCTCGTCGCCTACGGGTCGTGCCTGGCGCTGGGCTGCGCGCTGTGCGTGCCGTTCCTGGCGGCTCGCAGCCGGGCGCTGGCCTGGCTCGCCGCGGCGCTGTCGTGGGGCTCGCTGGCCGCCGCGCTGCTCGACGCCGTCGAGAACGCCGCGCTGATCGCGCTGCTGTTGGGGGCCCGCCACGCGGCGCTGCCGGTGGTGGCGTGGCGCTGCGCCGCGGTCAAGTTCGGGCTCGTCGCCGCGGGGCTGCTGTTCGTGCTCGCCGTCGGGGCCTGGGCCGCCGCGGCGCGGGTCCGGCGATAGCCTGGCGACGGCGCTCGTCCAGCTCCAACAACGCTGCTGGAATTTCCGACCCAGACGTTGGAGGACAAACCTGTCGTAACTCCGGTAAGTGCCAGTAAATACAGGTTGAAACATAGTTGTATCGACACTGGATCTGGTTGTCCGTACAATACGGTTCCAACATCCCCCCTGGCCCTGGAGGAAGCATGGCCGACGAGGAGCTCTACACGCTGGTCGAGATCGCGGATCTGCTGGGGATCCCGAGCACCACGACGCGATACCGGGCCAAGCTGTTCCAGGACTTCCTGCACCCGCTGCGGCGGCCCAAGCAGTTCCGCGGTGTGCGCTACCCGGCTGCGGACCTGCCGGTGTTCCAGCTGATCGACCGGCTGTACCACGAGGAGCGCTCCACCGGAGACATCCGCCGCGCGCTGGAGGAGGCTCGTGACGGCAAGGTGATCGACGCGGAGATGCCGGACGACGAGCGCGGGCCGTCGCTGCCGGCGGCGTCGGGCAACGGGGCGGAGACCGTGGCGAAGATCATCCGCGAGGGCATCGCCCAGGCGATGGCGCCGATGGCGGACAGCAACCGCAAGATCGCGGACTCGCTGGAGAGCCTGCACGAGATCCTCGCCAGCGGGGGCGTGGGCGGGGGTGACCCCGATCTGGAGCGGCGGCTCGAGGAGCTGGAGCGGCGCGGCCCCGAGACCGGAGACGTGGCGCGGCTGCGGGAGCGGGTGCGGGTCCTCGAGGAGGAGAACCGGCGCCTGCGACGGGAGCTCGAGGACGCGCGCCGCAGCCTCGCGCGCAAGCTCCTGCGGCGCGCGATGGACATGTTCTAGGGGTTTTCTTATCCTTCCCCGCGCCATTTCGGAGCGCGGAACGATGCCCGAGGACGAGAACAGCAAGCCGGAAGAGGCCGTCGAGCCTCGGCCGGAAACGGAAACCGAGCCCGGGTCGGAGCCGGAGCCCATCGCCGAGCCGGAGGCGACCTCGGAGGAGCCGCCGGCCGACCAGGCCGAGACTCCGCCCGAGGCGGAGGCCGACGACGGGGCCGCACCCTCGATTGCGCCCGGCACGATCGTGCGCGGGACGGTGCTGGTGGTGTCCGACGAGGAGCTGCGCCTGCAGCTGCCCGGCGGGGTCGAGGGGATCGTCGCCCGCCAGGACTTCCACTCGGTGGACGGCACCACGCCGCCCACCGAGGGGTCGGAGCTGGACGTCTACGTGCTGCCCGGCGAGGGACGGGGGCAGGCCCTGCGGCTGTCGCGCAAGCTGGCGCTGGGCGCCCGGTCGGCGGACGATCTGGAGCGCTGCTTCGCCGAGAGCCTGCCCATCGAGGGCAAGATCAGCGCCCGCAAGAAGGGCGGCTACGAGGTCTTCATCTCCGGGATGCGCGCGTTCCTGCCGGCATCGCACGTCGACCTGCACCAGCCCCAGGACCCGGACTCGTACGTCGGGATGATCAGCCGCTTCAAGATCCTCGAGATGGGCAAGCGCCGCGGCAACGTGGTGGTCTCGCGCCGCAAGGTGCTCGAGGAGGAGGCACGGATTCGCCAGCAGGAGCTGATCGGCGCCATCGAGCCGGGGCAGGTCCACGACGGAAAGGTGGCCCGCGTCAAGGAGTTCGGCGCCTTCGTCGACATCGGCGGGCTCGAGGGCCTGGTCCACACCTCGGAGTTCAGCTGGGAGCGGGTCGAGGACCCGATGACGTTCCTGACCCCGGGCCAGGAGGTGAAGGTCAAGGTCCTGCGCTACGGCCAGCAGAGCGGCAAGCTCTCGCTGAGCATCCGGATGGTCGAGGGAAACCCGTGGGACCGGCTCGGCGAGGAGTTCGTCGAGGGCGAGGTCTACCCCGGGACGGTGACCCACTTCGAGGCGTTCGGGGCGTTCGTGTGCCTCGCCCCCGGGCTCGATGGGCTGGTCCACAACACCGAGGTCAGCTGGGATCCCGGCGTGCGCCACGCCGATCAGGTGCTGGTGGAGGGCCAGGAGATCCAGGTCAAGCTGCTCGGCTTCGACAAGAAGCGGCGCCGCGTCTCGCTGTCCCACAAGCAGATCGAGCCGGACCCATGGGCCGCCGCGGTGGAGTCGTGGCCCGTGGGGACCAAGGCCAGGGGGACGATCGAGAACATCGCCAAGTTCGGCGTGTTCGTCACCCTCGCCCCCGGCATCACGGCGCTGATCCCGGTCTCGCGGACGGGCGTGCCCAAGGACCGCAGCCTGCACCGCAAGTTCAAGGTCGGCGCCGAGATCGAGGCCGACGTGATCGAGGTCGACCCCCGCCGCCGCCGGGTGACGCTGAGCCTCGCCGAGCCCGAGGGCGGCGAGGATCGCGACGTGTCGGCGTTCCTCAAGGAGCAGAAGAAGGAGAAGGTCTCGTTCGGCAAGCTCGGCGACCTGCTGTCCGACTTCGATCCCGACGAGGACTGAGCTCCCCCTACAGCCCGAACCGCTCCACCAGGAACCCTGCCAGCGCGTCCGGGTCGTCCAGCGCGAAGTGCGGGTGCCCCCCCGGCTGGGGGTGGTCCGCGACCACGGCGACGACGCCCGGAGAGGTGGCGTCGTACGGCGCCTGGGGCGCGCCGCGGCGGGCGAGCACGACCTTGGGCACGTCGGCCTCGCGGTAGCCCTCGACGATCGCCACGTCGACGTCCCCGAGCAGCGCGACGAGCGCCGGCAGCGAGCGGGTCGTGCCGGCGTCGCCGTACACCGCGATCTCGCGGTCGTTGCCGATCGCGACGCGGGTCGAGCCCGCCGCCCGCAGCCGGGCGGTGTCCTTGCCCTCGCGATCCATCTGGAACGAGTGGGCGTCGTGCTTGATCGCGCCGACCCGCAGCCCGCGCGCGACCAGCGCCGGGATGAGGGCCTCGAGGTAGGTGGTCTTGCCCGTGCCCGAGGGGGCGATGAACGAGATCACCGCGGGACGGTCGGTCATGGCGCGCTCCAGCTCCGGTAGGCCTGCCAGCCCTCCTTGCGGGCCACGACCCGCAGCCTCGGGGCCTGGTCCTCGCTGCGGACCAGCACGAAGCCGTCCGGGTGGTCCTCGGCCCACGCCACGACCTCGTCGGGCGGCAGGAAGTCCACGACGTGGTCGCTGCGGAACGCGGGCTCGTAGTAGTACCGCGAGTTGGAGCCCGGCTTCTCGACCATCACGGCGATGGGCGCCGCGGGCCCGGCCTCGCGCAGCACGTCGGTGTCGTAGATCGGGATCGCCGGGGACTCGGCGTCGCCCCCGGCGCGGGACACCACCGAGTGGGTCGAGACGCCCCACGAGAACAGCGCCGCGAGCAGCAGGGTCCACGGGGTCGCCCAGCGGCCGCGCGTCCACCACCACAGGCTCAGCCCCAGCACGAGCAGCACCAGCACCAGGAACAGCCACGGCGCGGTGACCCCGAAGCCCCACTCCTCGAGGGCCCCCACCGACGGCAGCCGCCCGCCCCTCGAGCGCAGCAGCGGTCCGCCGATCGCCGCGCCGATCGCGAACGTGATCACCCAGGGAAGCGCGGCGCGGAGGCGCACGCGCGCGACGGCCACCGCCAGCCCGCGCTCGCGCAGCAGCCAGCCCGCCGCGGCGATCCCGACCAGCAGCAGCGGGACCTCCACGGGGTCCATGTAGCGGGGGTACAGGTCCCAGCCGCTGCCGACCCCGGCGCGGAACGTGTAGCGCACGATGTGCAGCGTCGTCATCCCCACCAGCCCCAGGATCGTGACCCCGATGAACGCCACCGTGCGGCCCAGCGCCCGGGAGTCGCCCTCCTCGCGGGCGACCCCGGCGTGCAGCGCGGCGCACAGCACCGCCGGCGCGCCGAGCGTCGTGAGGCACAGGTAGGCCGGGTGGCGGCCGAACACGCGCAGCAGCTCCAGCAGCCGCAGCGGCCCGGCGAGGGCCTTGGCCCCGGCCTTGAGGTGGCCGGCCACCGGGTTGCCGCTGTAGGCCTCGATCACCTGGCCCTGCAGCAGCGTCGCGATCGCCTCCGGGAGCAGGCCGACGCCGACGCCGACGCCGGTCCACAGCGCCGCCAGCCACGGCAGCGGCTCGCGGCGGCGCCACGCGGCGTGGGCCTCCAGGGCGAGCAGGACCGCCAGCGCCAGCGCCAGCGCCAGCGCCATCCGGCGGGTGGCGAAGGCCAGCCCGCAGACCAGCCCCAGCGCGAACCAGCGCCCCGGCGAGGGGGCCTTGACCGCCAGGTACGCCAGCCCGGTGGCCGCCACCAGCAGGGCGGCGAACAGGGCCTCGGTCTGGGGGTGGAAGCACGCGATCGTCGCGCCGCCGACCAGCTGGGCCCCGGCCAGCAGGACCCACGCCCGCGTCCGCCCGAAGCCGTCGCGCAGCATCGGCAGCAGCAGCAGCGAGGCCGCGGCGAGCCACAGCGCGTGCAGGGCGTAGATCCCGGCGAACCGTGCCTCGTGCCCCGGCAGCGCCGTGGTGGGGGCGATCATCATCGGGTACAGCGGGGGGTAGGTCACCGCCACGCGGCTGCCGTACTCGCCGTGGAGCCACAGGTTCTGGGCCAGCTCGAGGTAGACGTTGCCGTCGGACTTGAAGCCGCCGGGCCACGGGTTGCCGAGCCAGACCATCAGCCCCACGTGGGCGATCACGGCCAGGGCGAACAGCAGCGGGGGGACGGCGCGGGGCATCGGGGTGACGAGAGGGTACCGCAAGCCCGACGGCCGGGCCACGGGCGCGCGCTCCGGCGCTTGACGCGCCCCCGCGGACGCGTCAGCATCCGGCGGGGATGCGAACCGTCGTGATCATTCCGGCGCGGGGTGGGTCCAAGGGGATCCCGCGCAAGAACCTCCGCCCCCTCGGGGGCAAGCCCCTGATCGCCTGGTCGATCGAGGCCGCCGCGGCGGCCGAGCAGGTGGACCGCGTGGTGGTCAGCACCGACAGCGACGAGATCGCGCGCGTCGCCGGCCGCTTCGGCGCCGAGGTGCTGAAGCGCGATCCGCAGCTGGCGCAGGACGCGGTGACCCTCGATCCCGTGATCCACGACGCGGTGATCCGCCTCGAGGAGCGCGGCGAGGCCTGCGACCTGGTGCTCACCGTGCAGCCCACCAGCCCGCTGCTGCGGCCCGCCACGATCGACCGCATCGTCCGGCGGCTGCAGGACGATCCCGGGCTCGACACGATCCTCACCGCCACCGACGACACCCACCTGGCGTGGCGCCTCGAGGACGGCGTTCCGGTGCCGGACTACGCGGCGCGGGTCAACCGCCAGTCGCTGCCGCGGCGGCTGCAGGAGACCGGCGGGGTCGTCGCCACGCGGCGGGCCCACGTCACCGCGACGTCGCGCTTCGGGCCCGCGCTGGCGCTCCAGGAGCTGCAGCCGCTGGAGGCGATCGACATCGACGGCCCCGACGAGTGGCTGATGGCCGAGGCTGCGCTGGGGCGCCGCCGGGTCGCGTTCGTCGTGATCGGCCACCGCCGCGTCGGGCTGGGCCACGTGACCCGCGCGATGACGCTGATCGAGTCGCTCACCGGTCACATCGTGCGGGTGTTCTGCGATCCGATGGAGGAGCTGGCGATCCAGCGTCTCCGCGAAGCGTACTTCCCCGTCGAGGTCGTCCCCCGCGCGGTGATGCTGCCGGCGATCCTGGCGTTCGGCGCCGACGTGGTGGTCCACGACGAGCTCGACACCCGCGCCGAGCACCTGCGGGCCGAGCGCGAGGCCGGGCTCCGGATCGTGACCTTCGAGGACGGCGGCGCCGGGCTGGAGCACGCCGACCTGGTGTTCAACGCGCTGTACCCCGCCGACGACAGCGCCCCCGCCGACGGGCGCTGGTTCGGCCCCGAGGTCTACTGCCTGCGCGAGGAGTTCCGCCACCTGGAGCGGCCCGCGCTGCCCGAGGGCGAGAGCTGGCACACCGACGCCTGGCGCGCGCTGGCGCGGAAGGACCGCGGCGGGGACGTGGCGCGGATCCTGGTCACCTTCGGCGGAACCGACCCGGGGCGCCTGACCTACAAGGTGCTCGACGCCATCGCGCGGGACTGTCCGGTGCCGATCACGGTCGTCGCCGGGATGGGGCTGTCCCCGTTCGAGGAGCTGCAGCAGCGCTGCGACGAGTGGCGCGAGCACGGCGCCGATCTGGAGCTGCTGCGCGACGTCCCGATGATGAGCGAGGTGATGGACCGCTGCGACGTGGCGTTCAGCTCCGCCGGCCGGACGCTCTACGAGCTGGCCCACATGCGCGTCCCGACCATCGTGCTGGCCCAGAACCAGGTGGAGCTCAAGCACACCTTCGCCTCGCCCGAGAACGGGTTTTTGTTCCTCGGGCTCGGCGAGGAGGTCACGCCGGGGGCGATCCGCGGCGCGCTGCAGGGGCTGCTCGAGTCCCGGGCGCTGCGCGACTCGCTGTGCGCGCGGATGGCGCGCCTCGACCTCGAGGGGGGGCGCGATCGCGTGATCCGCGCCATCGTGGAGCTGTGATGGACCCTGCACGCCGGCCCGAGACGAGCTTCCTGGGGAACGGCGGCCCGTACGTGATCGCCGAGATCGGCGTCAACCACGGGGGCGACCTGGCGCTGGCGCGGCGCCTGATCGACCTGGCCGCGGCGGGCGGCGCCGACTGCGTCAAGTTCCAGACCTACAAGGCGCACAAGCTGGCCTCGCGCAACTCCCCGTCGTACTGGGACCTGGACAGCGAGCCGACCACCTCGCAGTTCGAGCTGTTCCGCAAGTTCGACGGCCTCGAGCTCGAGGACTACGTGGCGCTGGCCGAGCACGCCGCCGCCCGCGGGGTGGCGTTCTGCTCGACCCCGTTCGACCTCGACGCGGTGGAGGGGCTGGCCGCGCACATGCCGTTCTTCAAGGTCGCCTCGGCCGACCTGACCAACGGCCCGCTGCTGCGCGCCGTGGCGGCCCACGGCAAGCCGGTGCTGCTCAGCACGGGCGCCTCGCACCTCGGCGAGATCGACGAGGCGGTGCGCCTGCTGCGCGAGCAGCTGCCGCCGGAGCAGATCGCCCTGCTGCACTGCGTGCTGGAGTACCCCACGCCGTTGCAGGACGCCCAGCTCGGCGCCATCGGCCACCTCCGCGCGGCGTTCCCCGACCACCCGGTGGGCTACTCCGACCACACCCGCCCCGACCCGGCGATGCTGGTGTTGCTGCGCGCCTGGCAGCTCGGCGCCCTCGTGCTCGAGAAGCACTTCACCCACGACAAGACGCTGCCCGGCAACGACCACTACCACGCGATGGACCAGGGCGACCTGCGCCGCTTCCGCGAGGGCGTCGCGCTGCTGCGCGCGGTGGAGGGCGACGGCCGCAAGCGGGTCCTGCCGGGCGAGCACGCGGCGCGCCGCAACGCCCGCCGCTCGCTGGTCGCCGCCCGCGACCTGCCCGCCGGCCACGTGCTCGCCGACGGCGATCTGCTGATCAAGCGGCCGGCGTTCGGGCTGCCGCCCGCCGCGCTGGAGTGGGTCCTCGGCCGCCCCCTGCGGCGTGCGCTGGCCGAGGACGACTTCCTGACCCGCGACCACCTGCTGGACGGTTGATGGGCGGCTCCGCCGGCGTCCGGCTGTTCCGCCAGGGGGGCCTGTACACCGCCGGCCTGTTCCTGATGCGGGCCGGCAACTTCCTGCTGCTGCCGCTGTACACCGCCCTGCTCGACACCGCCGAGTACGGCGCGGTGGGCGTCGTGCAGCAGCTGGTCAACGTGGTCGTGGCGCTGGCGCTGGCGGCCCAGACCCACTCGCTGCTGCGCCTCGGCGTCGACGCCGAGCACGACCGCGCCAAGCTGGGTCGGCTGACCTCGTCGCTGGTGGTCTACGTCGGCGCCGCCGGGGTCGTCGTCACCGGCGCCGCGCTGGCGCTGTGGCCGGTGTACCGCCCGCTGATGGGCGACCTGCCGCTGTGGCCGGTGGGCGTCGCCGGGCTGGTCGGCGTCACCGGCCAGGCGCTGTTCCAGCTGGCGCTGTCGTACCAGCAGTTCCAGCGCCGCGCGGCGGTCCACACAGGCCTGAACCTGAGCCGCTGGGTGGTGCTGCTCGCCAGCGTGCTCGCGCTGGTCCTCGGCCTGCGCTGGGGGGCGCCGGGCCTGTTGCTGGCGATGTCGCTGTCCTACACCGTCGGGGCGGTGCTGGCGCTGCGGCGGGTCGAGGTGCTGCGCGCCACGGTGGACGGCGGTCAGCTCCGCGCGGGCCTGGTCTACGGCCTGCCGCTGCTGCCCCACCTGCTCTCGGGCCTGGTCATCGCGGCCACCGACCGCGCCCTGCTGGCGGCCGGCCCGGGGCTGGAGAAGACCGGCCTGTACACGCTGGGGTTCAACCTGGCCAGCGCGGTGTTCATGGTCGCGATGGGGCTGCAGCGGGCGTGGGTCCCGTTCTTCCTGCGCGAGGATCGCGATCGCGCCGACGCCGGCTGGGACCGCGCCCGCAAGCTGTCGTTCTTCTCGCTGGCGATGGTCGCCTGCGCGGCCGTCGGCGTCGGCCTGCTGGCCCCCGAGATCGTCGCGCTGGTGGGCCACGAGCGGTACGCCGAGTCCTCGACGGTGATGCCGATCCTGGTGATGAGCGCGTTCGTCCGGGCCTACTACCTGCAGGGCGTCGCGGTGGCGATGGCCAACAAGCGCACCGCCCGCTGGCTGGCCGCCGTGACCCTGCCCGCCGCCAGCCTCAACGTGGTCCTGAACCTGATCCTGATCCCGCGTCACGGCATGATCGGCGCCGCCTGGGCGACGCTGATCTCCCACGCGCTCGAGGCCGTGCTGGCCGGGATCCTCGGCCACATCTCGCGCCCCGTGCCGTTCAAGTACGTGCGGGGCGCCGTGCTGCTGGCGCTGGTCGCCGCGGCGCTGTGGTCCGGCGACGGCGCGGCGCTGCTGCCGCGGCTGGGGCTGGGGGCGGGGTTCGCGGCGGCGCTGGTGCTGCTCGACGGCCGCGACCTGCTCGGCGCGGCGCGCTCCGTGGGGCGGCAGCTGCGGAACCGGGAGGAGTCGTAGTGGGCCGCAACGCCGCCATCGAGACCGTGCTGCGCCGCGAGCGGGAGGGGGACCTGTGGGCCCGCCGGGTGCTGGGCTTCCCGGTGTGGCCGCTGGAGCGCCTGCGCCACTACCGCGCGGCGTACCTCGAGGGGGCCGAGCGGTCCGCGTGGCGCTCGGCCCAGCCGTCCGGGCGCGCCCGGCTGGCCGCCGAGGGGCGGACCGTCGCCGCCTCGCTGCGCGATCTGGCCGAGCGCGACCCCCGGTGGTGCCCGACGCGGGACGTGTGGGTCCTGTCGTCGTCGGGGTACCGCCGCAGCGGCGACCCGGCCCGCCCGGAGTGCGCGTTCGCCGAGCACCTGCGCGCCCAGCTCGGCGACCGGCTGCTGTTCCTGGAGTTCAACACCGCGCGGCTGCCCTCCCAGGGGCGCCCCGACCTGTGCTTCGTCGACGCCGTGCAGGTCCCGCTGCTGGCCGGCGCCCGCCTCGGCGGGGCGCTGCTCGGCCCCACGCTCGGCGCCCTGCAGCGGACCGCGCTGGACCCGCTGCGCCCCACCGGCGCCGCGCGCGCCTACGACCGCGCGGTGTACGGCCGCGGCCTCGCCCGCGTGGCGCGCTGCTGGCTCGACGCCGCCCCGCCGCGGGCGATCTTCGTGCTCGACTCGTACGGCATGTGGGTCCCGCTGCAGCGCGAGGCCCGCCGCCGCGGGATCCCGCTGATCGAGCTGCAGCACGGCATGATCCACGACAGCCACCCCGGCTACGTGCTGCCCGACGACCCCGCCGTCGCGGCGCCGGACTCGCCGGTCCCGGACCACGTCGTGGTGTTCGGCGACCACTTCGGCCGTACGCTCGAGCGCGCCGCCCCCCACTGGCGGGGCCGCTGGAGCGTCGGCGGCCACCCGGCGCTGGCCGCGCGCGTCGCCGAGGCCGCCGCGCGGAAGGGGGACCGCGACCTCGTCGTGCTGTTCGACCAGTACGACGACCCCGTGCGCCGCCGGATGCGCGATCTCGCCGCCGCGCTCGCTGCCCGCCTCGCCGGCGACCTGCGGGTGGTGATCAAGCCCCACCCCCGCGCGCCCGGCTCCGCCGCGTTCTACCGCGAGTCCGTGGACGCGGGCGCCGAGCTCGCCGGCCCCGGCCAGGACCCCTACGCCCTGCTGGCGCGCTGCCGCCTCGCGGTCAGCGAGTTCTCCACCGTCGCCGTCGAGGCGCTGGCGTTCCCCTGCACCTCGGTGGTGCTGCGCTCCCCCCACTGGAACGAGGCGATCGCCGATCTGGTCGAGCAGGGCGTGCTCGTCGCCGCCGACGACGCGGCCGGCGTGCTGCGCGCCCTCGCCCGCGGCGCCACCGATCGCGGCGACCTGCCCCGCGCGCTGTTCGGGATCGGCGCGCCGCCGCTGGACTTCGCCCGGCTCGTCGACCGCGTCCGCTGATCGCCTGGTCACCCGCCCGCCCGGTTGCCCGCCCGCGCGGGTCGTGTCATCGTCGGCGCCGATGTACGTCGTCCTCACCGGCGCCAAGAAGAACCTCGGCGACTTCCTGATCACCGAGCGCGCCGAGGCGCTGCTGCGCCAGACGCGGCCCGAGCACGAGCTGGTGCGGCTGCCCGGCTGGGAGCCGCTGACGCCCCACCTCGACGCGGTCGACGAGGCCGCCGCGGTGGTGATCCTGGGGGGGCCCGGCTACCAGCCGCGGATGGTCCCCGGGGTCTACCCGCTGGTGCCGGACCTGGACCGCCTGCGGACCCCGGTGATCCCGATGGGCTGTGGCTGGAAGGGCTTCCCCGGCGACGCGCTGTCGGTCCGCACGTACCACTTCTCGGCCACCTCGCGGGCCGCCCTGCGGCGGTTCTCGGCGGGGGCCGCCTACCTCGGCTGCCGCGACCCGCTGACCGTGGAGGTGCTGCGCCGCCACGGGATCACCAACACGCTGATGACCGGCTGCCCGGCCTGGTACCACCTGCCCTCGCTGGGTACGCCGGCGCGGTTGCCGGAGCGGGTCCAGCGCGTGGTCTACACCCCGGCCCAGCGCCACCTCTACCGCGACCAGAGCGTGGCCGTCGCCGCCGTGCTGCGCGAGGTGTTCCCCGCCGCCGAGCGGGTCGCCTCGTTCCACCGCGGCCTCGGCGCCGACGACCCGTTCACCCCCGGCGCCGACGCCCGCAACAACCGGCAGCTCGCCGCGCGCATCGCCGAGTACGGCTTCGAGATCGTGGACACCTCCGGCGATCTGGCGCGCACCGAGTTCTACGACGCCACCGACCTCCACGTCGGCTACCGGGTCCACGCCCACATCGCGTTCCTGTCGCAGCGCAAGCCCTCGGTGCTGCTCCACGAGGACGGGCGGGGGAGGGGGCTGAGCATGGCGCTGGACCTGCCCGGCGTCGACGCCGCCCGCCGCACCCGCCGCGGCGCCCTCGCCGAGCGGCTGTGGCCCCCGCCGCTGGCCCGCGGCGTCCGCGGCCTCGTCGGCGTCGCCCGCGCCCACCCCGACGCCGCCGCGCGGCTGCGCACCCGGCTGCGCCACGAGCTCCGCACCGGCTGGCAGGCGTACCGCTCCGTGCCCGAGACGATCGACGCGCGCTACGAGGTGATGCGGGACTTCCTGCGGTCGCTGCCGTAGACGGCCTGGGACGCAGTCTATCGAGATCGTTCTTTGTCGATTCCGATGCAGTCGCACTTGTATTTTTCGGGTATTGTCCTAATTTGCCTTGACGACCCCGGGCCACGGGGACAGGCTCCTCTGCGAGGAGGAGTTGAGCATGGCCGACAACGAGGACCGAGACTGGCAGAACAGCGTCGTCTGGTGTCTCATCGAGACAGTAGCGGCAACAGTGGTGGCTGGGCTCGTCTTGGCCTGGGCAACGGAGGGCTGGCGCATGAAGGCTAGCCTGCTCGAACTGTGGCCTTTCGCTGTCATCCTGCTTGGATGCGTAGTCATTGCAACATCTGGATTCCGGGCGGTCGTGCAACTTCGTCGTCGCCGCGTACAAGTGGAAGCGCGCGAGGAGCTTCACGCCCGCATTGCCGCAGGTGCGAGAAGTCTTCAAGAAGACGTTGCAACGGCGGCGTCGAATGGGGGTTTTGCAAAGCTACGTTGGTCTGGCGGGGAGAGCTACATCGAGGACGGCTCTGTGCATCTGGATGTCAAGCGCCACGAGGATGGGACCGTCTCCGCGCCACGATCTAGGGACCAC
>CAZOYV010000092.1:0-27480 GCA_964584075.1 uncultured Rickettsiales bacterium | reverse complement strand
GTCGCGGCGCTGGCGTGGCTGGTCGAGGAGGACCACGGCCGCTGCTCGGCTCGCGTGGAGGCCACGGTGTCGGCGCTGCAGCCGGGCAACACCGACGTGCAGGTGGTCGACGGATACGGCGCCGAGGAGGACTACCTGGGGATGACCGTGCGCGCCCCGTACCGGGTCGACGTCCAGTGGGGCGGCATCGTGATCGACACGGACGTGGCCGTCTACCGGGGTGGCCCCGAGGTCTTCCGCGTGGCCGTGGTGGGCAGCGGCGGAGAGCTGCTGGGCCACAGCGGGCTGGATCTGCAGGTGTCGCCGGCGACAGGGGCACACGTGGAGCTGAACAGCGGCTCCGACGCGTTGACGGTGAGCCTGGACGACGACGTCGCCCACGAGCTGCTGCTGAGCATCGGCGAGATGCAGGACTCGCTGTCGGTACGCAGCGTGGACCGCGTCGATCGGGTGGGCATCGCCGTGTCGGGCTTCGACCCCACCGGTCGGCACTTCGACGTCTTCGTGGCGATGGCCACCGACGACCAGGAGCTGATCCTGGGCGCGCCGTACGACGTCGAGGTCGTCTCCGGCCTGGTGCGCGACATCAGCGAGTTCGAGACGCAGTTCGACGTCACGACCGCCGACGGCATCGGCGCCGTGCGGCTCGAGGTCGACTGTCCCGGCGCCAACACCACCTTCGGGTTGCGCGACGAGTTCGATCCCGACGACGAGTATCAGGACGCGGTCAACGACGCCCTGTCGTGGAGCAGCTCGTCGGGCTGTGCGGTGGTGCGCGGTACGCCTCCCACCGCGACCTCGGGGTTTGCGGCGCTGGGGGCGCTGGCGTTGCTGCTGGCGCGCCGGCGGACGACCCGCCGCTGATCCGGCCTACGGGGGGCTGTCGAGCACGAAGCAGTCGTCCGAGCCCTCCTCGACGACCGTGACCTCGGTCATCATCCGGAACGATCCGCTGATCGAGACGCCCGCGGCGGTGGCCGCCTCGAGCTCCCCCTCCACGGTGGTCTGGGTCGGCACGCCGGTCAGATCGCCGCTGAACTCCCCGGTGTCGATGCCCGTCAGCTGCACCCAGCCGGTCTCGAAGTGGACCTCGTCCTCGTTGTCGGTCAGCACCCCGTCGCAGTCCCACGTCGCCACCACCAGCTCTCCGCTGGGCTGGGCCAGGTCGTAGTACCCGGACCCGCAGATCCCCTCCTGCACGATCCGCACCCAGCACTCCACCGTGTCGTGCTCGCTGGTGTCGAACGTCATGTCCACGCTGCGCAGCTCCGGTGGCGCGTTGGCCAGCAGCTCGTAGGTCCCCGCCATCGTCGGCTCGTGGCACGACGTGACCGCCGCGTTGGTCCCGTCGGGGAACGACAGCAACACGTCGAGCTCGCACTCGGTGGTGATCTCGTAGTCGTCGTCGTCGCCGGGGCAGCCGACGAGACCGGCGATCAGGCCGCACAGCACGGGCAGAAATCGGATCACGGTTCCAGCTCCGCGACGCAGGTGTCGGCGGCGGCCTGGTACTGGTCGGCGACGTTCATGGTGTCCTCGCTGTAGCCGCAGATGAACGACGGGCGGTCGTAGGGCTCGGGGTAGTCGTCCGGATCGCCGCATGGCTGCTGCAGCGTCGAGCCGAGCTCCTCGGCGCTGAAGACGGCGCACTCGGCGTTGAGGAACTCGTCCACATAGTAGCAGCAGCAGCACTCCGCCGGCGGCGAGCAGCCGGCGAGGCCAAGCAGCACGAGGGTGCTCAGGAGGGTCGTGAACAGGGCGGTCTTCATCGGGATACTCCGATCGTCCGGAGGGTCGACCTGCGCCGGCGAGCGAGCGCGAGGGCTCCGAGGGCGAGTCCGGGGAGGAGGCCCGCGTCCGGGGCGTGGGCGGCATCGGCATTCGCCACCGTGCACGCCGCGCCGGACCCCGTGGAGGGGGGGAGGCTCGAACCGCAGTCTGCGACGTCGGCCGGTGCGTCGATCGGGCCGGCGCACTCGCCGTCGGCGCTGCCGGTGTAGCTCCCGCACAGCTCGGACGCCTGGTCGCAGACGCCGGGACAGACGTCGTCGCAGGTCAGGTCCGTGCCGTACTCGGTGCCGCTGGTGTCGCCGTCGCAGGTCTCGCAGTGGCAGGTACAGTCGCACAGCCACGCGCCCGAGCCACCGCTGGGCACCACCAGCGGGATCTCGTCGCGCAGGCCGACCGTGGCGTGCTTGGCCTCGATGACCAGGCCGTCGCCCCAGGTGAGGTAGTCGTCCCACTGCCAGTGCACGTACAGCTGGATCGACAGGGCCGCGCAGTCCTCCCAGTGGTCGCTGAGCGTGGTCCAGAAGGTGGACCACTCCTCGCCGTCCGCGTCCCGGGGCAGGACCACCTCCTCGGTCGTCTCGACGTACGCCGCGACGTACCCGTCCTCCACTGGGAACGGGATCGAGCCGAAGGCCCCGTCGGTGGTCTCGTAGAGCATCAGCGACGCCATCAGGTCGGTGGCGTGGCCGGGGGCGTCGGTGGTGACGGTCAGCGTGTCGTTGCCGGGGTCGCCGTCCACGGCGCGGGCCGCCCACTCGTCGAACGGCGGGTCGGTCTCGTAGCCCTCGATCGTGTCGCAGACGGTCATCGCGACGTCGATCGAGCCGAGGTCCGGGTGGGAGAGCTCGAAGAGGACCTCGTCGCCGGGGTTCAGGTCGCCGTCGAGCGGGACCTGGTACTCGCTCCACGTGCCGTCGTAGCGCTCCAGCGCGTCGTTGGTCAGGACCAGCGTCTCGCCACCGGCGGTGGCCTCGAAGCCGTCCCAGTAGCTGGCGTCGTCCTGGTGCTTGGTGATCACCCGGGCGGTCCAGGTACCGTCCTCTTGCTGGAACAGGGTGCACTGGACCGACGGGTCGTCCGAACCGTCCTCCGGGCAGCCCCCCAGCAGCCCCGCCATCGACAGGCATGCCGCCAGCACGCCGAGCGCGCGCCACTCGGTCCGTGATCTCCGATGTCGTCGCATCTGCCGCCCCCGAACGAAACGAACGGGGAGGTCTTATCACCGTCGGGATCGGGTGCCAACCCGATGGCCGTGAAAATGTAATTGTAAGTGCCTGACCCCTTCGCTGAGACCTCTCCGTTGAGATGGTCGCATAAATGTAATTGTAAGTGCCTGACCCCTTTCCTTTACTTCCTTTACTCCTTTCTTTTCCCCTTTCCCTTATCCTTTGGCGCTCTCTGCGCCTCCGTCCGTGACGGACGCGCTCTTCCTTTGCGTGGCCGTCCGTGATGGACGGCCCCCTGTTCCTCTTGTTCGATCAGGCAGCGCGGAGAGGTCCCCGGCTTTCGAGGAGCGATGGGGGCCTTCACGGCTTCCGGGGCGGTCAGGGGCAGCGGCCGAGATCCGGAGCCGTGGTGGCGGATCGGGCAGTTCAGCCCGTGCCTCCTGAAACCTCGGGGCGGATCGGGCGCTTGGTGCGAGTCGGGTTCGGGCTGAGGGTGGCGGCCTTCACATGGGCTCGATGACGAGCAGGTAGGTCGCGCTGGCGTCGCTGAAGATCTCCACGAGGTGCTCGCCGTCGTCGAGCACGGAGAGCTCGAAGATGATCGTGCGGTCGTCGCCGGCCTCCTCGAACAGGTCGACGTCGGTGAGCACGCCGCGGGAGTTGGCGGTGCCCATCGTGCAGTTGGGCTCGAACAGCTGGACCAGCATCTCGGTGCCGGGGGACTCCATCTCCTTGAGGTACAGCCGGACCCGCACGTCCTCCTCGGGCGTCTCGCTGACGTAGACCACCCGGCGGGTCCCGGGGAACACGCCCTCGAGGTAGTGGTCGGCGTCGAGGACGCAGCCGGCGGTGACGTTGCAGATGTAGTAGGCGTCGTCGCACAGCACCGGCAGGCCGGAGCCGATGAAGACCTCCTCGGCCGAGAGGCAGGCCGCCAGCGGCATCACGATCAGCAGGGGCAGCAGGCGCAGCGTCTTCATCGGAGCGTTCCTAGTAGCCGATCGCGGCGAACTCCCCGTCCTGGACCTCGATCAGTGCCTCCGGCGGCTCGCGCCCGGTCTCGGGGTGGTACACCACCGGGATGTGCACCGCGCGGAACAGCCCGGGCAGCGTCATCCGGCCGGCGGGGGACTCGGCGAAGTAGATGAACACGTCGTTCTTGCCGCTCTCGTCGCCCTCGCCGAGGGTCTCCACCAGCTCGATGTTGCGCACGGTGAACGACAGGCAGTGGCGCTCGGCGATCTCGACGAGTAGCTGCTCCTCGCCGTCGAACGGCGGCAGCTGGCCCGGCTGGACGTCCACGTTGATCCAGCGCTCCAGGCCGCCGCTGACCACCGACGACGACGGCAGCTGGTAGGTCCCGGCGCCGTCGATCACCTGGGACGGCCCGGGGGCTCCGTCGGCGGGGTCCTGCCAGCTGAGCATCGCGTCCTGGCCGAGGATGTAGCGCAGCGTGCCCAGGCCGCCGGTGGTGTCGACGCCGGCGTCGGTCACGGTCACGCCCGGGATCGTCCCCGGCGAGAACACGCTGGGCTCCTTGACCAGGCCCTCGTCGGTGACCTCGTAGCGGTACGCGCTGGCCAGGTGTGAGTTGGCGTCGCTGGAGCGCGGGTCGGTGTGGTTGATCAGCTCGTCGCCGTTGGGCGTGCCGTCCCAGTCGGAGTCGGCCAGCGCGTCGGCGTGCAGGTAGTCCGTGCCGAACACGACCTCCATCCAGTCGGGGATCGCGTCCCCGTCGGTGTCGGTCAGCGTCGGATCGGTCCCCATCAGCAGCTCCTCGCACTCGTTGAGGTAGTCCACGTCGAGGTCGCTGTAGTAGGGGTGCCCCTCCAGCTCCAGGCACACGTTGGGGATCTCGTCGGGCACCGTCGGGTCGAACGAGATCATCGTCTCGACCAGGTCGCCGATCCCGTCCAGGTCGGTGTCGCGCGCCACCGGGCTGCTGCCCAGCTGCGCCTCGGTCTCGTCGTCGATCCCGTCGCCGTCGCTGTCGGTCAGCGCCCCGTCCATCCCGGGCAGGGTGCTGGTGTTGGTCACGATCAGCGACTTGGCCTCCAGCACCGAGCTGAGCTTGAGCAGCCCGACCTTCTCCAGCGTGATCGCGTCGGGGCTGTCGAACCGGGCGTAGGTCCCGCCGCCGGCGAAGGCCAGCTTCTCCAGCAGCCCCTGGACCGCGTCCAGCTCCGGGCCCGGGTCCTTCTGCAGCGGGTCGGGGGCCGCGATCTGCAGCGCGTGCAGGCTGAACGACAACGCCCCCTGGTTCTCGATGTCCTGACGCAGCGCGAAGATCGCGTCCTCGTGCAGCTCGGTGGTGCAGTCCCAGTCCTCGACGCAGGTCGAGAAGTCGCACTCCTCGTCGTCGGGCTCGCAGCAGTCGTAGCTGCAGTTGAGCGGGTCGGGCGGGCCGCCGGTGAGCAGCACCACCACGTACTGCGTGCGGCTGCGCTCGCCGGCCAGCAGGTTGGCCATGTCGCCCTCGATCACCGACTCGGCCAGCTCGAAGCCGTCGTAGTAGTCGCGGCACTTGTTGGCGATGCAGCCCTGCGGGATCGCCAGCTGGGCGATGGCGTTCTGCAGCTCGCCGGGGTTGCGCGTGAAGTACTCCTCCTCGGGGGCCAGCACGCGGGCGTTGGCGCCGAACCCGAGCACCGCGAACTCGAACGACTCGTTGCCCTCGTGGATCGACAGCGACTCGCGCAGCGCGTTGAGGCGCTGGAGCTCCACGTCGAACGACGAGAACATCGGTCCGGCCGCGGTGTCGACGAGGAACAGGACCTTGACCGGGAACCCGGCCTTGCGCGGGTCGTCGGTG
The DNA here is from genome assembly GCA_964584075.1 of uncultured Rickettsiales bacterium. GTDB lineage: Bacteria > Myxococcota_A > UBA796 > UBA9615 > CAYRNR01 > CAZOYV01. The sequence goes on along the minus strand of CAZOYV010000092.1, from coordinate 21,711 downwards.
CACACCCGGCCGGTGAGCCCCAGGCGGTTGGCGGAGGGGTCGTCGATCCCCTTGCCGTACAGGTGCGCGTCGGTGCAGCTGGCGATCCCCCAGCCGCCGGCGATCAGCGCGACGAGCCCCAGCCCGGCGGCGATCATCCTCGAGGCGCGCATCCGCCCTCCTCCCTACAGGTCCACGATCTCGAGCTCGGCCTCGAACCCGCCGCGCAGCGAGTACTGGCTGTCGTCGGCGGTGTTGAACACCGCCTCGAACTCGCCGACGCAGGGGTTGCCCGGGTCGGCCACGAACTCCTCGAGCTCCAGCGTGCCGGAGTCCAGGTCGGGCAGCCCCGAGCCGTACCCCTCGCCGCGCCCCACGTGGCCGTCGGCGAACAGGTCGTAGACCACGCCGACCTCGGGGGGCGCCTGGACCACGTTGAGTGTCACCCGCAGCGCCACCTTCTCGCCCTCGTCCTCGGCGTCGGCGACGTACTCGATGGACAGCTCGCTGGGGTACAGCCGGGCGCGGACCGAGGTGAACCGCAGGTCGTAGCTGTCGGCCAGGCTGCCGTCCAGCCAGTTGCCGGTCTCGTCCTGGCAGCCCACCAGGGCCGCGCAGCCGCCGATCAGCAGCAGGGGCAGCAGGATCCTGTGCAGGGCGCTCGGCATCACAGCAAGTCCTTCGAGGCGACGAACATCCGGAACAGGAAGTCACCGTCCTCCTGGATCGTACAGCGATACGAGATGTAGGCGGTACCGTCGGGGGCGATATCCAGCGAGGTGTACTCCCCGCACGACCCCGCCTCGGCGGCGTCCACCACCTCGTGGCTCCAGTAGCCGCCCTCGTCGAGGGCGAAGACCACCGCCTCGTCGTTGATGTCGCAGCCCCCGCCGCCGGCGGTGAGCAGCTTGCAGCGGTGGTAGGCCATCGCCAGCTGGTTGTTGGGCAGCAGCGCCAGCGAGACGTGGCGGCCCTCGTCGTACTGGTTGGTCGCCACCAGCTCGTCGGTCCACGCCCCGGCGTCTGCGAACGAACCGGGATCGTCGAGCGTTCGCAGCCGGACGGCCTTCTCCGCCTCGGAGTACCACGCCGCCACCAGCTGCCCCGCCGGCGTCACCAGCGAGGCCACCTCCTGGTGGATCGCGCCGACGTGCAGCTTGACCCGCGTCCACTCGCCGCCGTCCTCGCGGCGGGCGGCCCACACCCCGTGGCGGTTGTCGCCCTGGGCGTCGACGCTGATCGCGTAGAAGATCACCGGCCGGTCCTGGGCGTCGAACACCATCGAGCTGTAGTCGGCGGCGCCCTCGCCGGGGTCCGGGGCCTCGTGGGTCCAACCGCCGCCGCCCATCGCGAACTCGAGATCGGCGCGGTACTGGTCGTCGTGCTGCATGCTGCCGAAGTGGGTGTCCTTGTACGCCACGCCGGGGTTGCCGGCCGAGTCGTAGGCCAGCGCGGGCCACAGCCCGACCACGAACCCGGCGTCGCTGGCCGGCAGCCCGGTGGCGGAGTCGCCGCTCTCGGCGCCCGCGGTCTCCGGGACCCAGGTGCCCCCGTCGCGGGTGGCCAGCACCGCGTCGTTGGCGCCGCAGAACTGCATCTGCGGCTCGCCGCCGGTGTAGGCCACCGCGGGCCGGCCCTGGGGGTCCTCCGCGAGATCGAAGCCCTGGGGGCTGAACGCCACCACCGGCGAGTCCACCAGGTCCTCGACGAACGCGCCGCCGCCGGCGGGCCGCTCGAAGAGGTACAGGTCGTGGCGTTGCCGGGGCGGCGGGTCGACCTCGATCTCCTCGCAGATCCCGTCCTCCCAGGGCTGGTTGGACCACGCCCCGACCCACACCGCGCCGTCGGACGCGACCACCAGCCTCGACTGCATCCCGACGTCGAGCTCGCCGACCCGCACGATGTCCCAGCCGTCGTCGTCGCCGGTGTCGTCGTCCCCGGCGTCGTCGTCCGAGGGGGTGGCGTCGTCGTCGTCCGCGGGGCACCCGATCCACACCAGGCTGCCCCACAGCAGCGCGATCATCCCGATCCAGCTCCGCATCTCAGTTCCCCGGCTGTCCGCACCCGTTCTTGTACAGCTCGCACGGCGGCTCGGCACACCCCAGCTCGATCAGCTCGACGCAGATGCGGTACGCCTGGCTGGAGCTGAAGTCCCACGTCCCGCCCTCGGGGTCTCCCTGCTGGAAGATCGTGTCGCGGACCGGGATGCGGTACCAGTCGCCGTGGTTCTGGTAGGCGTAGAAGCACTCGTCGTTGGCCGCCAGCCCGCCGAAGCTGCCGGTGTTGTCGCTCTGGTTGGCGACGTCGACGGTGCTGGTGATGTTGTCGAACCACCCCGAGGTCCCGGACAGCACGCGCAGGTAGAAGTCCACAGGGCCGCCGTCGAGGTCGTAGTTGATCCGGACCATGCAGTCCTCGCCGGGGCACGGGTGGGCGTACTGGTACCAGTCCTGGTCGAAGCTGTAGGACAGGTAGCCGGTCTCCCAGGTGCCGCCGCCGCAGCAGTCGGTGTAGTTCGGCGGGGTGCAGTCGTGCACCGGGATCGTGGTGGCCAGCTGGGCGTGGTACCCGCCCCAGGTCTCGTCGGGCGGCCCGGCGGTGTAGACCTCGCTGGGCTCGTGGCCGTCGGGGTCGTCGCGGGTCCGCATCCGCATCGCGTAGGAGTGGTCCAGCGAGTAGCTGTCGGCCTGGTAGTCGTTGACCACGATCCACAGCGGGTCGAGGCCCATCGTCGGGACCACCTCGTGGATCGACCCCGGCGAGGGCTCCTCGGCGGTGTACGACAGCAGGCTCGCGCCGCAGTTCCCGCTGGGCAGGCACACCCCGGCGCCGGCGCAGATCCCGCCCCCGGTGGACAGGCACAGGTTGCCGAACGTCGAGCAGTCCAGGTCCTCGTTGCAGATCATCTGCAGCGTCTGGCAGTCCTGGTCCAGCTCGCAGGGGTTGCCGGCGGCCTCGCGGACCACGCGCACCGAGGCCTGCATCTCGGGGGGCAGCGTGCCCTGGTTGGCGAACTCGACCTCGAACTCGAGCAGGCCGCTGCCGCAGCCGCTGAGCCCGACCTCGTACCAGTCCGCGTCGCCCGGGGAGGCCAGGTAGCCGGTGTACTCCTCCCAGCCGCTCCACACCCCGCCGCAGCTGAGCTCGCTGGGCCCGGCGGCCTCGCCTGGCGAGTCGTTGGGCTCGTTGGTGTCGGGGTCCTGCATCGCCGTCAGCGTCAGCGTGTACGGCTGGTCGGGGTCCACGTCGGTCCGGTCGTCGTCGGAGACCACCACGTAGTACGTGTTGGCGGTGTCCACGGACTGCAGCGTGCTCAGCTCGGTGGCCTCCTGGGTCCCGGCCTCGTTGACCGCGCTGACCAGCTCGGTGTCCTCGAAGTCGAGCACCCGGAACTGGGGCTCGATGCCCCCGGCGGGCATCTCCAGGATCACCTCGATCAGCCCCCGGTCGGGGGCCTCGACCGCGTACCAGTCCTCGTCGCCGCGGTACGAGATGTAGCCCTGCATCGCCGCGCCGCCGGCCTCGGTGGCCTGCTCCTTGCTGTCGTTGGTCTCGTGTACGTCGTTGTCGCTGGACGACGTCAGCGTCAGCAGGTAGGGGTGCCGCTCGTCGGAGGCGTCGTCGCCGCGGTCGCGGACCACCACCAGCAGCTCGCCCAGCGGCACGCCGTGGATGATCGACAGCCCCCCGGTGGAGGCCGCCGACTCGCTGGCGGTGGGGGAGCCCTGGATCTCGGTCGCGGCGGTGTCCCACAGCGTGTAGGTCAGGTCGATCGGGGACACCGGCGCGTCGACCACGAGGTCGACCGTGACCAGGTCGCCGCCCATCGCGAAGTGGTACCAGTCCTGGTCGCTGATCGGGCAGATGTAGCCCTCGTAGGGCGTGCCCTCGACCAGCTCGTCCGGGGCCGACGGGTCGTCGTTCTCGTCCCAGGGACAGGCCTCGGTGTCGTCGTCCGGCGCCGCGGAGTCGTCGTCGTCTCCCGGGCACCCGCACCACGTCAGCAGCAGCGTCGCCAGCGCGGCGATCGCGGCGGTTCTCACGGTTCCACCCTCCCTCCCGGCGGGATGCAGTGCACGTCGGGGTCGAACTCGGCCAGGTCGACGAAGTCCGCGTCGTGGACCTCGGCGCGCCCGGACGGCGGATCGCGGTAGTTGCCGTCGACCACGAAGGTGGCCTCGACGCAGGCGACGCGGAAGCGCGCGTAGCTCTCGAGATCGTCGAACGGGACCTCGCCGACCATCACGAGCACCCGGTTGTGGCCCGAGTAGCCCTGGCCGCCGAACCCCACGCTGTGGAAGTCCGGGAACAGGGGCGTCTCCATCTCCGTCAGCGTGATGTTGGTGACCCGGAAGTCGTAGCAGGTCTGTCCGTTGACCAGCTCGGCGGACTCGGTCAGCTGGTAGCGGTAGGCCAGCTCCGAGCGGCCCAGCGTGCTGGCGTAGTGGGGATCGGTCCCGGTGCGGACCTCCTCGCCGTTGGGGACCGCGTCCCAGTCCACGTCGTCGGTGACGTCGTCGGTGTCGGGGCTGGTCCCGAACCGCAGCTCGAGGAAGTCGACGAGGCCGTCGCCGTCGGTGTCGGCGCCGTTGCGGTTGGTCCCGGTGTAGCGCTCCTCGCAGTCGACGAGGCCGTCGCCGTCGGTGTCCACGTAGTTCGCGGGGTCGCAGATCCCGTCGGCGTCCGCGTCGATGCAGTCGCACAGCCCGTCGGCGTCGGCGTCGGTGCAGCCGTTGTCGCAGGCGCCGTCCGCGGGGTCGTCGTCGAAGCAGTAGTCGGGGACGAAGCACTGGGCGTCCAGCGGATCGAGGGGGTCCATCCCCGACTGCATGTAGAAGAACTCGACGCCGTCGCGCCGCCCGTCCCCGTCGGAGTCGGGCAGGAACGGGTTGGCCTCGATCTTGCGCTCGAACTCGTCCCACAGCCCGTCGCCGTCGGAGTCGGGCACCACGTTGTCGCCGAGCACCAGGGCGTTGAGGTTCTGGACCAGCAGGGTGCGCAGCGTGAAGACCCGCTTCAGCGAGGTCAGGTCGACGTACAGGAAGTTGAGCTCCCCGCCGGACTCGAACGAGCGGAAGGTCCCGTGGCCCGTGTCGGCCATCGCCTCGAGCAGGTCCTCGGCCTGGGCGTCGACGGTGGGGTTGCCCGAGGAGATCAGCGCGGTGTTGACCGTCATCCGCTCGATGTGGAACAGGCGGCCGAGATCCATGATCGCGTCCACCGCCTCGAGGATGTTCTCGTTGCTGTTGGTGGTGTTCTCGCCGCCCTCCACGTCGGGGATCCCGTCGGAGATGAGGATCACGTGGTAGGTCGACAGCGACAGCGACTGCTGGTCGGAGCTCATCAGCTCGTCGCGGATCTCGGCGTAGCCCTCGGCCAGCGCCTGGATGTAGTTGGTGGTGCGGTCGGTGACGCTGAGCAGCGGCAGCTTGGTCAGCACGTAGTCCAGGTCGGACGTGAAGTAGCTCAGGAACGTGCCGTCGGTGTCCAGCTCGGCGGTGATCGGCTGGGCCTCGGACGAGAACCGCACCACCGAGATCTCCACGTCGCCGCTGCCGTCGAGCAGCGCCTCGGCGGTCTCGCGCACGGCGCGCTCGCGGCCGGTCTCGCCGGTGACCGGGTCGGGGGGGTCGGTGACCTCCATCGACTCGGACGCGTCGACGAGGAACAGCACGCGCAGCGGGAACACCAGGTCGGCGGGGGCCTGGGTGCAGACCCCGCCGTCGATCTGCAGCTTGTTGTCCGGAACCGGCGGCGGCGGCGGCGGCAGCGTCATCAGCGAGGCGTCGGTGCACGACAGCCCCGGCACGAGCAGCGCCGCGAGCAGCAGCGCCGACCACAGCCGTCGGATCATGGCGTCTCCTCGCCCGTCCCGCCGTCGCCCTCCGGGTCGTCGGTGGGCCGCAGGCAGTGGATCAGCGGGTTGAACTCGGCGAGCTCGACGAAGCGCGACGGGTCGATGCCCTCGATCATCCCGCTGGGCGGGTCCTTGTAGGTCTCCCCGAGGTAGCGCGCCTGGACGCAGGCGACGTGGAACCGCCCGCGGGTCCCGGCCAGCCCGGCCGGCTCCTCCTCGGCGAAGATCAGGATCCGGTTGCGCCCGCGCTCGCCGCCGTCGGTGGCCGACAGCGTCGGCGCCAGCGTGATGTTCTGGATCTGGAAGCCGTAGCAGCGGGTCTGGTCCACCAGCTGCATCCCGGCGTCGACGCTGTACAGCACCTGGTTGAGCAGCGCGTCCTCCTCGTCGAACATCGACGGCGCGGTGCCGGCGCGGACCTCGTCGCCGGACAGCCGGCCGTCGAAGTCGTGGTCGATCTCGGTGTCGTGGATCGTCGGGTCGAGGCCGAGGCGCAGCTCGATGCCGTCGGGGATCCGATCCCCGTCGGTGTCGGCCAGCAGCGGGTCGGTGGCCAGGAAGCTCTCCTCGCACTCCAGCAGCCCGTCCCCGTCGCGGTCCAGCGTGCCCTCGCAGCCCACGGCGGGGATGTCGTCGCGCAGCGCGTCGAAGCCGTGCAGCTCGAAGCGGGCCTCGAACAGGTCGCTGAAGTCGTCGCCGTCGGTGTCCGGCGTCAGCCGGTCGTAGCCCCGCTCGAACTCCCAGGAGTCGCCCAGGCCGTCGTGGTCGGTGTCGGTCGCGTGCCCGGTCTCGGTGGGCACCGTGGCGGTGTTGACCGCGAAGAACTCGAACATCTCGTACGGCGCCTGGAGCGACTCGTAGTCGAAGTCGAGGAAGTCGAGCTCGTCGCTGATGTTGACGTCGCGGTAGGTCCCGTTGCCCTCGTCGGCCATCTGCATCAGCAGCGGCTCGGCCTCCTCCTTGATGTAGCCGAAGATGCTGACGTCGCCGCAGACCTGCTCGATCTCCTCCAGCGGGGCGAACAGCAGGATCGTGCTCATCGTCAGGTCGCCCGCGCCGTAGAACTCGCCCAGCGACATGATGTCCTGGACCTTCTGCATGATCTGCTCGGGCTGGTTGTAGTCGGGGCACAGCGAGTTGAAGTCGACGTAGACGTCGTCGGGGATCTCCTGGTCGGTGTTGCACACGCCGTACAGGCTGTCGGGCGGGGTGTCGCCGTCGTCGCAGCCGGCGTTGCAGCGGGGCTCGGGGATCCCGTCGGAGAGGAACACCACCTCGTAGCGCGTGCGCGCCACCTCGGCGGCGCCCGAGTCCATCATGTCCTCCTCGAGGACCCGCAGCGCGGTGGACAGCGCGCCCTGGTAGTCGGTGGCCGGCCCGCCCGCGCCGTTCTCGGGCGCCAGGGCGTCGCTGGCCTCGCTCCAGTTGGGGGTGAACTCGACGATCTGGCTCCACGAGGCGAACCCGACGACGCCGAACTCGACGTTGGGCAGCGGGTCCAGCGCGGAGCCGGCCTGGTTCAGCGCCGTCAGACGGTTGTTGCCCGGGTCGGTGCACTGCAGCGAGGCCGACTGATCGATCACGATCAGGATCTTGACCGGGAAGGCGACCTCGTCGGCCGGCGAGGTGCAGAACGTCCCGGAGATGGCGAGCTTGTCGTCGACGTAGTTCACGCCGTCCCCGATGGGCTGGAGTCCGGCGTCGGTGCAGCTCAGGAGGGTGCCGGCGAGCAGGAGGGGCAGGATCCCCCACCGCAGCCGGGGCGTACGTCGGGTACGGGTATCGACCATTCTGGCCTCCCCGGGGAGAAGTGCCCCTCTTGAATTGTACTAGAGAAACCGTCAAAACGGCGAGCGCGCCGCCCAGTCCCGTGGGCGACGCGCTCGCGAGGTTGGGCCGGGCGCGCCGCTAGCGCTTGCGCGAGGCGACGAGACCGCCGATCAGGACCATCAGGGCCGCGAGCCCGAAGTACCCGCGGGTCCCCTCGAAGCCGGTCACGCTGGCGTTGCAGCTGGTCAGCGGGTCCCCGGTGACCTCGATGAACGCGTAGGTCTCGGCCCGCGCCTCCATCTCGCCGGTGATCACGTCCTCCCACACCAGCTCGGCCACCACGCGGACCTCGTAGGTCCCGGGCTTGTCGGGGGTGAAGGTGACGATCCGGTCCTTGAGGTAGTGGTACTCGTACGGGGTCGAGACGCTGGCCGCGCCCGTCGGGCTGTCGATGGTGGCGTGGGAGCCCACCGGGGCCTCGACGATCTCCCAGGTGTAGCGCATCGGCTGGTTGACGCGGTTGGCGAACAGCCGCAGGCGGACGAAGTCGCCGGTCTGGGTCTCGAGGTCGGGCGCGTAGACGGTGAACGCGTCGCTCGGGTCGAGGCACTCGTCGAGGTCGCCCATCACGACGTAGCAGTAGCGGTCGTCGCACTCCTCGCCGACGCCGTCACGGTCGTAGTCCACCTGCTCCGGGTTGTACCAGGTGGGGCAGTTGTCGATCAGGTTGACCACCACGTCGCCGTCCATGTCGGCGTCGCAGGTGTCCCCGATGGTGTCCTCGTCCATGTCGAGCTGGTCGTAGTTGGCCACGTACGGGCAGTTGTCGTACAGGTTGCGGATGCCGTCGCCGTCGTCGTCGTCGTCGCAGGCGTCGCCCCACACGTCGGGGTCCTCGTTGAGCTGGTCCGGGTTGGGCACCAGCGGGCAGTTGTCCTCGAGGTTGTCGATGCCGTCGTCGTCCATGTCGTCGTCGCAGGCGTCGCCGTCGCCGTCGCCGTCGGTGTCCTTCTGCAGCGGGTCGGGCACGACCTCGCAGATGTCGTCGGCGTTGGCGACGCCGTCGCCGTCGATGTCGGCGTCGCAGAGGTCGCCCTCGAGGTCGCCGTCGAGGTTCTCCTGGATCGGGTTGAAGTTGACCGGGCAGTTGTCGCAGGCGGTGCCGATGCCGTCACCGTCGTCGTCGGCCTGGTCCGGGTTGTCGTCGAACGGGCAGTTGTCGTAGGGGTCCTCGATGCCGTCGTCGTCGTAGTCGTCCGCGTACTGGTAGGTGTCCCCGAGGTCGGTGTTGTTGATCAGGATGGAGCCGCCGCCGCCGCCGCCGCCGCCGCCGCCGGACTGCTGCGGAGTACCGCACTCCTGGAAGTTGTCATCGCACTCGTAGGGGTCGTTCTGGGCGTAGGCAGAGGTGACGAACAGGCACACCCCTGCGAAGCTGAGGAGCCAGCTGAACTTCGTCATTTTGTCTAAAACCTTCCCGAGAGCCCCTCGGCCGCCTCCAAGTACCCCCCTGGATGCGACGCGGGCTCTCGATACTCGTTTGCTATCTGCCTAGCATGGTACCGCGATTTCGCGGGTCAGCTCAAAGGTTTTTTCGCTATTTCGAAATTTTTTGTCCTGGATCCGCCAGGGACGGGGGTTCGCGGGGCGTTCGGACCGCCGTCGTCCCCGCCGATATCCAGGAGATCGGGTCCTCGCCGGGGTGAAGGCGCCTGATCGCCAGGGGACCCCGGTGGCCCGGGGCGAGCTCCCGAGGTCGTCTCTCGCGTCGTTTGCCTATCTTACGCGTGCCTGCGCGTAGAAATCAATGGCACGCCCGCCTGATGCGCGCGCGCGTCACCTCGCCGGTGGACGCCCGACCAGCGTGATCGCGACGTCGACCGGCGCGTCGCGGCCGCCGAGGTGGCGGTCGAGGGCGAACAGCAGCGCCGCGGTGGCGTCGTCGATCGGGTCCTCGGAGTCCTCGGCCAGGCCGTCGCGCAGCGCGGCCTCGAGCGGAGCCCCGGCGAAAGACGGGCCGCCCGGGCCGGCGAGCGAGGCGACGAACGAGCCCGGCAGGACCAGCAGCTCCCCCGGGGCGAGGGTGCCCTCGCCGTGCTGCGGCTCCCCGGGGGCCGCGTCGGGGGTCCCCAGGGGGGTCACCGCGCCGCGCCGGGGCGCGCAGTGCAGCGGCGGCGGCGTGCCGCGGAAGGCGTAACGGAACGACCCGTCGCGCCCGTCGAGCAGGGCGTACGAGAGGTGGTGGCGCCAGCCCGCGCGGGCCGCGGGGTAGGCCTCGTCGAGGAACGCGAGCAGCCCGGTGGGAACCAGGAAGTCGCCGTTCTCGTCCGCGGACCGCTGCAGCGGCCCCAGCTCGGGGTCCAGGGTCAGCAGCGCGTGGATCTCGGCGAGCAGCAGCGTGGGGCCCAGGTCCCGTCCCTCGGTCCCGAGCGTGAAGACGCCGACGTGGTGCGGTCCCAGCGGCACGACGCCGGGCACGTCGCCGCCGAGCACCTCGCTGTGCTGCGCGATCGCCCCGATCGCCAGCCCGGCGTGCTCGTCGGGGCCGGGCTCGTCCAGCATCCGGTTGCGCGCCGCGCGGGCGGTGGACAGGCCCCGCTGCTGGCTGACCCGCATCATCGTCCGCGTCTCGCGGCTCTGGGCCAGGTGCATCAGCAGGCGGTGCTCGAGCCCGTCGTCCTCGAAGGGACGCACGAGCACGTCCTCGACGCCCGCGGCGCGGGCCTCGAGCAGCCCCTCGGCGTCGATCTCGTCGACGATCAGGATCACCGGGATCTTGGCGAACATCGGCGACAGCGCCCGCAGCTCGCGGGTCGTCTCGAGCCCGTCGAGCCCGGGCAGGTCGGCGCCGAGCAGGATCAGGTCGGGGTCGTCGGTCTCGCACACCCCGATGGCGTCGTCGCCGCTGTCGGCCTCGAGGACCTCGAGGCTGAGCTGCTCGAGCAGGTTGCGCAGGGTGTCGCGGCTCCCCGCCTGGTCGTCGGCGAGGAGGATCAGGAAGCCCTCGGACATCGCAGGGGACCTCTCCGTGGCGTGGAATTTGGGAGATTGTACACCGCGGCGCGGGGCGGGCGCGGCGGGCGGGTCAGGGGCACTCGCTGTCGGCGCCGTCGATGTCGCCGTCGCAGTCGTTGTCGATGTCGTCGTTGCAGATCTCGGCGGTGTCGGGGTGGGTCCACTGGTCCTCGTCGTCGCAGTCCCCGCCGCAGGTGGTGTAGCTGTCCTGGTCGAGGTCGAGCTGGTTGAGCAGGCTGTCGTAGTCGTTGCAGTCCGCCGGATCGTCGCAGGTGGTCGCGCTGTCCCCGTCGAGGTCGAGCAGGTTGAGGGTGCCGTCGGAGTCGTCGCAGTCGCCCTCGCACTCGGCGGCGCCGTCCCCGTCGGCGTCGATCTCGTCGTCCGGGACCACCCCGTCGCAGTCGTCGTCCTCGCCGTTGCAGCGCTCGGAGGCCCCGGGGTAGATCTGCGGGTCCTGGTCGTCGCAGTCCCCGTCGCACGGGGTGTAGCCGTCGGCGTCGAGGTCGCCCATCCCGTCGTCCACCTGGCCGTTGCAGTCGTTGTCCACCCCGTCGCAGTACTCCGGCGCGCCCGGGTAGACGCCCTCGTCGGCGTCGTCGCAGTCGCCCTCGCAGCTGCTGTACCCGTCGTCGTCGAGGTCCAGCGTGTTGGCCAGCGCGTCGCCGTCGTCGCAGTCGCCCTCGCACTCGTTGGTCCCGTCCCCGTCGTGGTCGATCTCGTCGCCGCCCACGTGGCCGTCGCAGTCGTTGTCCTTGTCGTCACACAGCTCGGGGGCGCCGGGGTAGGTGTCGGGGTCGCTGTCGTCGCAGTCGTCGTCGTTCGGGGCGTGGCCCGGGACCGGCTCGAAGTACGCCACCGGCTCGTCGTCGGCCGGATCGCCGTATCCGTCGCCGTCCACGTCGTCGTAGTAGTCGACGTAGACGTAGGCCTGGACCGGCGGATCGCCCTCGCTCCACAGCCCGACCCAGTTGACCCCCTCGCGATCGGCGCACCCCGCCGCGGCCAGCACGGCGAGCGCGGCCAGCGGGACCGTGTGGCGTGCGATGCGGCTCATCTCGCCTCCCCCTCGGCCGCGTCCCCCCACGGGCCCAGCTGGAACCCGAAGCGCAGGCTGCCGCCCACCGTGGGGGTCACCAGGTAGCCGCCCTCCAGCTGCACGCCGAGCACCAGCGGGGAGTCGCCCACCGGCACGCGCACGCCCAGCTCGGCGACCACGCCGGCGTCGACGCGGACCTCGCCGCCGTAGCGGCTGAGCAGGAACGGCACCACCACGCCGGCGAGCAGCCGGGTGGGGCCCAGCGGCACCGAGGCGTCCACCCCGGGGCCGAAGTCCACCACCGCGACCACGCCCTCGTGGTCGGGGTAGGGGCCGAACGCCCCGCGCACCTGGGCGGTGAGCTCCAGGTACTGGATCGGCAGGAACCGCATCGCCAGCACCGGGCCGCCGGCGGTCAGCGCGATGTCGTTCTCGAAGTGGACCAGCGCGGCCCCGATCTCCAGCCGCGCCGGGGCCCAGCGGACGTCCGCGGGCCGCCGCCGGCCGTCGTCGCCTGCACCGCCGGCGATCAGGACGTCGGGGTCCGCCCCGCAGGCCACCACCAGCAGCCGCGCGCGGCCCACCTCGGCGCCGGGGAAGTCGGCGTTGAGGTACAGCTCCAGCTGGGCCAGCGCGTCGAGCTCGTTGCCCAGCTCGTACTCGCACTCGGCCAGGCGCAGGCGGGCCTGGTGCAGCTCGGGCTGCAGCTGCAGCGCACGGCGGAACAGGTCGGCGGCGGGCTCCCACTGGCCGGCCTCCTGCAGGTCGAGGCCCTCGAAGAACAGCTCCCGGGCGTCCTGGTCGGCAGGGTCCGGCGCGGGGGCCTCGCCGGGCGCGGTGTCCCCGGCCGGCGGCGCCTCACCGGCCCCCTGCGCGGCGGCGGGCGCCGGGGCGCCCAGCGCGAGGGTCAGCAGCAGCGTCGGCAGGCGGGTCCCCATGACGGGCCGATCATAGCGCGTTGCGCCCGTGACCTGTCGCGTACGGCCACGCGCCGATGCCCGGCAGGCTGCTAGAGTAGATCCGGATGGCCAGCCGCAAGCCCCACGCAGGAGCCGCCTCCCACGAGATCCCGCTGTTCGGTCGCTACCGCGTCCAGCGGCTGATCGGCCGCGGCGGGTTCGCCTCGGTCTACCGCGCGGAGTTCCTCGGCGAGTACGGGTTCCGCAAGCCCGTGGCGCTGAAGGTGCTGCGCCGGAGGCTGCGGAGCCTGCAGGAGCTGGCCAGCAAGGACTTCCTCAACGAGGCGCGGCTGGGGGCCAGCATCCGCCACCGCAACCTGGTGGAGTTCTACGAGTGCGGGCGGGTCGGCGACCGGCTCTACATCGCGATGGAGCTGGTCGAGGGACCCAACCTGCAGCAGGTCCTCGAGGAGCGCTCCGAGCTGGAGCGGTACCTCGACGACGACCTGGTGCTGGCCGTGGCGCTGCACACCGCCCACGGGCTCAAGGCCCTGCACGAGGCGGCGATCGACGGGGTCCGGCTCGACCCGATCCACCAGGACATGAAGCCGGGCAACATCCTGCTGTCGCCCGAGGGCCAGGCCAAGCTGACCGACTACGGGATCGCCCGCTTCGCGGCCGACTTCTACGAGACGCTGGGCGTCGACGGCCCCCGCGGGTCGCCGCCCTACATGTCCCCCGAGCAGACCCTCGGCGAGCGCCTGACCCAGGCGTCGGACGTGTGGTCCTATGCCGCGATGATCGTCGAGCTGGCCACGGGGACCAACCCGTTCCTGGCGGACTCGGTGGAGGGGATCCTCGAGCGGATCCGCCGCGCCGACCCCGGCGAGACGCTGGACGCGATGTGGGACCGCTTCCCGCTGCTCGTCCCGGTGCTGCAGCGCTGCCTGGTGCGGGACCCCGCCGAGCGGATCGCGGACGGCACCGAGCTGGTCGAGGCGCTGCGCGTCGTGACCCCGCCGCCGCTGGAGCACGAGCTGGTCGCCGACCTGGCGCGCACCGGCTACGAGCGGGTCCAGGAGAAGGAGCGGCGGCTGGCCGCGCGGCCGGTCCAGGTGTTCTGGGGCGACCTGCCCGAGGAGACCTCGCAGTCCGCCGAGGAGCAGCGCGCGGCGACCGACTCGGCCCTCCCCGACGTGCTCGAGGACACCCTCGGGGGCCTGCAGATCACGGCGGGGAAGCTGGACGACACCTCGGACAGCGAGCACCTCGTGCTGGTCGGCGGCATCGAGCAGCCGGCGCCGCCCGCGCCGCGCAGCACCCTGCTGCGGGCGCTGCCGTGGGCGGTGGCCTCGGTGGTCGGCGCGCTGCTGATCGGGTTCTTCGTGGTCCCGGGGCTGCGCGGCGGGGCCCGGGGCGGAGCGCCGGAGGACCTGGGGATCGAGGTCGAGGACGTGGTGGGGGACGGGGGGGGCGAGGCCGCCACGCCCGCGGAGCCCGCGACGGCGGCGGAGGAGCCGACCCCCGAGGAGCGCGAGACGCCCACGCCGCAGGAGCCTCCCACGGCCGGCGACGGCGTGGCGTCCAGTGGCGGCGGCGACGCGCGCGTCCGCCCGCCGGCGTCCCGGGCGCCCACCCTGCAGCACACGCCGATCCGCCGCGGGATCCGCGGCTCCGACACCGCGTTCACCATCGCGGTCGACCCCGGGGACCGCTACCGGGTCAGCATCTGGTACCGCGCGGTGCCCGGCGGGAGCTGGCAGACCTCGACGGTCTACGGCGGCGAGGACGGCAAGCTGTCGCTGGTCATCCCCGCGGGCCCGTGGTTCGACGAGTCGGCCACCGCGGTGGACTACTGGGTCGACGTCGAGGGCCCGGGCGGGCTGGCGCGCAGCGGCTCCGCCGACGCGCCGCACCACTTCAGGATGTACTGACCGGCGCTCACCGCCCGGCGTCGTACCGCAGCCGCGCCAGGGCGCGCTTGCGGACCTCGGCCGTGGCCAGCTCCGAGTACCACAGCCGCGGCGCCTCGCCGGGGACCAGCGCGAAGTCCGGGGCGCTGGACCACGCCACGTCCAGCGGCCCACCGGCCCGCTCGGCGCCCGATCCGTCGAGCACCGCGAGGGTGTCGTCGTCGCGGCGCCACACCAGCGTGGCGTCGTCGCCCAGCGCGCCGATCACGTAGGTCGCGTCGAGGTCGCGGTCGGGCAGCCGCTGCAGCGTCGCGGCGTCGAGGGCGAACCCGGCGACGTAGAGGACCCCGTCGTCGCGGGGCAGCGCGGCCCAGTCGAGGCGGTGCAGGTCGCGCAGCGAGAGCTGCTCGTCCATCCCCAGCTGGGCGCTCCCCACCGGCTCGGGCTGGTCGGGGTCGACGCGGGTCAGCCAGCCGTCCACGTTGCGGAACGTCACCACCGCGTCCCCGTCGAACAGGACCTCGACCCGGCCGGAGCGCGACCAGTCGTCGACGTCGGGGCCCGCCAGCTGCCAGGACCCCAGCACCGTGCCGCCGTCCGGGTCGATCTCGTGGAGCGTGTTCTTCTCGCCGTGGGCCAGGAACAGCGTGTCGCGCCCGGGGTGGAGGCCCAGCCCGTGGAACGTCAGCAGCGTGTTCTCGGGCAGGCCGAGGTCGAGCACGCGCCGGATCGCCAGCGTCGCCGCGTCGACCTCGACCAGCTCCGAGGTCATGCCCGCGACCAGCCACACCGCGTCGCCGCGGCGGACCGGGGCCAGGGGCCAGGTGATCTCGTCGACCACGGTGCGGAACGTGCCGGTGGCGAGGTCCACGTCGCCGAAGGTGTTGGTCAGCCGCCCGGTGAAGAACGCCCGCGACGGGTCGCCGGGGTCGGGGCGCACCGACTCCACGTGCTCGCCGACCCGCAGCCGGGCCTCGAGGGCGCCGCTGGCGGGGTCCATGCGCCACAGCTCGGTGGTGCCCTCGGAGTTGAGCCACAGCCGGCCGGTGGCGCCGTCGATCTGCCCGTAGCCGCTGTTCTTGCCGGTCGGGAACGGGGTCTCCGAGGGGGTCAGATCCATCTCGAACCAGCGGCCGAGGCCCCAGTTGAGGCCGGCGACGCTCTCGTCCCCGCGGCGGGAGAGCACCAGGACCCGCCCGTCGATCTCGAGGGCGTCGCGGTGGCCGCCGGCGACGATCTGGTGGCTCCACGGCTCGCCCCCGCAGCGGATCAGGTGGATCGACTCCTCGCGGGTCGCGACGTAGTGGCCGTCGGACAGCGCGCGCAGCACGGCGGTGCCGGGCACCGCGGCGGTGTCGTCGTCCGGGGGGCAGCTGCCCATCGGCGCCAGCGTGGCGAGCTCGAACAGCACCAGCTCCGGCGGCGTCTCGCCCTCGGGGTGCAGCAGCGCCGCGAGCAGCCCGTCGTGGGAGACGGTCAGCCCCAGCACACCGTCGCCGACGTCCTCCTCGGCGACCAGCGCCCCGTCGGCGTCGAGGATCTGGATCGCGACCCCGTCCTGGTCCAGCCGCGGCCCGGCCACCGCCAGCCCGCCGCCCGGCAGCGCCACGCCCGCCAGCGCGCCGGCGATCCCGGTCTCGAGCGGCTCCACCGCGCCGGTGTCGGGCCACAGCCGCAGCACCGGCGGGACGTGGCTGTGGGTGACCCACAGCGTCCCGTCGTCGCGGGGGTGCAGGAACGCGTGGGCGTACTCGTCGAGGCCCAGGTCGAGGACCGCGGTGAGCTCCTCGCCGTCCAGGTCGATCACGGCGACGGTGGGCAGGGCGTTGCACGTGCTGTACAGCCGGCGGCGCTCGGTGTCGACGGCGACGTCGAGGGGCAGCAGGTGGTTCAGGCGCCCGTCGGGCAGCAGCGACGCGGCGACCTCCGCGTCGGCGGGGGGCGCCGGGGGGGCGGGGTCCTCGGGACACGCCAGCAACGCGAGCAGGGGACCCCACGGGAGCAGGCGGGACAGGCGCGGCACGCCCCCAGCCTAGCACGCGATCGGGCCGGCCCGGGTCGCGTCCCGGGGGTGCGCGGACCGGGGCGCGACTGCGCTCGCAGGCCCGCGGTTGACCTCGGCCGGCCGGTTCCGTACCCTGCGACCCCCGGTGTGACGGGGGCGGGTATCACCGGGAAGAACATCACCGCCGCAGGTGTCGCTGCTCGAGACGACCCCCCGGCAACCGAGTTTCCAGAAGGGACTTTCCAATGACGAAGCTTCACGTGATCGGTCTGTTCGCTGCCGCCCTGGCCATGGGCACCTTCCTCTACTCCGGCTGCTGTGGCGGCAGCGGCGACGCCCTCGAGGACGCCCTCGAGGAGGCCGCGGCCGAGGCGGTCGAGGAGGCCGCGGCGTCCGGCACGACCAGCGGCGGCAAGAAGTACTGCAACAACGTCGAGGCGATGGGGCAGTGCAACGAGTACACCTCCGAGAGCTTCTCGATCCTGGGCGAGGACACCTTCAAGGGCCTGTGCGAGCTCGCCGGCGGCAAGTGGGTCACCGAGACCTGCCCGGGCGAGAACCAGGTGGGCACCTGCGACGACGGCAGCGGCCTGCTGACCTACTACTACAGCAGCGGCAAGACCCTGAACTACACCGCCGACTCCGCCAAGAAGGACTGCGAGGATCTCGGGGGCAAGTTCATCACGAAGTAGGCGCCTTCACCCTTCCCCGACCTCGATTCCCCTTCCTCGAAAAAAAAGCGCCCCATTCTCCGCCCTGCTCCGTATCGGGTTGTGAACGGTATGATCCGAGCGGAGGGATCCGACGTGGAGCGACCGACCTCGACCCCGGCGACCGCGCTGGCCCTGGCGCTGGCCCTGGCGCTGCCGTGGCTGCCCGGCTGCGGGGACGGCCTGCTCGGCGAGGACGGGCTGGGCGACCTCGTCGGGCTCGACGACCTGAACCTGCCGGTCCGCCCCGCGTGGCGGATCCGCTGGATGCTCCACGAGGACTACGTCGACGGCCCCGAGCACGAGGTCGCCGCCGAGGCGATGTTCCTGGACTACGCCGAGGACGACGACACCTGGTACCACTACGTCAACTACCTCGAGGTCGAGATGCCCGACCTGCAGGCGCCGCCGCCGGAGGCGGTCCGCGACTACGGCGCGTGGACGCTCGCCGTCGGGGTCCCGATGCTGCTCGACGACGCCGACGGTGACGGCGCCTGGGACGCGCCGGACGACGCGCCCGAGGAGCTGTGGGGCGTGACCCCCGAGTCCGCGTTCCTGTCCTTCACCGGCGATCTGGGCTTGCTGGAGCAGTACATGCCGGTGATGCCGTGGGGCGGACCCTGGGAGGGCGAGTACGAGGGCTCGGTCCACGAGGGCCTGCAGAACGTCTGGGTCGACCCCGGCCCGCTGTCGGACTGGCGCTGGCGCGACGAGTGGAACGACTTCGAGGAGTGGGAGCAGGAGTGCCTCGACCTCGAGGCCGAGCTGGAGGCCTGCTGGGACGATCACGGCCCGGACGCGCCGGAGTGCGTGGAGCTGCAGGTCGCCGTCGACGAGTGCTGGGGGGGGCTCGGCGAGTTCCCGCTGCAGTACGTGCTGTTCCCCGACCACCCCGACGTCGGCACCACGTTCCACCCCGGCGCGTTCCGCGTCGAGACCGCCCAGTCGCTGGACGGCGCGTTCGACGGCGGCGTGCGCGCGTTCTTCTCCGAGGCGTGGTGGGCGTGGTTCCCCGATCCGGAGACGCGATGAGCGCCGAGGAGCAGGAGTTCCAGGCGTTCTACCGCCGCTACGGGCCGGCGGTGTACGCCCGCTGCCGGGCGATCTGCGGGCGCCCCGAGGAGGCCGAGGAGGCGCTGCAGGAGACGTTCTACCGGGTGTGGCGCGCGCGGCACCGGCTGGACCGCGAGCGTTCCCCGCTGGGCTACCTGTACAAGGTCGCCCGCAACGAGTCGATCAACCAGCTGCGCAAGCGCAAGCCGTGGCGGACGGACGCGCTGGTGTGGCTCGATATCGCCGATCCCGACGTGGTGGACCCCACCAGCGTGCGGACGGTGGGCCAGCTGCTGGACCGGATCTCGCCCAAGGACGCGGCGCTGCTGCGCCTGCGGCACGTCGAGGACCACACCATCGAGGAGCTGGCGACGATGCTCGGGATCTCGTCCCGCAGCGTGCGGCGCAGGCTGGAGCGGCTGATGCGGCGCACGCGGGCGATCCTGGCCGTGGAGGCGGCATGAACGGCCCGGCGCTGCGGCGCACCCGTCCCGGACGCGCGAGAGCGCAGAGGGCGCCCGTCCAGGGCGCGGAGAGCGCAGAGGTGGAGCGATGAGCCGGATCACCCACGAGGAACCGGCGGCCGGGGGACACCCGGACCGCTTCGTGCTCGAGCAGCACGTCGTCGGCGAGCTCGGCGGCGCGGCGCTCGAGGAGCTCGAGGAGCACCTCGAGGGCTGCACCCGCTGCCGCGAGCGGCACTGGCGGGTCCAGCAGGAGCAGGCGATGGCGCGGCGGGCGATGCCCGAGACCGCGCCGGTCGCGGCGTACCGCGTGCGGGAGCGGCGGGACCGGGTCCGCGCCGCGGGGTGGGTCACCGCGGCGGCCGGCTGGGCCGCGGCGGCGTGCGTGCTGCTGGTGTGGTCGCCGTGGGGCGGCGGCCCGGCGGCGGCGGACCCGTCGGGTGGGGACGCGGCGGTGGCCGCGACGCGGGCCAAGGGGGCGTTCGGGGTCTCGGTGCTGCGCGGCCGGGGGGAGACCGTCGACCGGCTGGGCTCGGTGGCGGTGTGCCGCGCCGGGGATCGGCTGCAGTTCGAGCCGGACGTGCCCGACCACGGCTACCTGCAGATCGTCAACGTCCAGGACGACGGCCAGATCCAGGCCTACCTGCCGGCCACCCCGGTGGACCAGGCCCGCGCGCGCCTGGGGTTCAGCGTCGAGCTCGACGACTACCGTGGCCGCGAGCGGATCTTCTTCGTGTGGAGCCCCGAGCCGCTACGGGCCGCCGCCGTCCGCGAGGGGGTGCTGGAGCAGCTCCAGCGCCATCCGATCGAGGAGGTCGAGGCCGTCCCGCTGCCCGCCGAGCTCGGCGCCGAGCAGCGCAGCCTGCTGATCTACAAGGAGGCGACGCCGTGAGGCGCGTCCGTCCGGGACGCGCGAGAGCGCAGAGGGCGCCCGTCCGGGGCGCGGAGGGCGCAGAGGCAGAGCGATGAAGGTCAGGATGCGGAGCGGGCTGCTCGTCGCGGCGCTGGTGGCGTCGATCGCGACGTCGCACCCGTCCGCCGCCGAGACCGTGCGCCTCGGCGTGTTCGTCGGCAACAACGTGGGGATGGGCGAGGAGACGCCGCTGCGCCACGCCGAGCGCGAGGCCGAGGAGGTGGCCCGCATCTTCCGCACCCTCGGCGGCGTGGAGCGGGCCCGCTCCGAGGTGCTGGTCGGCCAGACCGCCGACGTGCTGCGGGACAAGCTCGCGCTGGTCGAGGGCCGCGTCCAGGAGGGCGTCGACCGCGGCGACGACGTGATGCTGGTGGTCTACTACTCGGGCCACGCCAGCGACGAGGCGCTGCACATGAACGGCACCGAGCTGCCGCTGGACGACCTGCAGTCGTGGCTCGCGCGGCTGCCGGCGCGGATCAAGGTCGCGTTCGTCGACGCCTGCGAGAGCGGCACGCTGGCGCGGGCCAAGGGCGGGACCGTGGCGGCGCCGCTGCACATCGACGTCAACGACGCGCTGACCGTCACCGGCACGGCGATCATCACCTCGACGGGGCCCACCGAGCTGGCCCGCGAGGCCGACTCGCTGGGGGGCAGCCTGTTCAGCCGCGCGCTGATCACCGGCCTGCGCGGCGCCGCCGACGACGACGAGGACGGCCGCATCACGCTGAGCGAGTCGTACCGCTACGCGTTCGCCGAGACGGTCCGCGGGTCGGCCGCCACCGGCGAGTCGATCCAGCGCCCCGAGCACCTGTTCGAGCTGCGCGGCACCGGCGAGGTGGTGCTGACCCGGCTGGTCGAGCACGCCGCGACGCTGGTGTTCGCCGAGGAGCAGGAGGGCACCTACTCGGTGATCGGCCTGGGCACCGGCGAGACCGTGGCGCGGGTCGAGAAGAGGCCCGGCGATCTGAAGAAGATCGGCCTGCCGGCGGGGCGCTACGTGGTGCGCAAGGTACGCCGCACCGACGTGCTGGTCGGCGAGGTCGACCTGATCTGGGGCGGCAACCACTGGCTCGCCGACGACCAGATGTCGTCGGTCCCGCTGGGCGACGCGCTGGCCCGCGGGGGCTGGTACGGCGCGCGCCACGCGATCGGGCTGAACCTGGCGGTCCACGGTCCGCCGATGGTCGAGGGGCCGGTGATGATCGGCGGCGAGCTGGTGTTCCACGGCAGGCTGTCGCGGCACTGGCTGCTGTCGCCGCGGCTGGCCTACGGCGGGGGCGACCGCGAGGTCGAGGGCGTCACCGTGCACCTGCACCAGGTCACCCTCGACGTGCTGCTGCAGCACCTGTGGCAGAAGGCCGTGGCCGACATCGTCGTCGGCGCGGGGCCGTGCGCCGCGCTGTACCTCCAGCAGGCCCGCTGGACGGGGCTCAGCACCGGGTACGTCGACCAGGCCGACTCGATGCAGCTCGTCGAGGTCGAGGGCCACGCGATGCGGACGATGGTCGGCCCCGGCGTGACCGTCTCCGCCGCAGTCCAGTTCCCCCTCGGCTCCGCGGCCGCCTTCGAGCTCGGCGCCCTGGCCCGCGTGCTGATGGTGCGTGTCGACGGCCAGAACCGGTTCTTCCCCCAGCCGGCGGGGCGACTCGGGGTGATCTGGAGATTCTGAAGGCCGCCACCGTCAGCTGGAATTCGATTCGAACCAACTGCCCGAACCGCCCCCAAAGCCCCAGAAGGCACGGGCTGAACTACCGATCCGCCCCCGTCACCCCGGATCTCGGCCGCTGCTCCATGCCGCCCCCGAGGCCATGAGGGCAACCCAGGCCCCTTTCCGCCGGGGACCCAGAGACAGACGCCCATGCCCTCGATCTCGCCCTCGATCTCGCCCTCGATCTCGAACTCGCCCCCGATCCCGGCCAGTTCCACCCCGATGGCCGCCCATAGATGGCCACGTGACCGGACTCCAGCCGAACCGATGCTGGAATTTCTGCCCAGGGCAACTTGAAGTGCCCAGGAGGAGGTGGTGGGCCCTCGAAGTTCCGCTGAGAGCTTGTGAATCTTTCGACGTTCGGCGCTTTCCTTGCGACAACCGCGCCT
>CAZOYV010000091.1:0-27839 GCA_964584075.1 uncultured Rickettsiales bacterium | reverse complement strand
AACGACGGTTCTGCGTGCTTGGTGACGGCCGAAAACCCCTGCTATGCTCGTCCTGGCAGGAGGGCTTGTGGATGGGCAGCGTCAGCGGCGGCGGAGCATTTTCCTACCGCTCTACCGCTTACCGCTTACCGCTTTGAGGAACGATGAGAATTCGGGCCGATATCGAGATCGTCGAGGGTGAGCTCTTCGCGCTGTGCCGGCGCTTCGGCGTTGCTCGACTGGAGGTGTTCGGTTCCAGCGCACGGGGCGACTTTCAGCCGGACAGCGATGTGGATCTCCTCGTCGAGTTCCTTCCTGGTGAAAGGGTGGGCTTCCTTCGTCTCGCCGAGCTCCAGATCGAACTCCAGGCGCTGTTCGGACACCCCGTGGATCTCGTCCCGCGCGGCGGACTGAAGCCGATCATCCGCGATCAGGTCCTCGGAGAGGCTCGTGCACTCTACGCGGCGTGAGCTTCTCTATCTCAACGATATCGTCGAGGCCGCCGAGGCGATCTCGACGTTCATCGCGGGCCAGGACCGGGACAGCTTCGTCGGGAACGATCTGGTCCGAAGCGCGATACTCCAGAAGCTCCAGATCATCGGCGAGGCGGCGGCACACGTGAGCGAGGAGACCCGATCGCTCACCGCACGAGTCCCCTGGCATCAGGTCGTTGGCTTCCGCAACTTCACCGTCCACGCCTACTTCGCCGTGGACTGGGACATCGTCTGGACGACCGCCGTCGATGATGCTCCCGCCATTGCCAACGCGGTCCGCGAGATCATCGAGGGGCTACCCGCCGAGGATGGCTCCGGTTGATGGGGCGCGATCGCGGTAGGCAAACGTCGCGAGCAAGGAGCTTCATCTCGTATTGCACCCATGACCCATACGGCGGGCCCTACGCCGACGAGTGGAACTGGGACGGCGATCCGGTCTCCGAGGTGGACGGCGACTGCGACGACCGCGACCCGACGCGGTTCCCCGGCGCCGAGGAGATCTGCGACGGGGCCGACAACGACTGCAACGGCGTCGTCGAGGACGAGCTCGACGAAGACGGCGACGGGTTCAGCATCTGCGACGGGGACTGCGCCGACGGCGACCCCGACGTGAGCCCGGGCGCCGAGGAGAACTGCGACGACGGCGTCGACAACGACTGCGACGGGCGGGTCGACGGCGAGGACGAGGAGTGCGGGGGGGGCGACGACGACGACGCGGCGGACGACGACGCCGCGGACGACGACGCCGTGGACGACGAGGTCCCCTCGGGCTTCCGCTGCGAGTGCCGGCAGGCGGCCTCGCGCGCCACGGGCGCCCCCGGGATCGCGGCGCTGCTGCTGCTGTCGCTGGCCCTGCGCCGCCGCCGGGCTCACATCCGCTCGGCGAGCTGATCCCGCAGCTCGAGCAGGCCCGGGTCCTCCGGGTGGCGCTCCAGCCCCGCCTCGACGATCGCCATCGCCCGCGCCAGGTCCGCGCAGCTCGCCGCCCCGATCGCCAGCGAGCGGTGGGCGTTGGCCGCCGAGCTGCGCAGGTGCTCCTCGGCGGGGGGCCCCGGGGGCAGCCCCGCGAGCAGCGCCTCGCCCTCGTCGAGCAGCCCCTTCGCCGCCTCGCAGCGATCCTCGGCGCGCGCCCCCGCGGCGATCGCCCCCAGCGTGCGGGCGACCAGGATCGGGCCGCCCGGCTCGTCGGGGAGGGCGCGGTGCTGGTCGCGGGCGACCTCCAGCGCGAGGTCCAGCTGCCCGGCGTTCTCGAAGCGGGTCGCCAGGTTGAACCACGCCAGCCGCAGGTACTCGTCGCTGCGGGGGACCGGCACCTCGAGGGGCACGGCCCGGGCCAGGGCGGCGGTGGCCTCCCGCGCGGTGGCCGGCGCGCCGTCGTCGCCGGCCTCGAGCTCGGCGATCGCCCGCTGCACCAGGCCACGGGCGCGCCCGTAGTGCCCCCGCGGGTCGTCGGGGTCCCAGGCGACGAAGCCGTCCCAGATGCGGACCGCCAGCGCCGGATCGCGGCCGAGGATCGTCAGCCGGATCCCCGCGTTCCACCACAGCACGCCCAGCGGCTCGTGGCGGCCGGGATCGTCGCGCAGCGCCGGGGACGCTGCCTGCAGCGCGGCCAGCGCCTCCGCCGCCCACCGCACCGCGTCGTCGTCCCGGCCGGCGTCCGCGGCGAGGCGCTCCAGCTCCACCCGCGCCAGGATCGCGAACATCTCCTCCCGCGGGCCGCGCTCGGCGTCGGGCAGGGCCGCGCAGGTGCGCAGCACCGCCTCGAACTCGGCGCCCTGTGCGGCGGCGTCCCCGGCGCGCCCCGCGATCCAGGCTCGCACCAGGTGGCTCTCCGGCAGGGCCTCGGGGAGGGCCTCCTGGTGGGCCTGCAGCAGCTCCACGTCGCGTGCGCTGGGCTCCGCGCCCGCCCGATCGAGCTGGTCGACCCGCCCCAGCAGCGCGTTGGCCAGGTCGGCGGCCGCGGCGTCGTCGTCGGGCAGCATCGCGGCGCGCTCCGCGGCCAGCTCCAGCATCAGCGCCGCGTCGCCGCGGGCGCGCACCGGCGACTTGCCCCGCTCGAGCACCGCGGCGTAGGCGCCCCGGTAGGCCCACGCCTCGTCCGGCGCCTCCGCCGCCGCGCGCTCCATCCGCGCCCGCGCGCCGCCGAGATCCAGCCGGGCCAGGTCCGCCTCGAGGTCGAAGGCGTAGGCGGTCAGATCGTCGTACAGCGCGCGCAGCCGCGCGGTCTCCGCCTCCAGCTCGTCCAGCGGCGGCAGCCCCGCGCCGGACCAGCCCTCGGGGTCGGCGTCGTGCAGCGCCGGCAGCAGCTGGTGGACGGCGACCCGCATCTCGATCAGCTGGTCCGGCGTGCTCGGCGTCGCGCGGCGCTGCCACCCGCGCTGCTCCTCGTCCAGCGCGGCGAGCGCCTCCGCCGCCGCCGCCCGGGCCGGTGCCCAGCGATCGGCGACCAGGTGGGCGTGGAGCAGTTCGAGCACGACGGCGGCGTGGTTGACGGTGTCGGGGCGCTCCAGGAACGCCTCGAGCTCCCGCACCGCCCCGTCCTGCAGCCCGGCGCGCTGCAGCACCATCGCGGCGACGGGGTAGCGGCGCAGCTTCCGCGGCGTCAGCAGGTCCACGCCGGCGAACAGCTCGTCGGGGGTGTGGTCGGTGAGGTCGAGGTGGGTCTCGACCTGCCGCCAGCCGTCCTCGTCGGGGACCCTCGCCGCGGCCCGCAGCCACGAGTGGGTGTGGTGGTCCCCGTAGGCCGTGACGCGCACGTCCCGCGCCGCGGGGCAGTGGGGACGCAGCAGCTCGGCCACCGCCTCGCCGACCCGCGACAGGTGGCGGCACACCCCGTAGCCCTCCGCGAGGTACCGCTCCAGGGGCTGCTCGTCGATCCCGGCGGGGATCAGCGGCGTCGTGATCGCCGCCCGCGTGACGTGGGCCACCACGAGCACGAACTCCCGCGGGGTCAGCTGCTCGAGCGTGTCGTGATCCGCCGCGATCAGCCCGCGGTCGGCCAGCGACCGGCGGGAGCGCTCGGCTCGCGCGAGGACCTCGGCCTCGGCCGCCGCGGGGTCCTCGAGCGGGGCGGCCTCGAACGACGAGAACGTCCAGTACGCCGCCTCCGGTGGCTCGGCCGGCCCGGCCGCCGGCGGGTCGAACTCGTCCAGCGGGACCACCTCCAGCGGGCCGTCGGCGGTCTCGGCGACGAGGAACGGCTCGGCGTGCGCAGCGGCGGCGCACAGCACGGCGGTCAGCAGGGCGGCGAGGGTGGGTTCGCTCACGACCTCTTACTGTAGCGTGACCTCGACGGCGCTCGAGCGCACCGCGCCCGTGGCGTAGCTCGCGCTGGTGACCAGCTCCTCGCAGGCCTGGGTCATCTCCTGGGGGCTACCCCCCTGGGGATCGCGGTTGCGCAGCGCCTCGGGGCTGGTGGCGTAGTGCAGCTGGTAGCTGACCCAGTAGCTCCCCGGGGGCGGGGTCGGCCAGGCGCCGCCGCCGCAGGCGAAGTCGTCGAACACGATCGTGTGGGTCTCGCCCGGGGCCAGCGCGATGAGCCCCACCGACTCCGGGTGGCTCAGCGCCTTGACGCAGAAGCACGCGTGGGGAATCACGTGGACCTCGCCGGTCGCGGGGTCGCTGAACTGCAGCCCCAGGATCTCCGGGTCGACCAGCTCCACCGGGGCAGCGGTCCCGTTGTGGATCGTGATCTCGATCTTTCCGCGCAGCCCCTTGCGCGGGTGGACCTTCATCCGCTTGGGGGCGTCGATCGTGACCGTCAGCGACTCGCTCCTCGGCGTCACCGGCAGCGGCGGCACGTCGGCGCGGACGGGCAGGGCGAGGGCGAGGAGGACCAGGGCGAGGATCGAGCTGCGCATCACCCCACGATGATACGCGGGGTGATCATCTGGTGGTGAGGGCAGATCGACGTGGGGTTCTGGTAGCAGCAGCTGGCGAACGCCACGGCGTAGCGCCGCAGGTCGGCGAACTTGACCACCTCGTCGACCATCCCGGTCTTGGCGCAGTAGGTCGGGCGGCTCTTGTCCTGGTAGTCCTGCACCATCTGGTTCATCTTGTCGATCACCGGCTCCAGATCGCGGCCCGCGTCCTGCTCCTTGACCAGCCGCCGGGAGTACGACGCCGCCGCCGCGGTCTCGCCGTGCATCACGTAGATCTCGGTGGTCGGGGTGCCCAGGCTGAACACGTTGTGGCGGTTGGCGTTGGGGCCGCCCATCACGTAGTGCGCCGCCGCGGTGCCCTTGCGCACGACCACCATCATCAGCGGCACGTCGGTGCTCTGGATCGAGTAGATCAGCCCCTGGCCGAGGCCCAGCAGCTCGGCCTTCTCGGCGATGTCGCCGACGTCGATGCCGCTGGTGTCCTGCATCCAGATCATCGGGATCCGGTCGCGGCCGCACAGGGTGACGAACTCGTTGAGCTTGATCAGCCCCTCGCGGTACAGCTTGCTGCCGATCCCGAAGTACTTGCCCTCGGCGTACTTGGGGTAGCCCGCGCCCAGGAACCCGTGGGTCCGGTTGCCGAGGATCCCGACCAGGAAGCCGTCGACCTTGGCCAGCCCGCAGTAGACCTCGGGCCCGTAGTCGGGGCGGAACTCCAGGTGCTCGCTGCCGTCGACGATCCGCGCGATGACGTCGTCCATCGAGTACGCCATCTTCTGGTTGAACGGCACGATCTGCTCGATCTCCTCGGGCGGCAGGGCCGGCGCCTTGGGCTCGTCGACGCGGAAGAACGCCGGGTCGTAGGCCGGCATCCCGTCCATCAGCCGCTTCAGCGCGTCGAGGACCTCCTCCTCGGTGTGCCCCACCTCGCGGAAGAACCCGGTGGCGTCGTGGTGGATCTCGACCCGCCCCGGCGGCGTCGCCTTGTAGTGCCGGGTGGCCTCGATCAGCGACTGCGCGCCCTCGAGATCGAAGTGCCCCTTGGGGCTCATCCCGCCGACGATCCCGCCGCCGCCGACGGCGATGTTGGCGCCCTCGTGGGCCACCATGTAGGTCGGGCTGATGCCCTGGTAGCCGCCGCCGGCGGGGTTGGTCCCGTAGATCCCGGCGAGGACGGGCGTGCCGAGCTGGTTGAGCTCGGCGTGGCGGTAGAACGTGGTGCCGTTGCCGCGGCGGTTGGGGTAGACCTTCTCCTGCTCGGGCAGCTTCACGCCGGAGCAGTTGACCAGCCACACCAGCGGGACGTGCAGCCGCTTGGCGATGTCGGTGACGCGCAGGATGTTCTCGGCCTGCCCCGCGATCCAGGCGCCGGCCATGACCTTGTTGTCGAAGCCGATGACCACGGCCCACTTGCCGTTGATCTGGCCGATCCCGTCCACCACGCCGGTGGTGCCCGACGCCTCGTCCATCGGGTCGTACAGCGTGTGCAGCGGGTGCCAGGTGCCCTCGTCGACGAGGTAGTCGAGGCGGTCCCAGACCGTCATCTGCCCGCGCGCGCGGATCTTCTCGGCCGGGATGCCGGCGTTCTTGACGCGCTCGATCTCGGCGTCGAGGTGGGCCTCGACCTTGCGGATCTCCTCCACCGAGGCCGCGGCGGCCTGCTGCTGCTTCTCGGACAGGGGCTTGCCCAGCGAATCCATGTTCTTGAAGTAGGGGTGCATCGCGCTCTCCTGCGGGGGGTGTTCGTGATGACGGAGGCGGTCTAGCAGAGTTGGGGGATGCGGTCTACTCGGTGGGCGTCAGTCCCTCTGCATTGCCTGCACCAGCGCCTTGATCTGCTCGGCGGTGTCGCGGCGGGTGACCAGCGTGCGGGGGCCGGAGCGGACCACCACCAGGTCCTCGACGCCCACCAGCGCGACGGTCTCGGCGGCGTCCTCGCAGAACACCAGGTTGCCGGCCGCGTCGAGGGCGTGGAGCTCGCCGCGGGCGGTGTTGCCGTGCTCGTCGGCGGCGAGGAACTCCTCCAGCGCCAGCCAGCCGCCGACGTCGCTCCACTCGAAGGTGGCGCGGACCATCCGGACGGCGGCGGCCTTCTCCATCACGCCGAAGTCGATGCTGATCTTGGGCAGCGGCTCGAAGCCGGCGCGCAGGGCGTCCTCCCAGCGGTCGGTGCCGTCGGCCTCGGCCAGTGGCGCCAGGTGCCGCGCGTGGTCGGGCAGGTGGGCCTCGATGGCGTCCCAGATCGCCGCGGTGGTCCACACGAACATCCCGCTGTTCCAGCTGTGGCGGCCGGTCGCGAGGAACCGCTCGGCGGTCGCGCGGTCGGGCTTCTCGCGGAAGCGCAGCAGCTCGAAGTGCTCCACGTCGCCGTCGGCGTCGAGGCGCTGGCCGGACTCGAGGTAGCCGTAGCCGGTGGCGGGGTAGCTCGGGGCGACGCCGAAGGTGTACAGCGCGCCGGACTCGCGGGCCCCGCGGGCGGCGGAGCGCAGCGCGGCGTGGAACGCCTCCGCCGGCTCGATGCGGTGGTCGGCGGTGAGCACCGCCATCACCGGGTCGCCGAACCGGGCGCGGCACAGCACGGCGGCGAGGGCCACCGCGCCGGAGGTGTCGCGGGGCACCGGCTCGCCGACGATGTTGCCGGCGGGCAGCTCGGGCAGCTGCTCGGCGACGAGATCGGTGAACCGCGCGCTGGTCAGCACCAGGACCCGCTCGGGGGGCACCAGGCCCGCGACGCGGTCGTAGGTCCGCTGCAGCATCGAGCGGTCGCCGAACAGGGTCAGGAACTGCTTGGGCCGGGCCTCGGTGCTCACCGGCCAGAACCGGGTCCCGGACCCGCCCGCCATGATCACCACCGCCAGGTCGGAGCTCGTCGGATCGCCCATGGC
This sequence comes from uncultured Rickettsiales bacterium, assembly GCA_964584075.1. Lineage (GTDB taxonomy): Bacteria > Myxococcota_A > UBA796 > UBA9615 > CAYRNR01 > CAZOYV01. The sequence goes on along the minus strand of CAZOYV010000091.1, from coordinate 20,600 downwards.
GCACCTCGAGACCGCGGCCTAGCCGCGGCCGTAGTCGTCCTCGAGCCGGATGATGTCGTCCTCGCCGAAGTAGTCGCCGGTCTGGACCTCGATGAACTCCATCGGCTCGTCGCCCGGGTTGCGGACCCGGTGGACCGCCCCGCGGGGGATGTCCACCGCCTCGCCCGGCCCGAGCAGCAGCTCCTCGTCGTCGCGCGTGACCAGCGCCTGGCCGCGCAGCACGAACCAGTGCTCGTCGCGCCGGCGGTGCCTCTGCAGGCTGAGCCGCTGGCCGGCCAGCACCACGATGCGCTTGGTCTTGTGGTCGGGAAGGTCCTCGAGCACCACGTAGTGGCCCCACGGGCGCCGGGCTTCGGGATCGAGGGTCGCGCGCTCCGCGGCGACGCGGTCGTCTGCTTCGCTCATCCGGCCTCCTGCCGTGAAGAACGAAGCGTACCAGGGACGGGGAAGTCTAGTGAGACCCGGCGGGCCGCCGCGTGAACCACGGGCTCTGGGAGATGGGCTGGCCGTCCGGCTGCTCCATGCGCCACCAGCCGCAGATCCGGCACGCCTTGCCGATGTTGCCCGACGGCAGCGGGCGGCTCACCGCCTCGGCGCCGCAGGAGGGGCACGGAATCGATTCTCGACCGCTGAGGTTCGATTTTGAAACGTCCTGTTTCCGATTCGTGACGGATCGAGTGCTCGTTCGGGGCATCTTGACCTCCGCGCCGGAGATCTTGCACGAACGGTGCCAGGAGTGAATGGAGGTTCAACGCCGCGTCACGCCACGCAGCGTTCTCGCCAGCTCGAGCTCGTCGCGCAGCGGGATGCCGTGCTCCCCGCCCGGCGCGGTGGCCACGAACCCGGCCTCGCCGTCGGCCGGGGCGAGGGGGCGGATCCGCAGGCGCTCGGTCTCGGTGTCCATCCGGTATCCCGCTGCACTTCCGCGCCGGTGGTCTGCGGCGCCTGGCCGGGAGCGCCTACCCCTCGCAGGGACCGGCGGAGCCGTAGCTGACGTCGACGGCGTCGCCGTCCACGGGGATGAAGCTGGGCTCGAAGACCACGGCGCCGTGGGCCTCCACGGTCGGGTCGTAGCTCCAGCCGGTGGGGACGTCGACGCCGTTGACCATCACCTCGACGCTGCTGGGGACCGGGTCGTGGCTCAGCGGGAAGGTGTTGGCCCAGCTCAGCGACAGCCAGGCCAGCTGGGTCAGCGCCTGGGACCAGTCGGCCTCGCAGATCGGGGCCAGCACCCCGCCGGTGGCGTTGGCCACGTCGACGTAGCCCAGGCCGCCGAAGGCCATCCCGCCGGGACCCGTGCAGAGCTGCGCCTGCGAGCCGTCGGTGCCGACCACCGCGCTGAGGATCACGTCGCTGGGGCTGGGCTTGACCGACTGGTAGAGGCCCAGGTAGGTCGACCACGACTGCGAGCTCTGGTCGGGCTCGTCGGAGACGAACACCACCTGCAGCGCGGCGGCCGGGCGGTAGAACCCGTTGTTCGGCGCGACGCCGTCGACCGCCATCTGCAGCGCCTCCCAGCCGTACTCGAGGCCGCGCTCGGTGTCGCTGCCGTTGGTCCCCAGGCTGCAGTTGCCGGCGAACACCGCGGCGCCGCTGGGGGTGCCGGGGGTGATCACCTTGGTGGACCCCTGGAAGCTCTCGTCGTCGGTGGTCACGGTGGCGATCCGGTAGTCGACGCCGGCGGCCTCGACGATCCCGTAGAACGCGGTGAAGTCGTCCCCGAGGGTCGCCTGCTCCTCGATCATCGAGCAGGAGTTGTCCACGACCCACAGGATGTCGGTCTCGTTGTCGCCCTCCTGCAGGAAGTGGTCGTTGTACCAGTCCCCCGGCAGCCCGACGCCGTACTGATCCGCGCTGGCCTGGGGCTGGTCGGGGTCGTTGCTGGCGACGGTCAGCTGGCCGCCGTACTCGACCATGTCCTCGGGGACGAAGTGGACGTAGACCGAGACCTCCTGGCCGGGATCGAGCTGCAGCCCATCGTACAGCTCGGTGGTGAACAGGCTCATCCCGGTCCCCGACGGGGACGCCTGGAAGCCGTAGTCGGAGATCGTCAGCGGGTCGGTCCCCACGCTCTTGATCTTGATCTCGACCTCCTCCTCGCAGTCGATCACGTGGTCCCCGAAGTCCCACACCGGCGGATCGATCAGGATCGCCGGGGAGATCCCGGAGCCGTAGAGGTCGACCACGACCTCGCCCTGCTCGGGGTCCATGCTCTGCACGGTCAGCGTGCCGTGCTTCTCGATCGCGCCGGTGGAGGTGTAGGCCACCTCGACCGTGGTCTCCTCGCCGGGGGCGAGGACGAACTCGGTCTCGTCCGCGATCAGCTCGTAGTTGTCGGCACCCCCCATCACCAGGTCGACGACCTCGAGGTCGATCACCCCGACGCTGCGGATCGTGATCGGGAAGGTCAGCGCCTGCCCGATCTCGAGCACGCCGTAGTCGATGATCAGCGGGTCGACCTCGATGGCCGGGTCCTGCGGAGGCGGCTGCTTGAACAGCGCGGCGTCGCTGCAGGCCAGCCCGGCCAGCAGGACCGCGAGGATCGTCGGGACGAGTGCGCGTCGCATGGGAGCCCCTCCGGTGCAGGGTGCCTCACCAATGTGCGACAGGGACGCGATCCCCAATGAAACCGGTGGAGAACGGGAACGGGATCGACCGGAGCGCCGGAGCCCCGCTACCCGCCGAAGTCCTGGGTCCAGTACGTCGAGTAGTAGCTGCCCGGGACATGGGCGTAGCCGATGCCGATCTCGGTGAACGACGGCTCCATGATGTTGGCGCAGTGGCCGTCCGAGCTCATCCAGCCGCTGACCACCTGCTGCGCGGAGGTCTGGGCCGCGGCGATGTTCTCGCCGGCCGCCATCCAGCCGGTGTAGCCGGCCGTCTCGATGCGCTCGACGAAGTCGTCCCCGCACGGTCCGCCGGGGCTGTCGTGGTCGAAGTAGCCGGCCTCGCCCATGTCCCAGCTGTGGCGCCGGGCCGCGAGGCGCAGCTCGTGGTTCATCGCCAGGGCCGCGGCGGGCCCGTACGACCCGTAGACGCCGCAGCTGGCGCCCTGGGCACGGCGCTGGTTGGTCAGCTCCAGCACCTCCTCCTCGAACGCGGCCCACGCCTCCTCGAAGTGGTCGTCGAGGGCGGTGCAGGGGTCGTCGTCCCCGGCGTCGTCGTCTCCGGCGTCGTCGTCTCCGGCGTCGTCGTCGTCCGCGTCGTCGTCGCCGGCATCGTCATCCGCCGCGTCGTCGTCCGCGTCGTCGTCGGCCCAGAACTCCCCCTCCTCGCTCTGGAACGGGGACGGGCTGCCGCAGCCCGGCACCCACGACCCCAGGAGCGCCGCGGCGGCGACGACCAGCGGGCCGCGCATCCCGTCGAGCATCTTGCTCCTCCTGTCCACGATCGGCCGGGCCCTGCTGGCCCCGCGCTCGTCGAAGATACCGAGGCTCGCCAGTCCTGGGGGTCAGGTCCGTGTCAAGAGATCGCCGGGCCCCGCTCTACGGAGACGTGGCGGACGGATCGCGGGTCACCGGTCGGAGAGCGTGAGGGAGCGCGCGAGCTCCTCGGTGGAGCTGGAGTCCAGCACCTGCTGCAGGATCATCGCGTGGCGGGCCTCGTCGGCGGCGAGAGCCAGGAACAGCTCGGCGGCGGCGCCCTCGAGCTGCTCGGCCCAGGTCTCGTAGGTCAGCTCGGCGTTGTTCTCGGCGGCGAGGGCCAGCTCGACGGCCTCCTGGAAGGCCATCTCCGAGCGGCCCTCCCAGCCCATCACGGCCTCGACGGAGCGGACCGCCGTGTTGGGGGAGTGGGGCAGCGCGCCGGCGCCGAGGCGCCGGGCGAGCACCCGGATATGCTCGGCGTGCTGGCGCTCCTGATCCGCCATCAGGGTGAAGAACTCGCGGACCTGCCCGTCGGCCACCGACTCGGCGATCAAGAGGTAGTAGCCGGCGCTGCTCATCTCCGCGTCGATGGCGTTGCGCGCGGCCTGCTCCAGCGACATCTGTTCTTCCATCGCGCTCGGAACCCCCTCTGCCTGGTGCCGCGTGTTTCCCCCATGATACCGGGAATCGCCGCGAGTACGAGTCGCGGACGCCGCTATACTCGTGGGACCCGGATCGATCCGGCGGGAGGGACGATGCGCGCGACGGGGACGGGATGGATCGCGCTGGTGGCGGCGCTGGGGCTGGCGGGGTGCCCGGCGGAGGCGCCCCACGACGACGACGCGGCGGACGACGACGCCGGCGACGACGACGCGGCCGACGACGACGCCGGGGACGACGACGCCGGCGACGACGACGCCGGGGACGACGACACCGGGCAGCCGCCCCCGGACGAGGTCTGCGAGCCCCCGGTGCAGCTGATCGACACCAGCGCCGAGGCGCCGGCGGTGGGGGACGGCAGCGCGGCGCGCTGTACCTCCAGGGCACGGCGGTGACGATGACCGACACCACGATCTCCAACAACCGCGCCCGCGGCTACGCCGGGATGCGGGTGCTGGGCCACGGCGCCGCACCCGGCGTGGCCGACCTGACCAACGTCACGATCACCGGCAACAGCACCTACCCGCAGGTGGACTTCACCGAGCGCGGGATCGGCGCCGGGCTGGTGATCGGCGACAACGCCAGCGGGACCCTGCTCAACTGCACGATCGTCGACAACGAGGCCCAGTTCGCCTCGGGGATCATCAACGTCTCGCCGCTGACGGTGCGCAACACGATCATCGCCAACCAGGCCGAGAACGAGTGGACCCCGCTGAACTGCATGGGCAGCAACTACGACACGCCCCCCGGCAGCGGGGAGCACGACCTGCAGTGGCCGTGGGGCCAGGCCGACATGGAGTGCGTCACCGGCATCGCGATCGAGGACCCGCTGATGGGCTCGCTGGGGGACCACGGCGGCCCGACCCCGACGGTCCCGCCGCTGCCGGGGAGCCCGGCGCTGCAGGCCGGCTGGGACTGCCCGGCGACCGATCAGCGCGGCGAGCCGCGCAGCGAGCCGTGCACGCTGGGGGCGTACGAGGACACCGGGGCGTAGCTACCAGCGGCCGACGACGGCCAGGCCGCCGCGCCCGGTCGCGGGGTCGAGCCACGGGGTGACCCCGTCCAGCCGCGGCCGCGCGGACGCGGTGGGGCCGCCGGGGGGCAGCAGGGTGCCGTCCTGCTCGGCGTGCTCGCGGATCCCGGAGAGCACCAGCATCGAGATCCCCGTCACGCCGTACGCCGCGGAGCACCCCAGCAGCGCCGCCTGAACCGCGCGCGCGGAGGTGCGCTGGTCCACCGCGGCGGCCAGCCCCGGCGCGAGGAACGCCAGGCCCAGGATCAGGCTCGGGACCCCCACCATCTTCGCCAGCGACCCGGGGTAGGTCACCACGGCGTCCTCCAGGTAGTAGGCCCGGGCCACGGCGTTCTCCCCGTCCACCGCGGCGGCCACCGCGCTGACGTAGGCCGCCGCCCCGCTCAGCGGGATCATCGTCGTGAGCGGATCGAACGCGCCGCTGTCCACCGCCTGGCCGAGGATCACCGCCAGCCCGATGCCGCCCACGGCCCCCCCGACGATCGTGCCGGGCAGCGCCAGCACGTGGGCCGTGGCGGCCCGCCGCGCGTCCTCGTGGGGGCTGCCGAGCAGGACCTCCGCCTCGTCGAGGGTCAGCACCGGGAGCTGCTCGACCAGGCTCCGCAGGGCGTCCCAGCGGACCTCCTCTTCGCGGTCCCAGGCGAGCTCCAGCGCCATCTCGAGGGACCACGGCTCCCCGGCGCGCAGCGCCAGCGCCCGGGCCTCGGCGCGCTGGTCTTCGTCGGCCCCCGGCGCCCCGGCGAGGACCCACTCGCCCAGCAGCCGGCAGCCGGCGGCGCCCTGACGGCGCAGGATCCGCTGGCCGGTGGTGGCCTGGCCCTCGGTCACCAGCCGCCGCTTGCCCTCGGCGAGCCATCCGTCGTCGGCGGTCCCGGTGCAGGTCTCGGCCTCCGGGACCCGGCGCGCCGAGGCAGCGCGCGCGACTCCGCCGGGGGCGAGCAGCCCGAGCGCGAGGGCGAGGAGCAGCAGGGTCCTGGTGGTCACGCCCCCCCCGGGGTGGCTATCGCATCAGCTTCCAGTCGTCGCCGCGGCGCGCCACGCGCACGGTCAGCGGCTGGTCCTGGGCCTTGGTGCTGTCGAGCTTGATCTTGATCTCGATCGGATCGGCCGGATCGGCCGGGGCCACGGCCTCGCCGACCTCGGCGAGCACGAGCTCGTTCTCCTCGACGCGGTCGATCCAGGTCTGGCACTCCTCGGCGCTCATCGCCTCGGCCATCAACCCGCGGAGCGTGTCGCAGTCGCCCTCCTTGGCCAGGTCGTAGGCCCGCTGGACCAGCGCGCGGGCCGCGTCGAGGTCGGCCTCGGTGACGGGCGGCGGCGGCGGCGTCGGGGCCTCCTCGGTGGCGGTCGCGTCGGCCTCGGGGGTGGCCGCGTCCTCGTCCTCGGGGACCTCGCGCGAGCCGCAGCCGGCGGTCAGCAGCGGGGTGACGATCAGGGCGGTGAGCAGCAGGGTTCGGGACATACCAAGCCTCGATTCGGCGCCAGCATACACCACGGTCGGGCGGGGCTTCAGGGGCTGGACGCGGGGCGCGGCGCGGCGACGGCCCGGTCCCCGGGCAGGTCCAGGTCGGAGAACAGCTCCACGAGCCTGTCGTACAGCCCGGCTCGCTCGGCGCGCAGGGCGGTCAGCGCCTGACGCCGCGTGTTGCGCGTGATCCGCACCCGGATCGCGTGTGCGGTGGTGCGCACCAGCCGCCAGTAGCGCAGCGCGGCGATGCCGCCGATCACGCACAGCGCGGTGGTCAGCAGCCCGGCCAGCACCGGGGCGTCGGGCATGATCGGGAACACCTGCTGCAGCTCCAGGTAGCCCAGCGCGGTGAGCAGGCCGGCGGTGAGCCACCCGGCGGGCAGCACGAAGGTGCTGAACATCGCCTTGATGCTGGCCTCGTCCTTCTCCTGCCGCGACGCGATCTTGGACGCCAGCCACAGGCCGAAGACCATCGGCAGGTTGACGGTGTAGCCGACGATCAGCAGCGGCGGCAGCAGCAGGTAGACCAGGACGATCTGGGCGATCAGCCACCCCAGCCGCGGGATCGAGGCCTCCCGCGGCGAGCGGTCGACCTCGTGGTCCTCGATGCCGAGCAGCTTGAGGTGCTCGTCGTAGGCCTCGACGCGCTCGCGTACCGCCTTGAGCTGCTCGGGCCGCTTCGCCTGCAGCTGGCGGTACGCCCGCCAGACCCGGGCGAACTCGCGGTCGCGCTCGGCCATCGAGGGCTTGCCCAGCACGATCCCGGCGCGGGCCGCCGCCTCGAAGCGCATCAGCTTGCGCACCCGGTGCATCTGGTAGTGCTGCTCCCAGGTGTCGGTCGCGCGGATGCCCTCGGTCAGGCGGTGCTCGATCTCCTCGGTGAGCTGCCGGCAGCGGGCGCGGGTCTGCTCGAACGGCTCGTCCTCGGCCGGGGTCTGGTCCAGCTCCGGCGTCAGCTCGATGGGCGGCATGAAGCGGATCAGCACGTTGGCGCCGTACGAGCGCTTTCGGTCGTACTGCAGCGCCACCGGGATGATCGCCGGCGGCTCGGAGCCCGGACCCTGCAGCTGCCGCGCGCGGTAGTAGAACCGGGCCGCGCCGGTCTTGAGCTTGAGCACGTTGGGGGCATCGTGGCTGATGCCCTCGGGGAACAGCAGTGAGTAGAACCCGGTGGCGACCTTGCCGGCCATCGCGTCGAGGCTGCGCATGTTGGCCCGGAAGCGCCTCTCGGGGTCCATCGCGTGGCGGTCCACGTCGCGATACAGCGGGACGCCGCCGAGCAGCTTGACCACCTGCCCGAGCACCGGCCAGTGGAACACACCCCGCCGCACCGCCGCGATGATCGGGTGGGGACAGGCCGAGTAGATCAGACCGCCGTCCACCATCCCGTTGGGGTGCCACGCCACCAGGATGCCGCCCTTCTTCTCGGGCAGCTGGTCGAGGCCGACGACCTCCACGCGGCCGAAGTACCAGCGCAGCACGGTGCGGAACCACAGCATGATCAGGCCGTACACACGGCTGCGCTCGATCTTCGGATATCGCTCGGTGAGCCACATGGGATCGCAGATCAGGGTAGCGGGATTCGCGGTCGTGTAAAGAAAAAGCCAACGCGCGCGCGTTGGGGAGGGCACCGGCCGGGATCCCGGACGCCCCCGCGCCGTGTGGTGTCCGGCGGAGCGGACAGGGTGCCCCGGGACGGCCGCGCAACACCCTCCCGGGACGCCCGCGACGGCGGGCTCGGAGGCCGCCGGGGTGGTTCGGGCATGGCGGTTGCAGGGGGTGGGGATCGAGAGACGGGCCGGGCCCGGCCGCCCCGCAGGAGGACCCGATGCGACACCCCCTCGTCCCCCCGACCGCCGCCAGGAAGCTCTCCGTCCTGACCTCGCTGGCTGCGCTGGCCCTGCTCGCCGGCTGCACCCACACCCGGGCGCCGGCCCGCGTCGACGGGCTGTCGATCCGCGGCGGCGCGGACCCGCTGATCGGGCTGGAGAGCTACACCGGCGACGACGTGCTGGCCCTGGCCGGCGAGGCCTTCGACGCGGCCCACTACGACCGGGCCGCCGCGCTGTACGCCCGCTACCTCGAGGAGTTCCCGGGGCTGGCCGCCGAGCCGCTGGCGCAGTTCAACCGCGGACTCAGCCTGGAGCGGGCCGGACGGCCCGCAGAGGCCGTGACCGCCTACCAGGCCTACCTCGCCGGCAGCGTGGCCGCCGGGGAGCCCTCCATCGACGACCGCCTCACAGCGGGAGTGCGGCTGAGCCGATGCGCGGTGGAGGCCGGCCGGTGGGAGATCGCCGCGACGGAGCTGGAGTTCCTGCTCTCGCGGCTGGAGACGGGCCGCGCCGAGCGCTTCGACCTGCGAGTCCTGCAGGCCTTCGTGCGCGCCGCCGACGGCGAGCCCGAGCGGGGAACCCGCGACCTGCACAAGCTGACCCGTCGCTACCGCCAGGACCGTGGCCAGACGCTGTCGGGCGAGCAGGGCGCGATGGCCTACTTCTATACCGGCGAGGCGCACCGGCTGCAGGCCGACGCGGTGGCGATCGTCCACGTGGACGATCCCGAGCTCGCCCGCGCCGAGCTCAACGCCAAGGCCGAGCAGATCCTCGCGGCGCAGGACGCCTACCTGCAGTGCATCCGCACCGGCGCCCGCCCCTGGCTCCCCCGCGCCGGCCTGCAGCTCGGGGGGCTCTACGCCGGCTTCCGCGACGACATCCTCACCGCCGCCTACCCCGCCGAGATCGTCAGCGCCGAGGATCGCGAGATCTACGACGAGATCCTCGAGGAGGGGACCGCCAACCTGCTGGAGCGGACCCGGGCGGTGTACGCCAAGGTGCTGGACAAGGCCACCGAGGTGGGGCTCCACGACGAGTACGTGATCCGCATCCGCGAGGGGCTGCGCGAGGTCGAGGCCGAGCTGATCGGCGCGGGCCCCTCCGCCGAGATCTGACGAGCGTCCCCTGATCCTGCTAGCGTGCAGTCCGTGCCGACGATCCATCCCGGGAGCCGCTCCCCTTGGGCCCCCGCGTTGCTGGCGGCGCTGCTGCTGGCGCCCGGGTGTGCCCGGACATCGTCGTCCCGCGACGGCTGGGTCGAGGTCCGTGCCGGCGGGCACCACAGCTGCGGCCTGCGGGTCGACGGGAGCGTCGAGTGCTGGGGGCGCGACGAGGAGGACCAGGCCCGGACCCCTGCAGGGACGTTCAGCCAGATCGCGGCCCGCAGCGCCCAGTCCTGCGCGCTGGCCGACAGCGGCGCCGTCACCTGCTGGGGCTCCGACGCGACCGGGCAGGGCTCCCCTCCGCTCGACGCCGACTACGGACAGCTGACGATGGGGTCGTTCCACGGCTGCGGGCTGGACCGCGACGGGGTCGCCGAGTGCTGGGGGTGCGGCACCGCGGACGCCGACCACGGCCAGTGCGATCCGCCGCTGAGCACCTTCGCCGCCCTGGGCGACGGCGGGCTGCACCACTGCGGCGTGCGCGCCGACGGCGGCATCGAGTGCTGGGGCAACAACGAGCGCGGCCAGCGCAACGTGCCGGACGGGGGGCCGTGGTCCCAGGTCACCGCCGGCCGCGACCACACCTGCGCCATCTCGGTCGACGGCCAGGTGACCTGCTGGGGCGGGGACGACCATGGCGAGCGCGCGGCCCCCGACGGGCGCTTCGCGCAGATCGCCGCGAGCGCCGCCTACCACACCTGCGGCGTGCGCGAGGACGGCACCGTCGCCTGCTGGGGCGACGACAGCCACGGCCAGGCCAGCCCACCGGGGGGGCGGTTCGTGCAGGTCAGCGCCGGTGGGACCCACAGCTGCGGCGTCCGCGAGGACGGGCACGTCGAGTGCTGGGGTTGCCAGCGCAAGGTGATCGAGGGTCTCGACACGTTCCCGGACTACGGCCAGTGCCACCCCCCGTGAGCCTTCCAGCGGGCGGCGGCCCGTGGTTCACCGTGAGGGTCATGATTGTCAAAATCTCAGGAAAGGCTCGACCTCCTCGCGCGGTCGCGGTAGAAGACCCGCCCGTTGCTGAACCGAACTCACCGGTCCCCGAGGGGAGACGGGACCGACGACGGGCCGCTCATCAGGCCGGACAGGCGCCCGCCAGGAGGAGAGAATGACCTTCCGTTCGCTGTTGCTCGCCACGCTGCCGTGCCTGCCCCTGATCGCGTGTGAAACCCAGGGGGACGACGACGACCAGGAGCAGGGCTTCGCCATCGAGGACGCCGCGCTCGAGGCCTGCGCGCGCGACGCCCTCGGCCTCGACGACGGCGAGATCGAGGAGGGCGACGTGGCCGGCATCGTGCACCTCGAGTGCCCGGACCACGGCGTCGCCTCCCTCGCGGGCCTGGAGTACTTCACCGGCCTGCAGACCCTGACCCTGTGGGAGAACGAGGTCGAGGACCTGACGCCGCTGGCGGGCCTGACCGACCTGGTGGACCTGCAGCTGGGCAACAACCGCATCCGCGACATCGGCCCGCTGACGGACCTGGACGGCCTCGTCTCGCTGGGCCTCGGCCAGAACCAGATCGACGACGTGCAGGCGCTCTCGGGGCTGACCGCCCTGCGCTGGCTCAACCTCGACGGCAACGACCTGGCCGACGACGACCTGGCCGCGCTGTGCGACCTGCAGGCGCTGACCTGGCTGACCGTCGAGCACAACCACCTCGGCGGGGTCGGCGCGCTGGACTGCCTGTCCGGCGACACCGATCTGTACTGGGAGTTCCAGGACGAGCTGGCGAGCTACGCCGGTTCGGCCCCCGCGGGCGAGGTCTACGGTCCCGAGGACGTGGGCGGCGTGGAGCCGCTGGCCGGCGGCGTGCTGCGGGTCGCCGAGGACGGCGGCGCGGTGGCGCTGCGCTACGAGGTCGGCGAGCGCCGGATCCCGGTGATCCCCGAGTTCGCCGGCGAGCTCGAGCTGCGCGGCGACGTGCTGGTCCTGCACCGCGGCGAGCGCGAGCGGGCGATCGGCGTCGTCACCGGCGACGGCGCGCAGCTGTGCCGCGGCGACCTGGCGGCGGACTGCACCGCGCACCTCGGGCTCAAGGCCGACGGCACCGCCGATCCGGCCTACCCCGGCGCCGCCGCCCCGGTGGCCACGCTGGCGCTGCGCCTGCACCCCGCCGACGGCCCGCAGCTCGTCGAGACCGAGGGCTCGTTGATGCTGATCGACGCCGAGGGCGACGGGTTCGGCGAGAAGTTCTACGGCCTCGGCGACTTCGTGCTGGCCTCCCCCAACCAGTTCGACGCCGGCAGCTGCCTGTTCATGGCCACCACCGGCACGATGGAGATCCTGCTCAACCAGCACGTCGAGGACCCCTCGACCATCGAGTACAAGGGCGAGACCGATCTCAGCGAGCGGTTCCTGATGAACGCCTACGAGCACGTCCCCTACTCGACGTTCGACTGGTTCTTCACCGACCTGGGCTACACCTACAACGCGATCGGCGGCTCGATGCTGGACGCGGACTACCCGTTCATCGCCGACTACATCAAGGAGACCTACGGCGGGATCCAGCTGTCCGACCCCAGCGACCCCGACGCCTACTTCAGCTGCTACGCCAACTGGATCGATCAGCTCCCGGAGGACTGGGAGGACCAGCTCGTCCCGACCCCGCCGCTGGAGCGCACCGTGATCTACGTCGATCCCAAGCGCGACGACTCCAGCCAGTGGCGGGTGGGCCTGATGGACCTCGACGACGTCGAGGCGATCAAGCACGAGATGCGCACCAAGCGCGCCCCCGTGATCATCGTCTACAACCACTTCCTGTACTGGCACGCCGACATCATCGTCGGCTACAACGACACCGCCGAGAGCGGCGGCTGCCCGATGGTCGACCAGTCCCTGACCTACTACCAGCAGCAGGGCGCCAGCAGCTACGTCAGCACGATCGAGAACCACATGGACGATCTCGGCGGCTGCCTCGACCACGGCATCTTCTACGTCCGCGACTCGATCTACGAGGGCGACAACGAGCCGATGTACAGCTACAGCGAGACCTACAACTTCACCGAGCCGATGTCCGAGAAGATCATCGAGCGGACCTACAACTGGGTGCTGTACCTGTCCAACCACGCCTTCACGGTGCACCGCGGCTAGTCCGCACCTCCCGCGTTCCATCGGTGGCGTCCGCCGGCGGCGACCCGTCCGGCGGTCCCAGCGCCACCACGAAGCCGGTGTCACTCGAGTAGACGACCCGGGCCTCGGGATGGGGGCTGCCCAGCAGCAGGTCCAGCTTGTCCGTGAACGGGCGAAAGCTCAGGAAGAACTCGGTGACGTAGATGTGGGTCACCCCGAAGGGCGCCAGGGCTGCCAGCGAGCCCTCGACCGTGGTCTCGCGGTAGAACGGCTCCAGCGTCCAGTGATCCCCGGGGACGAACGGGAGCTCCAGCATGAACAGCCGATCCTCGAGCGTCAGGATCACGCTGTCCTCGGGGAGCTGGGTGTTCATCCAGGCGAGGTCCGGGTAGATCGGCAACTCGAACTGGGTCGCCCCCCGATGGTCGGGCTGCCGGATCACCGCGACCGCGAGGGCCGATGCCAGCACCACGACGGGGACCGCCGGCGCGACGCGTTGCCGGGAGGTGGCCCCACGACGGGCCCGGGACAGACGACGCCACGCCGCATCGATGCCCACGGCGGCTCCCCCCAGCGCCAACCCCAGCGCCAGGCGAAGGGTGTTCGCCCCCACCACGTCTGGCCAGCTCGAGACGTACACCAGGGAGATCGCGCCGAGCAGCGCGAGGACGCGCCCCAGGCGACCGACCTCGCTGGAGCGGACCTCGCGGACCAGCGCCACACCGCCCAGCACGATCGCCGCGACCACCAGCAGACTCCAGAACGCCGTGACCACCGCGACGTGCTCGGCACCCAGGGCCGTGGCCGCGACGGCCCAGCCGGCGAGCCCGATGATCAGCGTCACCGCCAGCGTCGAGCCCAGGGCCCCGCGACGCCAGGCACCTTGCAGCAGCGAGGCGATGGCGCACAGACCGAGCGGCACGATGGGATACAGATAGCGGCTGGTCGGCGTGTGGCTGATCTGGAGCACGAGGACCCAGGGCACCAGGAAGCCGCCGAAGGCGAGGGCCGCGGCGATCCGTGGCGAGCGCGGCATGGGCCCCGGAGCCAGCGCCGCGATCCAGGCGGCGACGACCACCGTGGACAGCGGCAGCGCCCGCCCGAAGATCCCGGGGATGTCGGCGATGCCGACGTCCAGGCGCTGGGAGATGCTGCGGTTCTCCAGCCACCAGTCCGTCACGCCGACTCCACCGATCGTGTCGAGCAGCGCGGGGTAGAGGGGGTTTCCGGCGAACCACGCGTTCCTCACCAGGTGGGGTGCGATGCCCACCGCGATCACCGCGATGGTCACGAGCCACGTCGAGAGGGAGGGCGCCCGGCCGGCCCCGCGGTACCGGCTCCACAGCGTGTCGATCCCGAGCCCGGCGAGGAACAGCACCATCACGACGAGGCCCAGGTAGTTCGCCCAGTAGCACCCGACCCAGCACACCGCCCCCACCAGCCAGCGGTGTCCGTCGCCGCCCTTGCCGCGGTGGGCCCCCAGGGCGTAGTACGCCGCGAGTAGCACGCAGAGCATGGTCAGGCTCTGGGTGTTGGGCGTGGGGTTGACCACCAGCATCGCGGCCAGGACCGCCAGCATCGCCCACGCCGGCGTCAGCCCCAGCCGGCGCCGCGCCAGGAGGTAGGTCGCGTGCCCGATCAGCGCGTCGAGCACGATGACGGTCACCTTGGGCAACAGGAACGTCGCCCCCGCGAAGGTCAGGTGCGCGTTGAGTCCGTACACGACGTAGAACAGCGGAGGGTAGGCGGCCGCCGTCTGCAGGTTGTAGCTGGGGCCGATGTCGCTGGGGAACTGGCCTTCTGCGAAGAGCTGTCCGAAGCGGAGATGGTACAGGAATGTGTCCCAGTCGTTCAGCGGCTGCCACAGCATGTCCAGGTGCCGCGTCAGGAACACCGTGACGGCGATGCAGGCCAGGAGGGTGTGGAGGCGATCCGATGTCCCGGTGGAGGGAAGCACCGGCGGCGCTTCCTCGGGACGAACCCGCTTCAAGCACAGGCTCCACACGAGCAGCTGGCCGAGGGCGATCCCGCAGAGGATGGGGAGGCCGACCCGAAGGCCCAGGAACTGATTGGCGACGAAAGCGACGACGGTGTTGACCACGAGGCCCGCGAGGTAGGCGGCGTAGGGTGCGGGGGTGGTCCAGGAGCGGCGGGGCGACCCTGGCCAGGCTCGACGGAACAGCACGGCTCCCGCGCACCAGGTCAGGACGTGGAACAGCCCCAGCAGCAGGAGGGTCAGCATGGCTACGAGCCAGAGAGTACCAGAGGCCGGACGGCCCCATCGTCGGGGACCACGGCCCGAGCCGGACCAGAACCGCTCGGCGCCGCCGGCGGTGGTGTCGGCCTCGGTCAGCCGTGTGACCGCGCTCGCCACCCCGCCCACCGCGCGCCTCGGGCGCGGCGATCACCAGCGTCGAGGGGAGCGGCGCCTGGTCCGGATCGAAGGTCGCGAACGCACCCAGGGGATCGGGCTCGGCAGCCGGACCCGGGGTAGACGCCCGGATCGCGGTCCTCGTCTACCAGGACCTCGACGGCGACGGCACCCCCAACCGGGACATGTCCGGGTTCTACGGGGAGCCGTACCAGTTCACCGCTGACGCCCGCAGCCCGTTCGGGTTCGAGGTCTCGTTCGACGCCGCCGCCGTGGAGCTCGAGGCCGGGAAGCTCGCCACCGCCGAGATCCTCCTGTAGGGTCCCAGCCGGCGCCGAGACGACACGTCAGATCGCCACGATCGCGTCGTCGACGAGCTCCGCCCGCTCCATCAGCGCGTCCATCCACGCCCGGAGCTCGGCGTCCGACTCGTGGGCGCGTCGCATGTCGAACACCGCCTTGCTCACCGCGGGCGGGGTCATCGCCAGCAGGGCGCCCACCTCGCGATGGGGTGCGCGGGTGGCGACCCACAGCCACCAGGCGGCCAGCCGGCGCGGGCGGTTCCCCACCCTGCCGCGCCGGGAGCGCATCAGCGCCTCGCGCGCCACACCGGTCACGGCCAGGACCTGCTCCAGCGCCTGCCCGAGGTCGGGGCGGTCGAAGCTCAGCGGCTCCGCCGGGGCCGAGATCGTCGCGGTCCACAGCCGCTGCTCGTCGAAGACCGCCGGGACCTCGGCGCGGCCGACCCGCAGGTCGTCCAGGTGGGCGCGGTACACCGCCACCGAGCCGAACAGCGCGAGAAGCTCCTCGCGATGGAGCCACCCAGGGCAGGGACCCAGCTCGGCGTAGGCGGCGTGGCTCGTCCAGTCCGCCCGATCGGCGGTGGGTACCAGGCCGGCGCGGACCGGGTTGTGGTGCAGATAGGCCAGCAGGTGGCGCCAGTACGCCTCGTCCTCGACGACCCGGTTGAGGAACCGACCCTTGAACAGCGGACCGTCCCACTCGTAGCGCTGGTTGAGGGTCTGGGAGTAGCGGCCCGCGAGGAACGCCATCGCGGCGCTGAGGTTGCCCCGGGGCACCTCGAGCATCAGGTGGTAGTGGTTCGGCATCAGCGCGTAGCCGTGGACGCGGACGCCGAACCGGACGCTGATCGTCTCGAGCAGGGACAGCAGCAGCCCGCAGTCCTCGTCGGCGGCGAAGATCGGCTGCGATCGCGCGCCGCGGTTGTACACGTGGTGGCGGGCGCCGGGGTAGTCGATGCGCTGGGGACGTGGCATGCGGCATCCTACCGCGCGCACCAAAGAAAATGTAATTGTAAGTGCCTGACCCCTCTTCTCGACCCCTCTCTCCTCCTTCCGGAATGGCCGGTCATCACGGCCATGCGCCGTACGGCCCGCCGTAGGCCCCCATGTCGTTGCGCGAGCCGTCGACGTCGTTGTGCTGGGCGGCGGGGTCGCCGGCGTCGATGCACGGCGAGCCGGTGTCGAGGTGGAGGTCGTCGTTGCTCGGATCGCCGTCGTCGAGGAACGACACGAACAGCGGGGCCACCGAGAGGTTGCCGTCGGTGCCGGTGGGATCGATCGCGTCGGGGCCGTACTCCAGGGCGGTGTTGCCGAACACGTCGGTGTAGGTCTGCTGTGCCTGGAACGCCGGGGCGAACGTGTCCAGCCCCGCGTCCCCGTCGTTGTAGGCGACGATGCTGTTGCGCAGCTCCAGCCCGCCGCCGTCGTCGAGGTGCACCCCCGCGCCGCCGGTGGCCGAGGTGTTGTAGGCCACCGTGAGGTTGTCGAGCTTGCACAGGCCATCGGTGTCGCGGGTCAGGATCCCGCCACCGCGATCGGAGCTGTCGTTGTCGACGATCAGGCAGTTGCTGATCGTCATCGTGCCCTGCTCGACCAGGATCCCGCCGCCGCCGTGGAGGTTGCCGCTGCCCGGCTGGGTGTCGCTGGCGGAGTTGTTCGCCACCAGGGTGCGCTGCACGGTGCCGTCGCACTGGCGCAGGTACATCCCGCCGCCGTCGCCGGCGAGGTTGGACACGAACGCGCTGTCCTCGACCAGCAGCGTCGAGCCTTCGCACCACAGCCCGCCGCCGTCGGACTTGTTGTCGCTGTCGCCCGAGTCGCAGTCGTTGTGCCGCACGACGGTGTCGTGGACCCAGAACAGCTGGGCGTCCTTGGCGCCGAGGCCGGCCCCCACCTTGTCGTGCTCGCAGACGTTGAACTCGATGACGCAGTGGGCGATCTCCGCGCTGGCGCTGTGGCCGCCCTCGAAGCGCACGCCGGCGCCCTTGTCCCCCGATCCCCCGGTGATCGTCAGGCCCTCGAGCCGCAGGTCGGCGTCCTTCCAGCGGATCACCTCGTCGCCGCCGTTGCCCGCGATGACGGTGTCCCCGGCCCCCTCGACGCCCACCAGGGCGAGGGGGACGTTGTCGAGGTCGAGGCGCACGCCGGTGAACGTCCCGGGGGCGAGGTGCACCTCGTCGCAGCCCGGGGGCAGGGCATCCACCGCGTCGGCCAGGTCGAGGAACGGATCGTCCCAGCTGCCGGTCTCCCCCGACCCCACCGCGTCGCCGTCGGCGTACACCGGGCAGCCGCCGCAGCCCTCGTCCACGGTCCCGTCGCAGTCCTCGTCGATCCCGTAGCCGCAGCCCTCGGGCGCGCCGGGGTACACGGCCGGGTCGGCGTCGTCGCAGTCCCCGTCGCAGGCGGACAGGCCGTCCCCGTCGACGTCGCTCTCGTCGGCTGGGACGCTGCCGTCGCAGTCGTCGTCGAGGCCGTTGCAGACCTCCGGGGCGCCGGGGTACACCGCCGGGTCGCCGTCGTCGCAGTCGTGGCAGGCGAGGAACCCGTCCCCGTCGGCGTCGGCCTCGCCGGCGGGCAGCGCGCCGTCACAGTCGTTGTCCTGACCGTCACACAGCTCCGCCGCGCCGGGGTAGCTGAACGCCTCGGCGTCGTCGCAGTCTCCGGCGCACACCGGGTAGCCGTCGCCGTCGCCGTCGGTCTCGTCGGCGGGCAGCGCGCCGTCACAGTCGTTGTCGGCGCCGTCGCACAGCTCGGTGGCGCCGGGGTAGGTGTCGGCGTCCAGGTCGTCGCAGTCCCCGGCGCATGCCGCGACGCCGTCGCCGTCCGCGTCGCCCTCGTCGGCCGGGACGCCCCCGTCGCAGTCGTCGTCGAGGCCGTTGCACAGCTCCGGCGCTCCCGGGTACACGGCCGGGTCGCCGTCGTCGCAGTCCCCGCCACAGGTGGTGAAGCCGTCCCCGTCGTCGTCCACCGGGAGCACGGCGGGGTCCAGGTCGTTGCAGTCGCCGTCGCAGCTGGTGAACCCGTCGCCGTCGAGATCCAGCACGTTGAGCAGGCCGGTGGTGTCGTCGCAGTCGCCGTCGCAGCTGCTGGCCGTGTCCCCGTCGGCGTCTTCTGGGGTCAGGGCCGCGTCGGCGTCGTCGCAGTCGCCGGCGCACAGGGGGAAGCCGTCGCCGTCGGCGTCCAGCTCGTCGGCCGGCACGGTCCCGTCGCAGTCGTTGTCCAGGCCGTCGCAGACCTCGGGGAAGCCGGCCCCCACCGCCGGGTCCGCGTCGTCGCAGTCGCCGGCGCACACCATCAGCCCGTCGCCGTCGGCGTCGACCTCGTCCGCGGGGATGGCCTGGTCGCAGTCGTTGTCCAGGCCGTCGCAGATCTCCGGGGCACCCGGGTACACCGCGGTGTTGCCGTCGTCGCAGTCCCCCATGCACTGGGAGTGCCCGTCGCCGTCGAGGTCGCCGAGGGGCTCGTCGACCTTGCCGTTGCAGTTGTTGTCCAGGCCGTCGCAGACCTCCGACGCCCCGGGGTGGATCTGGGGGTGGGTGTCGTCGCAGTCGCCGGCGCAGACCCGCACGCCGTCGCCGTCGGCGTCGGCCTCGTCGGCGGGGACCACCCCGTCGCAGTCGTCGTCCACGCCATTGCACTGCTCCGCGGCCCCGGGGAACACGGCGGGATCGGTGTCGTCGCAGTCGCCGGCGCAGGCGCTGACCCCGTCGCCGTCGAGGTCCACGGGGCCCACCAGCGGGTCGAGGTCGTCGCAGTCGCCGTCACAGGTGGTGACGCCGTCGCCGTCCAGGTCCTGCAGGTCCAGGTCGGGGTCGTTGTCGTCGCAGTCGCCGTCGCAGGTGGAGGCCCCGTCGCCGTCCAGGTCCAGGGACTCCAGCGCGGGGTCGAGGTCGTCGCAGTCGCCGTCGCAGGTGGCCGCCCCGTCGCCGTCCAGGTCCTCGAGGTTCATCACCGGGTCGAGGTCGTCGCAGTCGCCGTCGCAGGGGCTGATCCCGTCGAAGTCCAGGTCCCACGGGTAGAGCAGCCCGCTGGTGTCGTCACAGTCGCCGTCGCAGGTGCTGGCGCCGTCGTGGTCGAGGTCCTGCGGCTCGAGGCTCGGATCGCCGTCGTCGCAGTCGCCGTCGCAAGGGGTGAACCCGTCCCCGTCGGCGTCCACCTCGTCGTCGCCGATCGACCCGTCGCAGTCGTTGTCCAGGTCGTCGCACAGCTCGGGCGCACCGGGCCACACCGTGGCGTCGCCGTCGTCGCAGTCGTTCTGGCAGATCAGCACGCCGTCGCCGTCGGCGTCGGCTTCCTGCGCGGGCACGACGTAGTCGCAGTCGTTGTCCAGGCCGTCGCAGAACTCCGGGTGCCCCGGGTAGACGTCCACGTTGTCGTCGTCGCAGTCCCCGTTGCACTGGGTCACGCCGTCGCCGTCGAGGTCGCCCACCGGCTCGTCGATCTGTCCGTTGCAGTTGTTGTCGATGTTGTCGCAGAGCTCCGACGCCCCGGGGTAGACGACGAAGTTCTGGTCGTCGCAGTCCCCGGCGCAGACGGGGACCCCGTCGCCGTCCACGTCGGCCTCGTCGGGGGGCAGGGTCCCGTCACAGTCGGTGTCCTTGCCGTCGCAGACCTCCGCCGCCCCCGGGTGCACGCCGTCGTCGCCGTCGTCGCAGTCCCCCCCGCAGGTGCTGAACCCGTCTCCGTCGGCGTCGGTCCCGGTGATCGCCGGGTCGAGATCGTCGCAGTCACCGTCGCAGGTGGTGCTGCCGTCCCCGTCGACGTCCAGCGCCTCCACGGAGGGATCGGCGTCGTCGCAGTCGCCGTCGCAGGTGGTGCTGCCGTCGCCGTCCGCGTCGGCCACGTTCAGCGCCGGATCGCCGTCGTCGCAGTCCCCCTGGCAGGTGTCGGCGCCGTCCTGATCCAGGTCGAGGGCGTTGAGCAGCGGGTTGGTCTCGTCGCAGTCGCCGTCGCAGGTACTGGTCGCGTCGCCGTCCAGGTCCTGGGGGGTCAGCGCCGCGACCAGGTCGTGGCAGTCGCCGTCGCAGCTGCTGAAGCCGTCCATGTCCAGGTCCAGCACGTTGAGCAGCGCGTCGGTGTCGTCGCAGTCTCCCTCGCACACAGAGGCCCCGTCGCCGTCCTGGTCGGCGTCCTCCACGGTGCCGGGATCGCAGTCGTTGTCGATGCCGTCGCACAGCTCCGGAGCGCCGGGGTGGACCGCCGCGTCGCCGTCGTCGCAGTCCCCGTCGGCCACCGTCCAGCCGTCCCCGTCGGCGTCCTCGGGCGAGGTATCGTCGTCGCCGGTGTCGTCGTCGCCGGTGTCGTCGTCGCCGGTGTCGTCGTCGCCGGTGTCG
>CAZOYV010000090.1:0-27884 GCA_964584075.1 uncultured Rickettsiales bacterium | reverse complement strand
ACCGGCAGCCGGATGGACGAGGTCATCTTCGAGGAGTTCAAGGGCACCGGCAACATGGAGATCCACCTGGATCGCCGCCTGACCGAGCGCCGCATCTACCCCTCGATGGACATCAACAAGAGCGGGACCCGCCGCGAGGACCTGCTGCTCGCCCCCGACGTGCTGAGCAAGCTGTGGATCCTGCGCAAGGTGCTCAGCCCGCTCAACTCCATCGACTGCATGGAGTTCCTGCTCGACAAGTTCCAGAAGACCCCGGACAACAACACGTTCCTCGAGGCGATGAACAGCTGACGGGCCGGCGAGCGCCGCTCGCGGCCGATCCGCGCGGAGATGCAGCGGACGGACCTCGTTCCCCGCCGATTTCCGCCGGTTCTCCTTGCTCCACGTGGGCGGTGGTGCTATTGATCCCGCGCTCTCGGGAACGAGGTGAGGAAAATGCGCAAGGGAATCCACCCCGAGTACGAGGAAGCGACCGTCACGTGCGTGTGCGGTCACTCCTTCACGACCCGCTCCACCGCCGGCGACATGAAGATCGAGATCTGCAGCCACTGCCACCCGTTCTTCACGGGGACGCAGAAGATCGTCGACACCGCCGGTCGCGTCGAGCGCTTCCAGACCAAGTACAGGGACGTCGGGGAGTTCAAGAGGACCAAGAAGCGCGGCGCCCGCAAGTAACCCTCTCCACCGGCCCCTGCGGACGGCGGGGACATCGACGGACACCGTGAGCCAGACCAAGAACGTCGGCGGACAGGCCATCATCGAGGGCGTCATGATGCGCGGCCCCGAGGCGATGGTGATGGCCGTGCGTCGTCCCGACGGCAAGATCGCGCTGCGCGACGGCACTTGGGTCCCGCTGGTCCGCCGGATCCCGTTCCTGCGCTGGCCGTTCTTCCGCGGCACGGTGGTGATGATCGAGGCGCTGATCAACGGGATGCAGGCGCTGTCCTACTCCGCCGACGTGGCCGCGGCGGAGGACGGCGACGGCCGGTCCGGCGCACCGGACGGCGACGGCGACGCACCGGAAGGTGGCCTCGGCAAGGGCGCGATCGCGACCTCGCTGACGGTCTCGATGCTGATCGGCGTGGCGCTGTTCGTCTACCTGCCGCACTTCGCCGCCGGCGTCGGCCTCAACGCGATCACCGGCGTGCCGCTGCTGGACGACCCCGACCTCGACCACCCGGCGTTCCACCTGATCACCGGGCTGATCAAGGTCGCGATCTTCGCCGGCTACATCCTGCTGATCACGGCGATGAAGGACATCCGGCGCGTGTTCCAGTACCACGGCGCCGAGCACAAGAGCATCTACACCTGGGAGGCCGGCGAGGAGCTGACCGTCGCCAACGCGCGGAAGATGTCGCGGCTGCACCCGCGCTGCGGCACGGCGTTCCTGGCGTTCGTGATCCTGGTGGCGATCGCGGTCTACGCCGGGGTGTTCCCGCTGCTGCCGTGGCTCGACGGCCTCGAGGGCTGGCGGCGGTTCGCCGTCGGCGCCAGCGTCAAGCTGCCGCTGCTGCTGCCCATCGCCGGGATCAGCTACGAGTTCATCCGCTGGGCGGGCAAGTTCAACGACAACCCGGTGCTGCGCGTGCTCAGCTGGCCGGGCCTGCTGATGCAGAAGCTGACCACCCGCGAGCCCGACGACGAGCAGCTCGAGGTCGCGCTGACGTCGCTGATCCGGACGCTGGAGCGGGAGGGCGACCTGGACCACCCGTCGTACCCCAGCTGCGTGATCCTGCCCGAACCGGACGAGGCCTGAGGGAGGGGCGATGTTCGACAAGCTCGACGAGGTCGTCGCCCGCCTGGAGAAGCTCGAGCAGCGGATGGGAGACCCCGAGATCGCCGCGGACCCGCGGCGCTACGCCGAGGTCGCCAAGGAGCACTCCGACCTGCGGCCGGTGGTGGACGGCTTCCGCCGCTACCGCAAGCTCGAGGCCGAGCTGGCGGCGAACCGCGAGCTGCTCGACGACGACGATCCCGAGCTGCGCGAGATGGCCGAGGCGGAGATCGAGGAGCTCGAGGAGCGGCTCGAGGCCGCCGAGCTGGAGCTCAAGCTGCTGCTGATCCCCAGGGACCCCAACGAGGGCCGCGACGTGATCCTCGAGATCCGCGCCGGGACCGGGGGCGACGAGGCGGCGCTGTTCGCCGCCGACCTGCTCAAGATGTACGCCCGGTTCGCCGAGCAGCACCGCTGGAGGATGGAGGTCCTCGGCAGCCACCCCACCGCGATCGGCGGGTTCAAGGAGGTGATCGCCTCGATCTCGGGGTCCGACGCCTGGACCACGCTGAAGTACGAGTCCGGCGTGCACCGCGTCCAGCGCGTCCCCGAGACGGAGAGCCAGGGGCGGATCCACACCTCGACGTGCACCGTGGCGCTGATGCCCGAGGCCGAGGACGTGGAGGTCGAGCTCGACCCGGGCGAGCTGAAGATCGACGTGTACCGCTCCAGCGGCCCCGGCGGCCAGAGCGTCAACACCACCGACTCGGCGGTGCGCGTCACCCACCTCCCCAGCGGGATCGTGGTGACGATGCAGGACGAGAAGAGCCAGCACAAGAACAAGGCCAAGGCGCTGAAGATCCTGCGCGCCCGCCTGCTCGAGGCCGAGCAGCGCAAGCAGGCCGAGCAGGAGCGCAACCTGCGGCTGGCCCAGGTCGGCACCGGCGACCGCAGCGAGCGGATCCGGACCTACAACTTCCCCCAGAACCGCCTCACCGACCACCGCATCGGGCTGACGCTGTACGCGCTGGACCGGGTGATGGACGGCAACCTCGAGGACGTGGTCAGCCCGCTGGTGACCCACTTCCAGGCCGAGACGCTCAAGGCCGCCGAGGAGCAGCCCTAGGCGGCCCCCGATGGGCGAACCCCGCGCCGACACCGTCCTCGACCTGGTCCGCGCCTCCACCGAGTTCCTGCAGCGCAAGGGCGTGGCCTCGCCGCGCCTGGACGCCGAGCTGCTGATCGGAGCCGCGGTGGGGCTCGACCGGCTGCAGCTGTACGTCCAGTTCGACCGGCCCGCCAGCGCCGAGGAGCGCGCCGCCGCCCGCGAGCTGGTACGCCGCCGGGGGACCCGCGAGCCGGTGGCGCTGATCCTCGGGGTCAAGGAGTTCCGCTCGCGCGCGTTCGAGCTGCGGCCCGGCGTGCTGGTCCCGCGGCCCGACACCGAGCTGCTCGCCGAGCGCGCGCTCGAGGCGGTCGCGGAGGCCGCGGGGGACCCGCCCCTGGTGGTCGACCTCGGCTGCGGCAGCGGGGTCCTGGCGGTGACGATCGCGCTGGAGACGCCCGCCCGCGCGCTGGCGGTCGACCTCGCCCCGGAGGCCATCGCGGTGACCCGCGCCAACAGCCGGCGTCACGGGGTCGAGGACCGCGTCGGCGTGGTCCGCGGCGACTGGCTCGCCGCCCTGCCCGAGCGCTTCGCCGGCGGGGTGGACGTGATCGTCAGCAACCCCCCGTACGTCTCCGAGGGCGAGTACGCCACGCTGGCGCCCGAGATCCGGCGGTTCGAGCCCCGCGGTGCGGTCTGCAGCGCCCCCGACCCGCTGGCGTTCCACCGCCGCACGGCCGAGGGGCTGGCCCGCTGGCTGCGACCCGGCGGGCGGGTGCTGGTCGAGGTCGGCCGCGGACAGGCCGGCGACGTCGAGCGGCTGTTCCGCGACGCCGGGGTCACCGCGCTGCAGCGCCACGCGGATCTGGCCGGCATCGAGCGCGTCGTCGAGGGGGTCTGGGGGGCCTGAAGGGGCGAACCGGCTACGCGTTGGCGAGCCGGCGCTCCTCCTCGAGCGGGTCCGGCTGGGCCGCGTCGGGGTCGGGGGGCTCGAGGTCGGCAGGCGCGGCGACCTCGATCGAGACCGACTCCTCCAGCGAGGGCCGCTCCCGTGGGTCCCGCACCCGGCCCCGCATCTCCCCGAGGGCCTCGTCGATCGCGTTGTGCGTCATGCGGCACAGCAGGATCGCGTCGTCACCGTACTGCTCGGCCGTGATCGGGGGGAGGATCCGCACGCGGATCTCGTGGCGCCAGCCGCCCTGGAACGCCCAGGCGCCCTTGGGCAGGATCGGGTGGGTCCCGTCGATCGCCACGGGCACCACCGAGACCTTGGCGTTGCGCGCGAGGCGGAACCCGCCGACCTTGAACGGCTGCAGCTCGCCGTCGGGGGAGCGGGTCCCCTCGGGGTACAGGCACACGCTGACGCCCTCGTCCCACCAGCCCTGGATCGTGCGGGCCACCTCGGGGGCGGGGAACGGGTTGCGCGGGTCCACCGAGATGTAGCCGCAGACCTTCATGTACAGTCCCAGGATCGGGGCGGTGAAGACCTTGGCGTGGCTGATGAACTTGACCTGGTGGCCGATCAGCAGCATCGCCAGCGAGTCGATCAGCGACTGGTGGTTGCAGCACACCAGGAACGGGCCCCCGCCCCGGAGGTGCTCCTTGCCCACCACCTCGACCTTCCAGAACGGGTTGGTCCCGAAGTTCAGGTAGCCCCAGCAGATCTGGGCGCAGGCGTGGGGCACGCGGCGGCCGCGGTCGTACCAGAAGGTCAGCAGGCGGGCGGGCAAGCCCAGCACCGGGCACATCAGCCCCCAGAACATGATCTGGTGGTAGAAGTAGATGGTGCCGAGGGCTCTTAGCAGGGTCCGCACGATCTTCATTCTTGCATGGCAGACGCCGGGCGTCTGCTCTCCATTCATTCCCTGACCATTACCTGCCCGACGGACAACCCCCCGGTGCCGCCATCCAGTCCGCCCTTGACCGCCCCCCGGCGCGACCCGATCATGCGGGTCGCACTCGATGACCACCGACGAGACCCCTCCCCGCCGTCCGCCCCGTGGCCGCACGTGGCTCCGCACGAGCCGCGGTAGCCTAGCCGCCTACCGGTTCTATTTCCACTTCTCCCGGATCATCGGGCGGGTGCCGAGCTACTTCTGCACCGGACCGGCGCTGCTGTACTACATGATCTTCGCCGGCCGTGCACGACGCGCGTCGATGGAGTTCCTCACCCGCGCGATCGGCCCGGCGTCGTGGCCGGTGCGCGTGGCGCGCAGCTTCCGCCACGTCTTCAACTTCGCCGCGGCGCTGATCGACCGCTCGCTGATCCTCAGCCGCGGCGAGCGGGTCTTCGACTTCGTGCTCGACGGCCAGGAGCACATCACCGGGCAGGCGCGCAGCGGGGAGGGCTGCGTGCTGCTGTCGAGCCACCTGGGCAACATGGAGCTCGCCGGCGCGGTGCTGCCCGACATCCAGGCGCCGTTCTTCCAGGTGATGGCCGAACCCCTGGACGAGGACATCCAGAAGTTCATAGAGGAGAAGGCCGGGGGGCGGATGCCACCGATCATCCGCCTCGACGGCGCGCCGCTGGCGTCGCTGGCGGTGCTGCGCGCGCTGCGGGACGGCGGGATGGTCGGGATGAAGGGCGACCGGGTGTTCGACGACAACCACCTCGAGGTCGAGTTCCTCGGCCGTCCGGCGCGGTTCCCCACCGGACCGCTGACCGTCGCGGCGGTGTCGGGCAAGCCGGTGATCCTGCTGCACTGCCTCAAGCAGGGCGGCAAGGGCTACCGGATCGTCGCCGAGGCACCGCGCCGGCTGGTGCTCGACCGCCGCCAGCCCCGCGAGCCGCAGCTCCGGCGGTGGCTGCGGTGGTACGTCGATCGGCTGGAGCACCATGCCCGCCGCTACCCCTACCAGTGGTACAACTTCTATCCATTCTGGGACCCGCGTGACCCCGACGCGCAAGAGGACGCGTGACGCCATGGAGCTCGATCAGATCCAGATCCGGGGGGCCCGGGAGCACAACCTCAAGGGGGTCGATCTCGCGATCCCGAAGAAGGCGTTCGTGGTCTTCACCGGGGTGTCGGGCTCGGGCAAGTCGTCGCTGGCGTTCGACACGCTCTACGCCGAGGGCCAGCGGCGCTACGTCGAGTCGCTGTCGGCCTACGCCCGCCAGTTCCTCGGCCAGATGGAGAAGCCGCGCTACGACACGATCCGCGGGCTGACCCCGACGATCTCGATCGAGCAGAAGGCGGCCAGCAAGAACCCGCGCTCGACGGTGGGCACGATCACCGAGATCCACGACTACCTGCGGGTGCTCTACGCCCGCGTCGGGGTCCAGCACTGCCACTCCTGCGGCCGGCCGGTGGGCAAGCAGTCGGCGGCGGAGATCGTCGAGGCGCTGCTGGGCCTGCCCGACGGGACCCGCTTCCAGCTGCTGGCGCCGCTGGTCCAGGCGCGCAAGGGCGAGCACCGCGACCGGCTCGACGCCGCGCTGCGGGCGGGCTACACGCGGGTGCGGATCGACGGCGAGGTGGTGGCGATCGAGGACGCGCCGAAGCTGGACAAGAAGCGCAAGCACGACCTCGAGGTGGTGATCGACCGGCTGGTGATCCGCGACGGGATCCGCCCGCGGCTGACCGACTCGGTGGAGACCGCGCTGAAGGTCGGCGAGGGGCTGCTGATCGCCGCGGTCCCGGGCGGCGAGGAGCGGATCTACAGCGAGCACCTGGCGTGCCACGACTGCGGGCTGAGCTTCCCCGAGCTGAGCCCCCAGCTGTTCAGCTTCAACAGCCCGCTGGGGATGTGCCCCGACTGCAACGGCCTGGGGTTCCGCAACGAGATGGACCCGCGGCGGGTGGTGCCCGACACCACGCGCACGCTGCACGAGGGCGCGATCGTCCCGTGGCAGGGGGTGATGACCCGCCGCGAGGGCTGGAACTACCAGATCTTCACCCACCTCGCCGAGGCCTACGGCTTCGACCTCGACACGCCGTGGAAGGACCTGCCCGAGGCCGCCCGCGAGGTCATGCTGTACGGCTCCGGCGACGAGCAGCTGGAGATCGAGTGGCGCGCCGAGCGCGGCGAGGGCCGGTTCCACATGCAGTACGAGGGGGTCATCCCGGCGATGACCCGGCGCCTGCACCAGACCCAGTCGGAGCAGATGCGCAAGCACTACCTGTCGTTCATGTCCAACAGCCGCTGCCGCACCTGCGGCGGCCACCGGCTGCGGCCCGAGGCGGCGTCGGTGCGGGTCGGCGAGACCCGGATCGTCGACCTGACGGCGTCCACCGTCGCCGACGCCCACCGCAGGATCCAGGCGCTGGGGCTGCAGGGCGCCCGCGCCACGATCGCCGAGGAGCTGGTCAAGGAGATCCGCAACCGGCTGGGGTTCCTCGTTGACGTGGGCCTCGACTACCTGACGCTCGACCGCGTGGGCACCAGCCTCAGCGGCGGGGAGAGCCAGCGGATCCGGCTGGCCAGCCAGGTGGGCAGCGAGCTCACCGGCGTGACCTACGTGCTCGACGAGCCCAGCATCGGGCTGCACCAGCGAGACAACCAGCGGCTGATCGGCACGCTGCTGCACCTGCGCGACATCGGCAACTCGGTGGTGGTCGTCGAGCACGACCGCGAGACGATGGAGCAGGCCGACTGGGTCGTCGACTTCGGGCCCGGGGCGGGGATCCAGGGGGGCGAGATCGTGTTCTGTGGCACGCCCGCCGAGCTGGTCCGCGCCGAGCACTCGATCACCGGGCAGTACCTGGCCGGGACGAAGCAGATCCCGGTCCCGGCGGCGCGCCGCGAGCACAGCGGGCGGGCGCTGACGATCGTCGGGGCGCGGGAGAACAACCTGCGCGACCTCGACGTGGTGATCCCGCTGGGGATGATGGTCGCGGTCACCGGCGTGTCCGGCGCGGGCAAGAGCTCGCTGATCAACCGGATCCTGTCGCCGGCGCTGCACAACCACTTCTTCCGCGCCGCCAGGCAGGTCGGCGAACACGACCGCATCGAGGGCCTGGCCTACCTGGACAAGATCATCGACATCGACCAGAGCCCGATCGGCCGCACCCCGCGCAGCAACCCGGCGACCTACACCAAGGCGTTCGACGAGATCCGCAGGGTCTTCGCCCAGACCCGCGAGGCGCAGATCCGCGGCTACCGGCCCGGACGGTTCAGCTTCAACGTCAAGGGCGGCCGCTGCGAGGCGTGCTCCGGCGACGGCTACCGCAAGATCGAGATGCACTTCCTGGCCGACGTCTACGTGCCCTGCGAGGTGTGCAAGGCCCAGCGGTTCAACGAGTCCACGCTGCAGGTGACGTACAAGGGCCTGAACATCGCCGAGGTGCTGGACCTGACGATCAACCAGGCGCTGGAGCTGTTCGCGAACCACCGCAAGATCCGCCGGATCCTGCAGACGCTGGTCGACGTGGGCGTCGGCTACCTCAAGCTGGGGCAGCCCTCGCCCACCCTCTCCGGCGGCGAGGCGCAGCGGATCAAGCTCAGCCGCGAGCTGGCCAAGGTCGCCACCGGCGACACGCTGTACCTGCTGGACGAGCCCACCACCGGGCTGCACTTCGACGACATCGTCAAGCTGCTCGCCGTGCTCGACCGGCTGGTCGACGCGGGCAACACCGTGGTCGTGATCGAGCACAACCTCGACGTGATCAAGTGCGCCGACCACATCGTCGACCTCGGCCCCGAGGGCGGGGACCGCGGCGGGCAGCTGATCGCCGAGGGGACCCCCGAGCAGGTGGCGCGGATGGAGGGCACCCACACCGGCCGCTACCTGCGCGAGCTGTTCGGGTCGTGATCTCCACAATTCGTTGACATATAGTGCCCGCAGGGAAGGAGGGCTCGCCGTGTCACGGCCGTGCTTCACACTCTGCGCGGCGGCGCTCGCGCTGCTGCCCGCCACCTCCGCGCCTGCCGCCCAGGGCGGGCCCGATGCCTACGGCAACACGTTCATCGACAGCGACGAGCCCGGTGGGCCGGCGTTCAACTGGATCGAGCTCCAGGGCCTGGGCACGGCGCTGTCGCTGTCCGACGACTCCTCGACGACGGTCTCGATCGGGTTCGACTTCCCGTTCTACGGCGCGCTCCACGGCAGCGTCGAGATCAACTCCAACGGCACGCTGGCGTTCACCGACTACATCACGCTGAGCAACACCTCGCTGCCCTACTCGGGCACGTCGGCGCCGTTCATCGCGGTGTTCTGGGACGACCTCAACCCCGGCTCGGGGGGGACCGTCTACCATCACCTCCAGGGCACCGCGCCCAACCGCCAGTTCATCGTCGAGTGGAAGGACGTGCCCCACTACGGCGGCAGCGAGGACTACGAGCTGCAGGCGGTGCTGTACGAGGGCACCGGCGCGGTGGTGCTGCAGTACAACGACGTCGAGGAGGGCAGCGGCAGCTACGACCAGGGCGCCTCGGCCACCGTCGGGATCCAGGGCGACACCTCCACGGCGCTGCAGTACAGCTACAACTCCACGGCGCTGCACAACGGCCTCGCGATCCTGTTCTCGGCGTGCCAGGGCGTGGACGGCGACGGCGACGGGTTCACCGACTGCGACCTCGACTGCGACGACAGCGACGCCACGGTGTACCCCGGCGCGCCGGAGATCTGCGACGGCCAGGACAACGACTGCGACGGCCACGGCGACGACGCCGACGGCGACGGCGACGGCTACACCGCCTGCGACGGGGACTGCGACGACACCGAGCCCGACGCCTACCCCGGCAACCCCGAGGTCTGCGACTCGATCGACAACGACTGCAACGGCATCGTCGACGACGGCGTCGGCGACGACGACGACGGCGACGGCGTGACCGTCTGCCAGGGCGACTGCGACGACAGCGATCCCAACACCTACCCCGGCGCCCCCGACCCGTGCGACGGCATCGACTCCGACTGCGGCAACGACCTGTACCTCGAGAACGACGACGACAACGACGGCTACAGCGAGTGCGAGGGCGACTGCGACGACGGCACCTCGGCGGTCCACCCCGGCCACCCCGAGGAGTGCGACGGGATCGACAACGACTGCGACCCCGCCACCGACGAGAACGAGGACGAGGACGGGGACGGCTACAGCGCTTGCCAGGGCGACTGCGACGACCAGGACCCGGGCACCAACCCCGGCGCCACCGAGGTCTGCGGCGGCGGCGACGAGGACTGCGACGGCACCGTCGACGAGGGCTTCGACCAGGACGGCGACGGGTACTCCACCTGCGGGGACGGGCCCGCCGGCGGGGACTGCGACGACAGCGATCCGTCGATCCACCCCGGCGCCGACGATCCCCCCGGCGACGGCATCGACCAGGACTGCGACGGCGCCGACGGTCCCGGTGGAGACGACGACACCGGCGACGACGACGACGCCGGCGACGACGACAGCGCCGGGGACGACGCCGCTTCCGCCAGCCCCGACGGCTACACCTTCGGCTGCCAGTGCCGGCAGGGCACCGCGGCCCCCGCGGCGGCCGGCGCGCGGTCGCGCTGCTGGCCCTCGCCCTGCTGCAGCGGCGGCGCTGATCCGGTACCATTCCGGTCCGCACGCGTCCGTGGCGCAACTGGACAGCGCATCGGGGCCCCCACCCGGACGGTGGGGTTCCATCGGCTTCCGTGACGGAAGCCGCGCGAAGGCGGCGCCATTGCGGTACCATTCCGGTCCGCACGCGTCCGTGGCGCAACTGGACAGCGCATCGGCCTTCGAAGCCGAGGGCTGCAGGTTCGAATCCTGCCGGACGCGCCACGAAGGACCGCGACGCTCGACCGCTCCCGGAATCCGGACCGCACCCATGGACCCGAACCGGAGAACCAGGTTTCCGCTCGTCGCCGCGCTCGCGGCGCTGCTCGCCGCGGCGGGACCGGCCTGCGCGCCCCCCGAGCCCCCCGTGCGCCCTCCCGAGGAGCTCAACCTGATCCTGATCGTCGTCGACGCCCTGCGCGCCGACCACCTCGGGACCTACGGCTACGAGCAGGACACCTCCCCCCACATCGACGAGCTCGCCGAGCGCTCGGCCGTCTTCGATCGCGCCTACAGCCACAGCCCGTGGACGATGCCCTCGGTGGCGACGATGTTCACCTCGCTGCACCCGCTGCAGCACGGCATCGTGCACTGGAAGAACCCGCTGGACGAGGACCTGCTGACCATCGCCGAGCATGCCTCCGACCACGGCGTGTACACCGCCGCTCACGCCAGCCACGTGATCTTCCGTCCCAAGTACGGGTTCGACCAGGGCTTCGACGAGTTCGACATCGAGGCCACCGAGCACGGGGACATCAAGTACGACACCACCAGCGAGTACGTCACCGAGCTGGCGATCGAGACGCTCTCGGCGCCCATCGAGGAGCCGTACTTCCTGTGGCTCCACTACTTCGATCCCCACAACAACTACCTGTGGCACGCGGGCTTCGGCTTCGGCCGCACCCGCGTCGGGCGCTACGACAGCGAGATCGCCTACACCGACCAGTACATCGGCCGCCTGCTCGACTGGCTCGACGAGCACGGGCACATGGAGGACACGGCGATCGTCCTCACCGCCGACCACGGCGAGGAGTTCGGCGACCACGGCGACAAGCGTCACACCGACCAGCTGTACGAGGAGACGCTGCGCGTGCCCCTGATCGTGTACGTCCCGGGCGGAGAGCCCGAGCGCCACGACGAGCTCGTGCCGCTGATCGATCTGGCGCCGACGATGGTGGACCTGCTCGACGTGCCCGAGCCGTCCTCGTTCCGCGGGGTCCCGATCCCGTATCGAGACGGCCGCTTCCAGCCGCGGGCCGACCGCCCCCTGGTCGCCGAGACGCTGGAGGACGCCGACAAGCGGGCGATCGAGGCCGGCGGGTGGAAGCTGATCGTCGACCGCGAGGAGGGGACCCGGGAGCTCTACGACAAGACCCGCGACCGCACCGAGCGACACGACGTGGAGGACGCCCACGCGGACATCGCCGACGAGCTCGAGGCCGTGCTCGAGCAGGTCTACCGGCGCTCCGCGCGCCGCGCCAGCGAGGCGAAGATCGACCCGAAGCTGCAGGAACAGCTCGAGTCCCTGGGCTACCTGGAGTAGCGGGCTAGCGGCCTGTCGCACATTGGCGCGTGCCGAGCCGCCACACGGCCCCGGTCGCTGGACGGGGACCGCAGCCAGCCCAGCGGTTGCGACAGCGCACGGCCCGCCGCGAGGGCCGCGCGCACGTCTCGCTCGCGGGCCACGAGGCGGGCGGGGGACAGCGGCTGGATCCGGCCGCGACAAGACGGGCTCCCGCAGAGGCACTCGAACGGCTCGAACCCCGACAGCTCCCCGTAGTCCTCGGTGATCTCATCGCCGGGCGCGATGTCGCGCAGCGCCACCGAGAGGTCGTTGTCCAGCCCACCGGCGGTGTTGGGCTCGCAGGAGTGGTTCACGAACCGGCCGTGATCCCACAGCAGCACGAGCAGGTCGTCGCGGTCGCGGTACAGGAACCTCCGCACCGCGTCGTCGTCGAGCAGCGCCGTCAGATCGGCTCGGCGGCCGGCGACGAAGCGCTGGTCGAGCGCGTCGCGGACCCAGGTCATGGTCCCACGGGGAATCGCAGCGGTGGCGAACACGCCGCTGCCGACGGCAGCGGAGATCACGCGTAGCTCGGTGTCCGGGTGCATCATGGGGAGGGCTACCTTGCGAGTGCCGCGGTCGCGGCGCGGGTTGCACCTGCCAATCTGCCACCGTCCGCGGGAACGAGCGAGCACAAATCGTGCCCGGTCCGCTTCCGCTCGACCGCCGCGCGCCACGGCGAGGAACGGCCGCGCGCGCGGCGGGCGCAGGCGGCGACCACGAGGCCGAAGCCGGCGACGTCCGGCAGGTGCCCGATCAGGAAGCACACCAGGCCCCGGCGAACGCGCCGAAGCCGCCGCTCACCGCTCCCCCGCCAGCCAGGCCTCGACCCGGGCCACGGTCTCGGGGTGCAGCTCCTCCTGGCCGGCCAGGTCGGCGCGAGCCTGCCCGGCGGCGGCGACGGCGCCGGCGCGGTCGACCCCCGAGGACCACAGCGCGCGGGCCAGCGCGAACCGCGTGTCGGCGAGCATCACCGGATCGGTGCCGGCCGTCACCCGCAGCCGCTGCGCCTCGCGCAGCGGGGCCACCGCGGCGGCCGGATCTCCCAGCGCCAGGTGGCAGTTGCCGGCGGCGGTCAGCGGGTAGGCGGCGGCGGGGTGGTCCTCGCCGTAGGCCTCCGCGTAGATCGACAGCGCCTCGTCGTAGAGCTGCAGCGCCTCCTGCCAGCGCCCGGTGTCGCCGTGGACGACGCCGACGTTGAACAGCGAGGTGGCGACGTCGGGGTGGCGCTCGCCGAGGTGCTCGCGGCGCAGCTCGAGCGCGCGCTGGTGGTGCTCCAGCGCGGTGTCGTAGTCCTTGCGGACCTCGTGGATGTGGCCCAGGTTGTTGTGCAGCATCGCCACGTCGCCGTGACCCGGGCCGAACGCGGCCTCGAGGATCCGGTAGGCCTCCTCGTAGGCCGCGATCGCCTCTTCGTAGCGCTTCTCGTAGGTCAGGACGATCCCGAGGTTGTTCAGCGACGCCGCCACGTCGGGGTGATCCGGCCCCAGCGCGCGGCGCTTGATCTCCAGCGCCCGCTGCTGCAGCTCGCGGGAGCGCTCGTACTCCCCCATGTTGCCCACCGCGAGCCCCAGGTTGTTCAGCGACGCCGCCACGTCGGGGTGGTCCTCGCCGAGCTCCTCGATGCGGATCTGCATCGACGCGGTGTAGCGCTCCTCGGCGCCGGCGTAGTCCCCCTGGACCAGCAGCACGTTGCCCAGGTTGTGCAGCATCTGGGCCTCGAGCAGCGGGTCGTCGCCGGCGCGGGTCAGCGTCACGTCCGCCAGCCGCTGGTAGACGCGCCCCTCCTCGGGGCGGGCGAGGCGGTCGCCGATCACCAGGATCAGGTCGATCCAGATCCGCGCCAGCAGGCGGTCGTCGTGGGCCCGGGCCGCGGCCTCGGCGGCGCGCAGCAGGTCGGCCTCGGCCCGCTCGTACTCCCCCTGGCGCTCGCGCAGCGCGCCCAGCTGGTACCACGCCTCGGCCTGGATCGGTGGGTAGTCGATGGCGTCGGCGCGCTCGGTGGCCGGGCCGGCGAGGTCGATCCCGGCCTGGTAGCGGCCGGTCTTCTCCAGCGCCGCGGCGCGGTCCAGCTCGCCGCGCAGCTCCTCGACGCGGTCGGCGACCCGCGGGTCCTCGGGGGGCGGCACCGCCGCGGACAGCGCCTCGGCGTCGGCGCAGGGGTGCAGCGGGGCCAGGTCGTACGCGGCGCTGATCGACCGGTCGAGCAGCGGGCCGTCGACCTCGGTGGTGAGCAGCTCCACCAGCGCGGCGAAGCTCGCCCGCCGCCGCTCGAGGCACGCCATCCGCAGATCGAGCACCCGCTCGGACTGCTCGCCACGGACGTGGGTCGCCTCGCAGGCCTCGGTGTGGGCGGCGACCCAGCCGGAGGCGTAGTCGTCGAGGATCGGCTCCAGCTTGGCGTGCGTGTCCGCGGCGTAGGGCCGATCCACGGCGAGGAACGCGTCCCGCAGGTCGGCCCGCGCGCCGTCGTCCCACACCCCGGCGAGGCGCTGCTCGGCGTGGCTGCAGCGTGCGGCGGGATCGGTCAGCACCGTCGCCAGCACCGCGGCCGTGATCCCCACCAGCGCCACCAGCCCGACCACCGCGGCCCAGCGGGTGCGGGCCCGCGCGGCCTCGGCTCGCTGCCGGGCCTCGCCGGCCGCGAGGAACCGCTGCACCCGGGGCGGAGCGCCCGCCGCCATGCGCTGCACCTGGGCCTGGGCCTCGGCCAGCGCCTCGCCGCGCCACACCTCCTCGACCCGCTCGCCGCGGGCCTCCCACAGGTCCACCGCCTGCTCCACCTGGTCGAGGAACGCCAGCTCCTCGCGGCTCTCGTCGATCCAGCGGGTCAGCGCCCCCCAGGAGCGGATCAGCGACTCGTGGACCAGCTCGAGGACCGCGTCGTCCTCCCCGGCGCCCGACTTGCGGACGTGCACGATGCGGCCCTGGACCAGGCGGTCGAGCACCTCCGCGGCGTCCGCCGGGAGCCCGTCGAGCAGCCGGTCGCGGGGGACCACCCGCCGGGTCCCCTCGGTGGTCACCAGCCGCAGCAGCAGCGCCCGGGCCGACCGCACCTGGGCCGGGGTCAGCGCGTCGAGCAGGCCGTCGGCGTGGTGCGCCATGCAGCCGGCGACCCCGCCGACCTCCTCGTACACCGAGCGCAGCAGCCGCAGCTTCACGTCGTCGCGCCGGCGCCACAGCGTCTGGCCGGCGAACTGGATCATCGGCAGCGCCGCGGCCTCCTCGGCGACCTCGGCGACGATGCGGGCCGGCAGGTCGGGGTCGTCGAACCGGTAGCCGGCGTCGTGGACGGTGCGCTCGACGATCTCGCGCAGGCCGTCGGGGCCCGGCGTGACCATCACCGTCGCCTTGCCCAGCGCCGCCCGCGAGGCGGGCCCCAGGGCCAGCCGGCCGAGGAAGTCCTCGCGCAGCGTGAACACCACCCGCACCGGGCCCTCGGGGTCGTCGGCGGCCAGGCAGATCGCCTCCATGAACGCCCGGCGCTCCCGGGGGTCCTCGGTGAGCGTGGCCAGCTCCTCGAGCTGATCGACGAACAGCAGTACCCGGGCCCGCTCCTCGTCGCCGATCTCCCCGAGCTGGACCGCGAGGCTCGCGGGCGACGCGACCAGCTGGTCCCGGAGCGCACGCTCGGCGGCGTCGGCGTCCCCCTCCCCGTCCCGGCTGGCGCCCGACGGGCCGCCGGTCGCCGTGCCCCACTGGGAGCTGCCCCGCGTGCGCAGCCGGGTCGCCAGGGCCAGGAACGGCCGGGGCCCCGGCCGCAGCCGCAGCACCCGCCAGCGGCCCTGCTCCTGCAGGCGCGGGATCACGCCGGCCTGGACGAACGAGGACTTGCCCGACCCGGACGGGCCGATCACCGGCAGCACCGGCTCCCAGCGCATCCGCTCGACGAACGCCGCGAGCTCGGCGTCGCGGCCGTGGAACTGGTCGGCGTGGCGCTCGTCGAGGGGCAGCAGCCCGCGGAACGGGGAGGCCAGCGTCCCCGGCTCGCGGCGGCCGTGGAGCAGGCCGCGCAGCGTCTCCACCACCTCGCCGATCGCGGGCCGCCGGCCGGGGGCCTTGTCGACGCAGCGCGCGATCAGGTCGGCGAGCTGCGGCGGCAGGTCACGCTCCGGCGGCGGCAGCGCTGTTCCATGGAACAGCCTGGCGAGGATGTCCGTCGGGCTGAGCCGCAGCAGCGGGTGGGTCCCCTCCACCATCTCGTACAGCACCAGCCCCAGCCCCCACACGTCGGTGGCGCCGGTCACCGGCTCGCCGGCCCACTGCTCCGGGGACATGTACGCCGGCGTGCCGCGGACCGCGTTAGCCAGCGACTGGAACGCGTCGTCGAGCTGCATCCCCTCGCTGGCGGACGTCGAGGCGCCCACCGGCTCCAGCCCGCCCAGGTCCACGTCGGACAGCGGCGCCCGCTTGGCCAGCCCGAAGTCCACCACCCGCAACCGGCCGTCCTTGGGGATCATCACGTTGGCCGGCTTGAGATCGCGGTGCAGGATCTGGTGCCGGTGGGCCTCCTGCAGCGCCTCGGCGATCGCCAGCCCGAAGCGCATCGCCTCGCGGGTGCTCGGTGGCGCCTCGCGCAGGCGCTGCTGCAGCGACTGCCCCTCGAGGTACTCCAGCGCCAGGTACGGGTAGCCCCGGAACTCGCCGACGGCGTGGATCGTGACGATGTGCGGGAAGCTGAACCGCGCCGTGGCGCGGGCCTCGAACAGGAACCGCTCCACGGCCTCCTCGGACCCCAGCGCGCGCGGCAGCAGGACCTTGATCGCCACCTTGCGCCCGAGCCCCACGTCCCGCGCGAGGTAGACCTCGCTCATCCCGCCGCGGCCGAGGAACCGCAGGATCTTGTACTGGTCCACGAGCCGGCCGGGGGCGAGCAGCTCGAGGAAGTGGTCGTCGTCCTCGCCGATGCGGCCTCCGGGGCGGGTGTCGCCGCGGGTGTCGCCGGCCGGCCCCACCTCGTCCGCCACGTAGGCGTACGCCGCCGTCTCGGCCTCGCTGAGGCCCGCGTCCTCGTCCGCAGCAGGCCCGCCGCGGCCCGGCGGGTCGATCGGGTCGTCGTCCCTCGGCATCGTGGCCGGCACGGTATCACCCGCGCGGGGCCGGGGACAGCGGTGCGCACGCGCGCCCGTGTGGAGCTCCCGCCCGCGCGACCCGTTACAATCGGCGGACGACGGGACGCCGTCGGGAGGGGAGCGTTCTTGGCCGACGCCCGCGAGCAGCC
Organism: uncultured Rickettsiales bacterium; assembly: GCA_964584075.1. Taxonomy (GTDB): domain Bacteria; phylum Myxococcota_A; class UBA796; order UBA9615; family CAYRNR01; genus CAZOYV01. Next base: position 10,808 of record CAZOYV010000090.1, on the reverse strand, counting down.
CCGCTACCGGTTCCTGCGCGCCCTCGGCCGCGGCGGGATGGGGCGTGTCTCGCTGGTGTGGGACGAGGATCGCGGCGAGGAGGTGGCGCTGAAGCGGATCACCGTGCCCGGCGCGGGGGCGCGGGTCGACTTCAAGCGCGAGTTCCGCCGCGTCGAGCGGCTGCTGCACCCCGGGCTGGTGCGGCTCCACGAGCTCGGCGAGGACGACGAGGGCCTGTTCTTCACGATGGAGGCGCTCGACGGCACCACGCTGCTGGAGTACTGCCGCGGGATCGAGGGTGACCTGGCCGACTCGCGGGAGACCACCGCGGTGGCCGCTCCGGGCGGGCCGCCGGACTCGTCGAGCGCCCGGCACGCGCCCACCGAGCTCGCCACCGGCACTCCGCGGTCGTGGTCCTCGGGGGGCGACGACGCGGACGTGGTGGCGCCCGGGCAGTTCGAGCCGGCGCGGCTCGCCGAGGTCCTGCCCGGGATCCTCGAGGCGCTGTCGTTCCTCCACGCCCACGGACTGGTGCACCGCGATCTGAAGCCGGGCAACGTGATGGTCGACCGCGGCGGCGCGCCGCGGCTGCTGGACTTCGGGATCCTCGCCCAGCTGGGCGCCGAGGCCGGGAAGGTCGCCGGGACGCCAGGCTACATGGCACCCGAGCAGATCCGCGGCGAGCCCGCCGAGCCGTCGTCCGACTGCTACGCGCTGGGCGCCACGCTGTTCGAGCTCGTCGCCGGGCGCCGGCCGTTCCTCGGCGAGACCACGGCGGTGCTGTACCAGCAGCTGGAGCACGACCCCCCGGCCCTGGACGAGCTGGCGGAGGCCGCCCCCGCTGCGCTGGTCCAGGCCTGCGGCGCGCTGCTCGACCGCGTCCCCGTGCACCGCCCCGGGCTGGCGGAGCTGGCGCGGACGCTGCTGCCCGCGCTGGGGGCCCGCGGGGCGCGCCTCGAGGAGGCCGCGGACCCGGCCCTCGACCTGCTCGGTCGCGACGCGCTGGCCGCCGCGCTCGAGCAGCGGCTCGCCGCGGCGCCGGGTCGCGCGGCGCGGTGCGTGGTGCTGTGCGGCCCCACCGGGGTCGGCAAGTCGGCGCTGCTGGGCTGGACCGTCGAGGCCGCGCGGCGCCGCGGGATGGTGGTGCTGCAGGGCCGCGGCCGGCCCAGCGAGCGTGTCCCGTTCAACGCCGTCGACGGGGCGATCGACGACCTCAGCGCCCGGCTCGAGGGCTGCACCGGCGAGCTCGCCGAGCAGGCCCGCACCGCCGCCTCGGCGTTCCCCGTCCTGCAGCCCGCCGGGCAGCCGCCCGCGCCGTCCGACACCCCCCGCCCGGCGGCGTTCCGCGCGCTGTCGGGGCTGCTGGCCGCCCAGGCCGCGGATCGGGGCCTGCTGCTGGTCGTCGACGACGTGCAGTGGGCGGACGCCGACGCCGTGGCGCTGCTCGACCACCTGACCCGGGCGCGGCCCCCCGGCGTGCTGCTGCTGCTGTCGCTGCGGGACGACGTGGAGGCCAGCCGCGCCTCGCGGTGGATCGAGCGCTCGGGACGGGCGGAGCGTATCGCCGTCCCGGAGCTGGAGGACGCCGAGATCGCGGCGATCGTGGCGCGGATGGCCCGCGCCACGGGCGTCGAGCCCGGCTCCCGGCAGCTGTCACGGGCCGTGGCCGAGAGCCGCGGGCGCCCGTTCTTCGCGGAGGTCGCCGGCCGCGTGCTGGGGCGCGCCGATCCGGACCGGGGGCCCGCGCGCGGGACCGTCGCGTCGCTGATCGAGCCGCTCCCGGAGGCCTCGCGGGCGCTGCTGGCCGCGATCGCCGCCACCGACGGCTGGACCCCGGTCGCCGATCTGGCCGACGTCCTGGGGCGGATCCCGGGGGTGCTGGTCGACGATCTGCGCTCGCTGGAGCTCGACGGCCTGATCCGGCGCACCGGCCCCCCCAGCCGCGAGGGACGCGTCGACCTGTACCACGACCAGGTCCGCGTCGCGGTCCACGAGCTGCTCGGCGAGGAGGCCGTGCGCCGGGCCCACGCGGCGTTCGCCGACGCCCTGGTGGCCCGCGAGGACGCCGACCCGCTGCGCCGGATCCACCACCTGCTGGGAGCGGGCGAGGTCGACGAGGCGGCGCGCCGCGCGCGGGTCGCCGCCGCGGTCGCCGAGGGCCGCCACGCCCACGACCTGGCCGCCACGCTGTACCGCGTCGCGGCCGACAACCTCGCCGAGGAGCGCGCCGAGCTGCTCGAGCGCCGCGCCCGCGCCCTGGAGCGGGCCGCCCGCTACGTGGAGGCCGCGGACTGCTGGCGGGAGCTGGCCGAGCTGGACCCCGAGCGCCGCGTGGACGCGACGCTGAGCGAGGCCCACGCGCTGTTCGCCGCCGACCGGATCGGCGACGCCCGCCGGCGGCTGGACGTGGCGCTGCACCTCGAGGGCGAGGGTCCGCTGCGCGACGCGTGGCTGCCCAACCTGGCCGCCGGGGGGCGCTTCCTGCTGGGCCCGGGCCGGCCGCGCACGCGGGCGGGCGGCGCCGCCGACAGCGCCGAGCTGCGCCGCGCGGAGCGGGACGTCCGCGTCGCGATCATGCTGCTGCTGACCTCGCCGCTGACCGGACTGCGCTACACCCGCTCGGCGCGGGACCGCTTCGACCGCCACGGCGCCCGCGAGCAGGCCGCCTGGTGCGACTACCTGTTCGCCCACTTCGCGCTGATGGGGACGCGCTACCGCGGGATGGTCCCCCTCGCCGAGCGCTACCTCTCCGCCGCGCGCGCCCGCCTGGGCGGACCGCCCTCCAACCCCGAGCTGCGCGCGATGGAGCCGTGGATCGCCGGGCTGGAGGCCAGCCGCGAGGGACGCTGGGCCGAGGCCCGGACGTCCATCGCCCAGGCCGTCGGGCTGCTGGAACGCGGCGGGCTGCGCGGCACCTACCTGCACCTGCTGGCGATGGCGTTCCTCTCCGGGATCGACCTGTACTCCGAGGACCTCCCCCGCTTCCGCCGCTCGCACCAGCGCTTCGAGGACATCACGCGGGACAGCCTGCACACCGCGATGCACGGCCAGGTGGAGGGCTCGGCGGTGGCGCTGGCGGTGTACACCGGCGAGATCGAGGAGGCCCGCGAGCGCGTCGAGGCCTACCTCGCCGCCCACCGCGACGACGCCCCCAACGTCTACAGCAACACGCTCGAGGTCGCCTCGACGCTGCCCGACATCTACACGCGGGACTGCCACGCCGCGCGCCGCCGCATCGCCGCCTCGCTGCGCCGCCACCGCGCCCAGCGCCCGTGGAACCACATGTTCGTGCGCACCATCGCCGGCCTCGCGGCGCTGGCCGAGGTCAACGCCTGCCGCACCGGCGACCGCGACGCGTCGCTGCGCGCCGTGGAGCACTTCGCGCGCCGGGCCCACCGCTCCCCGCCGCTGTTCGTCGGCGCCACCGACCGCGCCCGCGCCTACGCCGCCGATCAGGCCGGCCAGCCCGGGCGGGCGCTGGCCCTGCTGCAGCGGGCCGAGGAGCAGTCCCGGCGCCACGACCTGCGCATCAGCGCCGCCATCGCCCGCTACCAGCGGGGCCTGCGCCTCGGCGGCGACGAGGGCGACACGCTGTGCCGCGAGGCCCGCGAGGAGATCGAGTCGATCGGCGGGAGCGCGCGGCTGCTCGACGAGGACGCCGGCCGGCGCTGACGGCGGCGGGAGGCTCACGCCGCCTGCGAGCGCTGCAGCTGCCGCGCGAGGTAGGCCATCGAGGGGCGCGCCGCCGGGTCGCGGTGCAGGCAGCGGTAGACCAGCCCGCGGAGCCGGGGCGGGAGCCGCGCGGTGAGCTGCTCGGGCCGCAGCGCCCGGGCGCGCTCGAGGGTCTCCTCGACGGCGCCGCTCGGCACCGCTCGCTCCCCGGTGATCATCTCGAACAGGACCAGGCCGAGGGTGTAGACGTCGGAGGCCGGCGTGGGGCGCCTCCCCTGCAGCTGCTCGGGGGAGAGGTAGGCCGGCGTGCCTCGGATCTGCATCCGGGGGCGCTCCAGCGTGACACTCGCCGCTCCACCGCCAGGGCCCCGGGGGCGCTCCTCGTTCCCCGGCAGCGGGATGGTCGTGCGGTCGTCGGCCGGCCCCCGCTCCGGACCCGCGGCGGCCGGGTGTCCCGCCATCGCCGCGGGCCCCTGCGCGTCGAAGAGCCCGATGCCGAAGTCCAGGACCTTGACCCGCCCCGCGCCGCTCAGCGCGATGTTGGAGGGCTTCAGATCGCCGTGCACCACCCCGGCCTCGTGGGCCGCGGCGAGGGCCGTGGCGATCTCCCCCGCGATCGCCGCGGCCTCCACCTCGTCCAGCCGGTGGCGGTGCAGCCGCTGGGCCAGGGACCCCCCCCCGCAGTACTCCATCACCAGGAACGGCAGCCCGGCGTCCTGCTCCAGCGCGTGGATCGCGCACACCCCGGGGTGGTCGACCGCCGCGATGACCCGCGCCTCGGCCTGGACCCGCGGCAGGTCGACCACGCTGCCGGGCTTGATCACCTTCAGCGCCACCGAGCGGTCCAGCTCTCGATCGTGGGCCCGGTAGACGTGGGCGAACCCGCCCTCTCCGAGCTTCTCCAGGATCTGGTAGTGGCCCAGCACGCGCCCCGGCCCGAGCTCCCGCAACGGATCGATCGTGCCGTCGCCCAGCGTCCACGACGGCGGGCACAGCCCCCCCTCGCGCAGCGCGTCGAGCACCCGCAGTACCTCGTCCGGGTTCCGGCCCACGCCGAGGTTGTGCACCACGGCGTACTGCAGCACGCCGTCGGGATCGATCAGGAACAGCCCACGCGTGGCCAGCGCGCGTTCGGCGTCCCAGACCCCGTAGGCGCGGGCCATCGCCCCGTCCGGATCGCTGGCCAGCGGGTAGCGCAGCGGCCCCAGGCCCCCCTCCGCGCGGGGCAGCGAGAGCCACTCGCGGTGGATGTCGAGGGCGTCCGACGAGACCGCCAGTACGCGACAGCCGCGGCGCCGCAGGTCGGCGAAGCGGGCGCTGAACGCCACCAGCTCGGCGGGACACACGAAGGTGAAGTCCCGCGGGTAGAACAGCAGCATCAGCCAGGACCCGGCGTAGTCGACGAGGGTGGCCTGCTCCGTGCGGCGGCCCCCGGCCCAGGTGCAGGCCACGGAGAACGAGGGAGCCGGCTGCCCGACCCTGGCCGATGACGTCCTGTCCTGGCCCGGCCCACCTGTCATGGTCTTATTTTGCCCCAACTCCTTTTGTTTGTCTCGACGTATTTTTGACGCCCAGACATCGCCCCGCCGACGCTGCGGGCGTGGTAGCCTCCCGCCATGCGCGTCCCCCCCGCGGTGGCGGTGTTCCTCGCCATCGGCCTGCTCGCCGCCAGCCAGTCGGGCAACATCATCCGCCTGGCCGACGCCCACCCGGTGGCGATCTGTGCCTGGCGGCTGATCCTGGCCTCGGTGTTGCTCGCCCCGCTGGCCGGGCGCCGCCTGATCGCGCTGACCCGGCTGGGGGGCCGCGAGCTGGGCCTGCTGGTCCTCGCCGGCGCGGCCCTGACCGCCCACTTCATCACCTTCATCGCCGCGATCCAGAACTCGACGGTGGCCAACGTGATGGTGTTCTTCGGGATCAACCCGGTGTTCACGGCGGTGGCCGCCCACCTGATCTTCCGCGAGCGGGTCACCCGCTGGCTGCTCCTCTCCATCGGCCTCGGCCTGGCCGGGGTCGTGGTGATGGGCATCGCCGACTTCCAGCTGCGCCCGGAGCACACCGTGGGCAACGCCCTGGCGGTGCTGTGCTCGGCGCTGTTCACCGCCTACTTCATGCTGGGCAAGCGGCTGCGCCGGACGCTGGACAACCGCGTCTACGTCCCGGCGCTGTACGGCGTCGCGGCCCTGCTCGCGCTGCCCCTGATCCCCGTTCTGGGCTTGCCGCTGGTGGCCTACGACGGCACGACCTGGCTGGCCTTCGGGCTGATGGCGCTGGTGCCGACGATGCTCGGCCACACCTCGATGAACCTGGCGCTGCGGTACATCGACGCCGGCCGCATCTCGGTGCTGACGCTGACCGAGCCGATCCTCGCCGGGCTGGTGGCGCTGTGGGCCTGGGGCGAGCCCCTGACCTGGCACAGCGGCGCCGGCTACGTGCTGATCGTGTCGTCCGTGGTGGTGCTCTCGCGGGAGTCGTGGAGCAGCTCCGCGGAGGACCCTACAGCGTCGGCTTGATCATCGCCTCGGGGCTCAGCGCGCGATCCAGCTCGTCCTGTTCCATGTAACCCTTCTCGAGGACGAGCTCGTACACCGACCGACCGGTCTCGCTGGCCTCCTTGGCCACCTCGCTGGATCGCTCGTAGCCGAGGATCGGGTTGAGCGCGGTGACGATCCCGATGGAGTTCAGCACCATCTCGCGGCAGCGCTCGACGTTGGCCGTGATGCCGTCGATGCAGTTGGTCCGCAGCGTCTCCATCGCGCGGATCAGCATCCGGATCGAGGTCATCAGGTCGTAGGCGATCACCGGCTCGAAGACGTTGAGCTCGAGCTGCCCGGCCTCCGACGCCATCGACACCGTGGTGTCCAGCCCGATCACCTGGAACGCCACCTGGTTCATCACCTCGGGTACCACCGGGTTGACCTTGCCGGGCATGATGCTGGAGCCCGGCTGGACCGGTGGCAGGTTGATCTCGTTGAGCCCGCAGCGCGGCCCCGACGACAGCAGCCGCAGGTCGTTGCAGATCTTGGAGACCCGCACGGCCAGCATCTTGAACACCGCGGCGAGCTCGACGAACCCGCTGGTGTCCTGGGTCTCCTCCACCAGATCGGGCGCCAGCCCCAGCGGCAGCCCGGTCAGCCGCGCCAGCTCGCGGACCACCATCGGCGCGTAGCGTGGATCGGTGTTGATCCCGGTCCCGATCGCCGTGCCACCCATGTTCAGCACCGCCAGCCGGTCCTGGGTCCACGCCACCCGCTCGGCCCCCTCGCGGACGTTGCTGGCCCAGGCGTGGAACTCCTGGCCCAGCGTCATCGGGACCGCGTCCTGCAGCTGGGTGCGGCCCATCTTGATCACGCCGGCGAACTCGTCTCCCTTGCGCTCCAGCGCGTCGGCCAGCGCCTCCACCTCCTCGAGCAGCCGGGCGGTGAGCTTCAGCAGCGTGATCTTGATCGACGACGGGTACACGTCGTTGGTCGACTGCGCCATGTTGACGTGGGTGTTGGGGTGCAGCGTGGCGTAGTCGCCCTTGGGCTTGCCGAGGATCTCCAGCGCGCGGTTGGCGATCACCTCGTTGGCGTTCATGTTCGTCGAGGTCCCGGCGCCCCCCTGGACCAGGTCGACGACGAAGTGGCCGTGCCAGTAGCCGTTGCGGATCTCGTCGCAGGCCTGGACGATCACGTCCCGTCGCTCCTGGTCCAGCAGGCCGAGCTCGCCGTTGACCACCGCGCAGGAGCGCTTGATCTCGGCCAGCGAGTCGATCCACTCGGGGAACGAGTCCAGCCGCACCCCGGTGATGTTGAAGTTCTCCAGCGCGCGCAGGGTCTGGATCCCCCACAGCACGTCCTCGGGCACCTCGCGGTAGCCCAGCAGGTCGTGCTCGGTGCGGGTCTTGCCCTGCTGCACGATGGCGCCGCGTCCGCGCTCGCCGCGACTGGCGTTGCGCAGCCGGTGGATCACCAGCCGGGTGACCTCCAGCACCACGTCGGCGAACAGCGCCGGCTGCTCGGTGCGCAGCCGCCGGATCTCCAGCGCCGGGAGCACCGCCCGGCGCCCCGCGCGGGTCGCCAGCCCGGCCACGGAGTGGGTCCCGTCCTCGATCCACAGCGCCTCGCCGAGGACCGCTCCCGGGGCGCAGGTGACGAACACCTTGGGGCGCTCGCCGCTCTCGTCGACGACGTCCACCTCGCCCTCGAGGATCACGGTCATCTCCGTGCGGGGCTCCCCCTGACGGAACAGGTAGCTGCCCGGCTCGAACGGGACGACCTCGAACCGCGGCGCGAGCAGGTCGCGCTGGTCGTCGGTGAGCGCCTCGAAGATCTGGATCGAGCCGAGGTCGGCGGCGGTCAGCTGGGTCATCTCGATACCCTCCCGGGCCGCAGTATAGGACCGCCCCCGCCGCGGGTCGAACCCGGGCCCGGTGGTGCTACAATCCGCCCCGGGAGGCCCCGATGCGAACCGCCTGTGTCACCCTGCTGGTCCCCCTGTTCCTCGGCCTGATCGTGATCGCCCACCCGGCCGTGGCGGTCCCGCTCCACGACCGCGCCGGCCACGCCGCGGCGCTCCCGGACGCGGGGTCCCCCCGGCTGCCGACGATCGACCCCGCGCTGACCCAGCCGCTGCCGGCGATCGTCTACGCCGGCGACGGCGCGGGCGGGGGCGGGGGTGTCAGCGCGGACGTCGAGGAGTACGTCTCGGCGCGCATCGCGCTGCTCAAGGCCAACCAGGCGATCGTGTTCGGGGTCCTGGGGATGGTCTGTGGTCCGATCATCGTGGCGATCGGGCTCAACTTCATGATCACCCTGCTGCTGATCCCGACGGGAGTGATCTTCCTGATCTGGGGCGTGGTGTGGTTCCTGATGTCGCTGCCGTTCTTCATCGGCGGGCTGATCGGCGCCGGGGTCTCGCGAGCGCGGATGGACGCGGCGGCAGCGGGGGGCGTCTCGCTGCGGCCAGCCGACGAACCGGCTGAGCGCACGCTGCTGATCCCGGTCTTCCGGTTCTAGCAGCCTGTCGCAGATTGCCACGCACCGCCCGCATCTCGCCTGCCGGCCGCCTCTGAACAGCCCCTCCCTCCCCATGTGCCCGATATGCGTCGGTCGAGGCGGTCCAGTTCCGACTCGCCAGTCGAGCGCGGCTCGGCACGCGCCGATGTGCGACAGGCTGCTCGTGCGGTCGACGGGCACGCGGGGTCAGGGCACGGCTCCGCGGGCCGCGGCCTCGATCGGGTAGTCGTTGGCCCACGACAGGGCCACCTGGACGTTGGGGCCGTGACCCAGCCGCTGGTGGTCCATGACGTAGGGCAGCACCTGCACGATGATCGTCGGCCAGCCACGTCTGTAGCCTGGCTTGAGCATGAAGATCCCTCCGACGTTCATCGAGCGGTCCCGGGCCGCCAGCGTCATCCGGTCGCGCCAGGTCGCGCCGACCCGCAGCAGGGGCCTGGTGTCGCCGTCGAGGATCTCGCCCATCACCACCACCTGCTGCTCGATCACCAGGTCCTCCTCGCGGTCGAGCATCCGGTCCGTGAACGGCTCGTACACGTAGTCGTAGTCGGAGGCGTTGTCCCCGGCGAGCTCGGCGATCCGGTAGTAGTGGAAGGTCCACGCGTCGAGCAGGATGATCGGCCCGAACTTGAGCTTGATCGTGGGCGCCACCATCGCGTGGAAGGCGTGCCCCGGCGGGACCTCGATGTCCGGGTCCTGCCAGCGGTCCTTGCGGTCCAGGTCCTTCTTGGGGTCGTCCACGTCGTCGTAGGGGATCAGCCCCGAGCTGCTGGGCCAGAAGAACACGTAGCTGGCGGACAGCTCGACGTCGAAGATGTCGATCGGGGCGATCGTGAACCGCGGCCCGATGTCGACGAACGCCGGGGTCGCCGCGAAGCGGAAGCCGGCCCCGATGTGCGTGTCCTGGAACACGATCGAGTGGCTGCGGTGCAGCGGGCCGCGGATCTGCAGCCGCGCGTCGTTGAGCAGCCCGCTGGGCCAGCCGGCCACGGCCAGCATGTCGCGGGCGTAGATCCAGGGTCCGGGGATCTCGACCGGCCCCCTGTCCTCGGCCGCCGGCGTCTCCTCGCTGGCCGGGGCGCCCTCCCCGGCCTCCGGCTCGGCGACCTCTTCGTCGGCGGCGGCCGGGGCAGCCACCAGGGCCAGGGCGAGGATCAACAGCAGGGTCACGTACGCGCGCATCTCGCTACTCCGCGGTGTAGGTCCCGATCGGACCGTCGAACTGGATCAGCTTGCCGTCGCGGTCGAACCAGTGGTGGAACAGGGGCCCGACGGCCTCGAGCGCGCCGGACAGGGTCAGCTCGACGTGGGTGCACCCGACGCCGCCCACGGTCTCGGTCCCGTTCTTCTCGGAGACGAAGCCGTAGACCTTGCCGCTGGCGGCATGGGCCAGCCCCGCGAACAGCAGCGCGATCAGGATCGTGATGGTTCGCATGACGACCTCCTCGCCTTCCCCCTTCAGCAAGAGGCGGGCCAACCTCGTCCAGCGTAGCACTGTCCAGAAGAGAACGGGCCGGGGACGGTGGAGTTCCGGTCCTCCACGGCGGGGATCGGCGAGTGCCACGAGGACGCCTGCGCCCGCGTCGCGGTGGAGGTCCGCTGGTGGCCCGCTGGCCCGCCGTCGCGGCCGTCCTGCTGGCGGTGCTGGCGACCGCCCGCGCGAGCCGGTCCCTGGACACGCCGCTGATCCACTCCTCCGGCCACGGCAGCCTGTCCGTCCCGGGATCCAGGGAGCAGTACCTGCTGTTCTCCGACTCCGACCTGGACGACCTCGGCGCCCACCCCCGCCGCTCGCCGGCCGACCGCGCCACGGTGATCCGCGCCACGGGGCCGGCTCTCGGTGAGCAGATGGCCCGCGAGGAGTGGCGCGGGAGGGCGTCGCCGAGCCGCAGGGTCAGGCCGGGGACGATCCGGGCACCGACCAGGTCGGGGAAGCAGGACCCGCTGTAGGTCGCAGGGTGGTCGGGGAGGCCGTGGTGCTGCGGCTGCTCCAGAAGGTGGTCCACGAGCGATCGCATGTGGCTCCGCCCCCGGACCGGTCTGAGCCTGCCCGGGTCGATGGGAGTCGGCGTGAGGGGTTGCAGGGCGAGCAGGACCGCGCGCTTCAGATGCTATGAGGGCCTCCACCGACGGGGGTACAACCGTGGAATCACGAC
>CAZOYV010000089.1:0-28019 GCA_964584075.1 uncultured Rickettsiales bacterium | reverse complement strand
CGACGGCGACGGCTGGATGGTCTGCGAGAACGACTGCGACGACGGTGACGCGGGCGTCAACCCCGGCGAGGCCGAGGCCTGCGACGGCCTCGACACCGACTGCGCCGGCGGCCCCGATGCGGACGAGGTGGACGCCGACGGCGACACCTGGATGATCTGCGAGGGGGACTGCGACGACGGCGACGCGGGGATCAACCCCGGGGAGACCGAGATCGCGAACGACGGCATCGATCAGGATTGCGATGGGGCCGACCTGACCACCGGCACCTTGCCCACCGGGAACCTGATCGCCTACTGGCCGCTGGACACCGACACCGACGACTACAGCGGGAACGGCCACCACGGGACGCCAGCCAACCTGACCACGGCCATCGGGGCCATTGGCGGCTGCTACGAGTTCGACGGCGCCAGCAGCCAGATCACCGTCCCGGACGACCCCGCCCTCGACCTGACCGGGCCCCACACGATCATGCTGTGGTTCCTCGCCGACACGGTCCCGCCGGTCTACGGCTACGACCTGATCACCAAGGCCAACCACGGCATCAGTACGGGCTGGATGTTGAACTACCGGGACACGACGGAGCTTCGACAGAGCTGGTACCCGACCAACAACATGTGGAGCAACGGCACGGTTCCCGCGGGCGATTGGCATCACGTCGCGGTCACCTACGACGGGACGAACCGCACGATGTACATCGATGGAAGCCTGGACGGTTCGGTCACGTCCGCGGCGACAAACACAAACGGCACCGACGTGGTCATCGGATACCACGTCAACGGCACGCCGGAGTACTGGTTCGATGGCCTGATCGACGAGGTGGTCATCTTCGGCGAAGCCATCGACGGCGGAGACATCGCTACCTACGTCGCCGCGGTGGTTGCCGTCGACGGGGACGGAGACGGGTGGTCTCCGGCGGACGGCGACTGCGACGACGGCGACGCCTCGATCTACCCGGGCGCGACGGAGATCTGCGACGGTCTCGCCGACGACGACTGCGACGGCGACTGGGACGGGGCCGACGACGACTGCGTGGTGTTCCTCGACGAGTTCGACACGCTCGATCCCGGCTGGGTCTACAGCTGGGGCCGGACCGGGAACTGGACCGTCAGCGGCGGGATGCTGCAGGAGAACACCCAGAACAACCCGAGCCAGGGGGCCTACATCGTGTACCAGGGGCTGGACGCGACGGACTACCCCGACTACCTCTCGATCGAGGCACTGGTGTCCTACGACAACGCTCCCGTCGGGTACGGCATCGCGCTGATCCTGATGACCCCCGGCAGCGGCAGCAACTCCCTGTCGATGGGCATCAACGAGTCGCCCGCGGAGGTGGTCACGATGACCTGCCAGGGGCCGACCACGACGGCGCCGTTCAGTACTGATCCCGGGACCTGGTACACCCTGCGGCTCGAGCTGGACTGGACGACCGACACGATGACCGCCTACGCCGACGGCGCGCCGATGACCACGTGCTCGCTCGTGGGCAAGGACGTCGCCCTGGCGCCCGCCATCGGCCTCTACCTCGGCGCGGACAACCAGACCGCCTACTACGACTACTACAAGGTGATCGGATTCTGACCCGCCTACCCACCCCCGGCTGTGTTCCATGAAACTACATCTCGCTCCGCGCGAATCCTGCGCGTCCGTATGAACCGCGTACGACACCCGACCCCGGACCCCGACCGATCCTGGACCCACCACAGGCCCACGGTCGCCACGACGGCGCCGGTGGGTGCGGGGCCCGCCGGCCCCGGGAAAGGGACTCCATGAAGACCGCGAGCATCCTCATCCTGTCCTCGGCCCTGGTCCTGGGGAGCTGTCGCTGCCCCTGCTGGGAGGGCGACGACGACGACAGCGCCGGCGACGACGACAGCGGAGACGACGACGCCGGCGACGACGACACCGGCGACGACGACACCGGCGACGACGACACCGGTGGTGGCGAGATCCCAGCCGGGAACCTGATCGCATACTGGCCCCTCGACAGCGACACCGACGACCACTCCGGCAACGCCCACCACGGGACACCCCTCGACCTGACGGCAGCGACGGGGGTCGTCGGAGGCTGCTTCGAGTTCGACGGTGACAGCAGCAAGATCACGGTGCCCGACGCCCCGGAGCTCGACCTGACCACCCCTCACACGATCATGCTGTGGTTCCTGGCCGACTCGGTACCGCCGGTCTATGCCTACGATCTGATCACGAAGAACACCCACGGGATCAGCTCGGGCTGGATGGTCGGCTACCGCGACTCCACGTTGCTCCGCTGGGACTGGTACCCCCTGAACAACCTGTACTCCAGCAGCGCCTCGTCCGCGGGGACGTGGCACCACCTCGCGTTCACCTACGACGGGACCGTCCGCGAGATCTACGTGGACGGCACGCTGGACACCTCCGCCCCCTCGGGCCCGACCAGCACCAACGGCGCCGCGGTGGTCATCGGCCAGCACGCCGGCGGCACGCCCGAGTACTGGTTCGACGGCCTGATCGACGAGGTCGCGATCTACGGTGAAGCCCTCGACGGTGCGGACATCGCAGCCTACGTCGCCGGCATCCAGGGCATCGACGGGGACGGAGACGGGTACTCGGCCGCCGCCGGAGACTGCGACGACACGGACCCCGCCGTGAGTCCGGGCGCGGCCGAGATCTGCGAGGGGACCACCGACCACGACTGCGATGGCCTCGACGACCGGGACGACGACGACTGCTTGGTGTTCTACGACGGCTTCGACGGGCCCACGCTGGACCCGAGTTGGGTCGACAGCGGGTACGGCCGCCCGGGCACCTGGTCCGTGGCCGGGGGTGCGCTGGTGGAGTCGACGCTGTCCCCGCCCTCGCCCGCGTACGGCGCGATGCTGGTCTTCGCCGGCCTCGACCCCAACGCCTTCCCGACCTACCTCTCGGTGGAGACCTCGATGCGCTACTCGGGGACCAACCCTGCTGGCGAACACGGCCTCGCGCCGGTGGTCACGCGTCAGGGCATGTTCACCGCCACGAGCTACACGGCCCCGCTGCACATCAACGGCTCCGGGCTCAACTGTCAGGCCAGCACCCAGTACGTGCCGTTCGCGCACGGGCCCGGCACTTGGTACGAGGTGCGGATGGAGTTCGACCGGGTCGCCGAGGTGCTGTCCGTCTTCGTCGACGACGCCTACATGCAGGAGTGCGACCTGTCCACCACCGACATGACGCTGGAGGACTCAATGGGGTTTCTCGTCGGGGCCAACCAGCAAATCAGCGAGTTCGACTACCTCCGCATCGTCGGCTTCTAGGACGCTCCCGGTTGCCATCATCCCCCCCATGGACGTGGGGCTGACCGGCGGCGACCACACCGCGATCGGAGCGCAGTTCGGCAAGTACCGCGTGGTGCGGCGGCTGGGCGAGGGCGCGTTCGGCGCGGACAACCAGACCGTCTCCATCGACTACTTCCAGGTCACCGGGGTCTAGGAGCGCGGGGACGCCGCCAGGTCACCTCCGCTCCCTGCCCATCGCACCAGCCTCGGTCACGACACCCGGTCTCGGGTATGGCCCGCGTATGACCGGATCTCCCCGTCACTCCCCGATCCTGTCCACGCGGTCCGGCGGCCGACGGGTGCTCGGGATCGAGAGAGGAGAGAGGACATGGGACCGATCGGGGAGTTGTTGATGCACGGCGGCCCGTTCGCCTACCTGGCCTTCTGGGGAGGGCTGCTCCACGGCGTAGCCAACATTCTGCAGTGGGTGCTGCACAGGAAGGTCGACTGGACCCTGCTGCTGTGGTTCGGCCTGGGCTCGCTGGTGGCGCTGGCCCTGGTGGGCAGCACCGGCGGCGTGCTGCAGGCGGCGCGCTCGACCTGGGAGTCGAACCAGGAGCTGGCGGCCGTCCTGTATCCGAGCGGGGTCCGCATCGCGCTGGTCGACCTCGAGATCGCGTTGCTGCTGCTGGCCTTCGGGCTCGCCGGGACCGGCCTCTCCACCTTCCTGGTCCGCCGCCACGCGTGGCGATCGACGGCTACCCAGGCGGCAACGGCATGAGGGGCGCCCCCACCACGAGGAGGACACCGATGCAGATCGAAGGACAACACGACAGGCATGGAGACCGGACCCACGATCGTGGACCACGCCTCCGCGCGGCGCTGGGGGTCGTCCTGGTGGCGGTGGCGGTCTCCACGCCCTCGGTGGCAACGGCGTGGGAAGAGGCCGACGAGGAGCATGCACAGTACCTGGACGCCACCGGACGGCCGCTGGAGGCCGCGGCGCTGGCCCGGGACGCGCTGGAGCGAGACCCGCGGGACCTGCAGGCCCACTGGCGTCACGTCGACCTGTGGATCCGGGAGCTGTGGTACGCCGAGGAGACCGAGGTCCTCTACCGGCAGTGGTATGAGGAAGAGCCGGACGACGAGGTCCGCCGGTTGGCGCTGGCGCGGGTCCTGGAGCGGAAGAACTGGAAGCCCGGGCCGTGGTGCGAGGAGGCCGAGCAGCTGCTCGACGGGGTCGGCGAGGATCCGTCGGTCGCGTATCACGCGGCACTGTTGCGACACGCCATGCACGACGACCGCTGTCCCGGCGACCGTGAGCAGGACCGAGAGGCGATCCAGCGCGCCGCGGAGGACTACCCCCCGGGCAGCGCCTACGCCACCTTCCGCCGTATGCGCGACGGCGAGATCACGTCCGGGGTCGCCCGCGACCTGCGCGCGATGGTGCGGGCCCAGCCCGAGCACCTGCGCTACCTGGATCACCTGTGGCGCGACGGGGCGACAGGGGACGGCCTGGAGCGGGCGCGACGCGACGCGGTGGCGGCGGCCCGGAGGGGGCTCCGCGCGGAGCGGCCGGCGGTGGTCCACGCGGCGCTGGACGTGCTGCTCGCGGCGGGGGAGGACGAGCTCGCGGTGCAGGCCCGGGGGGCGCTGGAGGCGCTCGATCCAGCGTGGGACGACGAGGCCTCGGATCCAGAGGTCCGTGCGCTGTACAAGGCCGTCCGCCGCTCCAGCCCGGACAAGGCGCTGGAGGACCTGGAGCAGCTGGCCGCCGACCTGCCCGCCGACGCGGAGGCCCGCGTGCTGGTCCATCAGCAGCGCGCCCGCCTGCTCGAGCAGCTCGAGCGTCACGACGAGTCGTTCGAGGCCCTCGCCGCGGCCTACGAGGCCGCCCCCGAGGACCCCGCCGTCGCCAACCAGTTCGCCTACACCGCGGCGCTGCGGGACGAGCAGCTGGAGCAGGCGCTGGTGGCAGCCGATACCGCCGTGGAGGCTGTCCGCGCCGAGGAGTACGTGCCGAGGCGCTGGGGAGCCAACTACGACGCGTGGCGCGAGTCCCACCTCCGCGAGCGGGCCGCGTTCCTGGACACCCGGGCCTGGGTGCTGCACCGGCTCGGCCGCCACGACGAGGCCGCCGCCGCGGGCCGCGAGGCGCTGACGACGAGCGCCCAGCCGGTGATGCTGATCCACCAGGGGCTGATCCACGCGGCGCGGGGGGACGACCTGCTGGCCGCGACGTACCTGGCCGAGGGGCTGGCCGGCTGGGAGGAGCCGGAGGGCGGTGCCGGGCAGGAGGCCGCGACCATGGAGGCGGCGCGGGAGGCGCTCCGTGCCCGGGCCGACGTCCTGCCCCTGTGGGGTCCCGACGGGATCGAGGCGGCGGTCGAGGCTTGGGGCCCGGTGGACGACGAGGACGACACGGGGAACGACGACGAGGACGAGGAGGACCTCCACCCGCTGGTCGGGGCGCCGCTGCCGATGCTCCCCGTCGAGGTCGACGGCGAGATCGACGCCCTCGGCGACTCGGGCTCGCTGGTGGTGCTGGAGCTGTGGGCCACCTGGTGCGGCCCGTGCCGCGCGTCGCTGCGCCACCTCGCCGAGCTCGCCGAGCAGTACCGGGACCAGGACGTGCTGTTCCTGGCGGTGTCCCTGGACGCCGAGGAGGACGCCGTGGAGACCTACTTCGAGGGGGACGACCCGCCGCCGTTCGTGCTGGGCCGGGGGCCCCGGTCGATCCAGGAGGACCTGGGGGTCTCCGGGATCCCCGCGACCTTCGTGGTCCAGTCGGGGACCGTGGTGGGCGTCGTCAGCGGCTTCGACCCCAGGGGCGGCGACCGCCGCCTGGACGACCTGCTGGAGCGGGCGCTGGCGAACCCCTCCCTGGCCAGCGAGCTCCGCGCCGGCGAGGCCGACCCCCGCGTCGCCGCGCTGATGCAGCGCGTCGCGGAGTTCGACGCGCTGCTGTTGCCGGGGACGACGGACGACGCGGTGTTGCAAGAGGCCATCGAGCGCAAGGCCCGGATGGCCGCGGTGATCGCGGACGAGGCCGCATCGCTGGCCGGAGACCCGGAGACCGCCCAGGCCGGTCGCTACGTCGAGGCACTGCTCGCCGACCACATGGGGGTTGCGATCCGCGCCTGGCACCCCGCGATGCCCGCGCGCTTCCCCGACACGCCCGAGGGCCGGAGCGAGTTCCTCGCGCTCGTGGAGGAGCAGCGCGACGTCCTCGCCACGCCCTTCGAGATCCGTGCCGTCGAGCTGTACTCCGCGGTCGTCGAGGCGGACGGCGACGAGGGGGAAGGCTGTCCGTGGGCGGCTCGCGCCCGGGACGCCCTGGCCCGGCTGCAGCGCTGACCCCGGCGGGATCGCGGCGGCGAGCGGACCGATCGCGGGGTTTGAGCGGTCATCTCGGGAGTACGGTCCGATATGCGGACCGATCGCGGGGTTTGAGCGGTCATCTCGGGAGTACGGTCCGCCGTCAGCGCCGGGGCCCCGACGGCGCCCCGGTGCACACCACCTCGTGCGCCATCTCCCAGACCATGGTGGCCCGGGTCGGCATCGACGGCCGCTCCCACAACGGCTCCGCGGTCGGCGACGATCTGCTGCTCTGCCTGTAACACCCCACCCGCCGAGACGCCCGACGCTCCGCGGTCAGCGCCGGACCCCGAGTGGGTGCTCCCAGCGCAGGCCGGGGAAGCGGGCGAAGTCGCCGTCGGTGGTGACGAACACGCAACCGTGCTCCAGCGCGATGGCCGCTTGGTAGGCGTCGGCGGCGAGCTTTCCCCGGGCACCGGAGCGACGGCACAGGTCCTCGAAGATGGTCCAGTGTCGCGGCCCCGGGGCGAGGACCCGGGCGGTGGAACGGGACCGCAGCGCGTCGACGAAGCCGAGCGCCTGGTCGTGGCTCGAGGGCGTCGCGAAGACCCTGGGGTTCGTCACGATCCGCACGAAACCGGCGAGCACGACCGGTGAGAGGGCGTACGGTTCCGGGCCCGTGGCCAGCTCGACCAGCCAGCGCGCGTAGGCCTCGTGCTCTTCGCAGCCGTCCGTTCGGTGGGCGTAGATCAAGACGTTGACGTCGGGCATGCGCACGGGGTCACCGCCCGTATCGCTCGCGATCCTCGGCGACCAGCAGGTCCGAGGTGCGATCGAGGTCGATGCCGGGGAGGGGGCCACCGCCGCCGGCGGTGATCAGCTCGAACGGGGGATCCGTGGCGGCCCGTGGTGGCTGTGCCAGGTACGACCGCAGGGCGCGGGCGACGAGGGCGCTGAGGCTCAGCCCCTCCTCGATCGCCAGCCGCCGGGCGTCCTCGCCGAGGTGGTCGTCGATGGATATCGTGGTCCTCATGTGCCTCATCATACCTACTTTTCATACTGTATGAAAGAGTGATTCTACCGACCTCACACTCCCTCATTGCGAACCAGGGACCCTCGTCCCGACCCAGCGTCCCCGCCGGTTGCTATCATCCTCCCCCATGGATGTGGGGCTGACCGGCGGGGACGAGACCGCGATCGGTGCGCAGTTCGGCAAGTACCGCGTGGTGCGGCGGCTGGGCGAGGGCGCGTTCGGCGCGGTGTACGAGGCGCTGCTGCCCGGGCCAATGGGGTTCAGCAAGCGGGTCGCGATCAAGAAGATCCGCAGCTCGCTGGTGCGCCAGGACCCCCGCTTCGTGCAGTCGATGATCAACGAGGCCCGCATCGGCGGGCTGCTGCACCACGCCAACATCGTCGACGTGCTGGAGTTCGACCAGGTCGGCGAGCACTACTTCATCGCGATGGAGTTCGTCGACGGGCCGACCCTGGCCCAGGCGCTGGAGGCCTGCAAGTCCCGCAAGGTGCTGCTGCCGCGGTTCGCGATGGTCGACATCGCGATGCAGATCTGCCGCGGGCTGCACTACGCCCACACGTTCCGCGACCCCGACGGCGCCGAGCTCGGGCTGGTCCACCGCGATCTCAAGCCGTCCAACATCATCCTCGACGCCCACGGCGTGGCCAAGATCCTCGACTTCGGGATCGCCAAGGCCGCCTCGAACCTGTTCCACACCACCGAGTCGGCCACGGTCAAGGGCACCCCGCGCTACATGTCGCCCGAGCAGATCGCGGCCGAGGGCGGCCTCTCCCCGCGCTCCGACCTGTACTCGCTCGGGGTCGTGCTGTTCGAGCTGATCACCGGCCGGGTGCTGTTCGACGCGGACTCGTTCCCCGCGCTGGTCCACCGCATCGTCTACGAGGACAGCACGGCGCGGCTCGACGACGCCGAGGTGGCGTTCCCCGGCAGCCGCGCCCTGCTGGAGCG
This sequence comes from uncultured Rickettsiales bacterium, assembly GCA_964584075.1. GTDB lineage: Bacteria > Myxococcota_A > UBA796 > UBA9615 > CAYRNR01 > CAZOYV01. Next base: position 19,486 of record CAZOYV010000089.1, on the reverse strand, counting down.
CGCGCTGCACAAGGACCCCGCGGACCGCTTCGCCGACGCGCTGGAGATGTCGGCGGCGCTGCGCGAGCTGGGCCGCCGCTACCCGGCCGAGGCCGAGATGTCCGAGGTCGTCGGGCGGCTGCTCCCCGCGGTGGACCGCAGCGAGACCGTGGAGATCCGGGACAGCGCGGACCTGGACCTGGGCTCCTCGATCCCCGCGGCGGACACCGCGATGGACGATCTGTCCGAGCACACGCCGATCCCCCCCGCGGACCCGACGTCGGCCGGCTGGGACCGGTTCTCGGCGGTGTTCTCGGCTCCGGGGTCCGCACCGGACGCACCCGCGAAGCTCGCGGTGCCCGGTTCGGGCGAGAAGACCGGGTCGGGGCAGCGTCCGCCCTCGTGGACCTCCCCGTCGACGCACGCAGCCGCACCGCTCGCGGGCGTGGAGGCAGCGCCAGCACCGCCGCGACCGCGGCCCCGGTGGGGAGCCGTCCTCGCCGGCGTGGCGGTGCTCGCGGCCGCGGTCGCCGGCGCCTACGCGCTGTGGTGGGCTCCGGGCGCCCCGCTGGGGGGCGACGGCGGCACCGCGGGGACCGCCACCAGCCCCGTGGCGGTGATCGACGCCGTCCCCGTCGAGCCGCCGGCGTTCGTCGACCCGGGGGACGAGCCCCTGCTGGGCACGTGGTCCGTCGCCCATCCCCCGGGGGCGACGTCCACGGTGGTGCTCGAGCGCGGCGCGGGCTGGGATCACGAGCGGAGCCTCGACTACCCGTTCGGCGAGCGCTCCCACGCGGCGACGATGACCGTCTACGACGAGGCCGGGCAGGTCGTGATCCGGCAGCAGATCAAGGCCCAGAACCCCTACCCGGCCCACGACTGGCACCTGGAGCTGCGGCTGCGCAAGGTCGTGCTGTGGGGCGACTCCGTGGTGTTCCTGCTGGCCGGCTCGGTCCACGTCTGGGCCCCCAGCGCGCTGATCTCCCTGGCCTGGGACGGCGAGCTCGCGGGCCCGCCGGTGGCCTCCAGCGCGTTCTGGCACCCCGGGTCGATCTACCCCGTCGAGGTCCTCGCCGAGGGACCCCGCGGCGGCCCCGCGATCATCGCCGGCGCGATGAACAACGCCCTCGGCGGGCGCGGCGCGGTGATGGCGCTGGGCCTCGTCGGCGCCGACGGCGAGGCACCCCCGTTCTACGGCAACCCCGCCGGCCGCAACATCGGACTGTACTGGTACCGCGTGGCCGGGAAGGACCAGCGGGACTTCTTGGCGCTCGACACCGCCGGCGGCGACATCACGGTGCGCTTCCAGGGTGCCAGCGAGCTCCGGCTCGACCGATACGGGCAACCACGGGACGCCGCCGACGGCGCCGGCGGCGAGGCCACCGCGGCGCAGCGCTGGGAGGCCGAGCAGGAGTCGCTGGAGCGGTTCCGCGCCGCCATCGACCGGCTACAGCGCGACCCCGAGGCCTGGCAGCGCGAGTTCGACGAGCTGTGGGCCCTGGTCGAGGAGCACGGCTGGGAGGGCTACGAGGAGGCGCTGGTGGTGCTGGAGTCCGACTTCCTGGTGCGCCACGACGACCGCATCCAGGCCCTGGGGCGACTCACCGCGAAGGTCGGCGACAGCGGCGACTTCCCCCTCGCCCAGCAGCAGGTGATGCGCCTGATGTTCGATCCCACCAACCCCGTCGACGCGCTGAACTACTGGCGGCGGCACGCCCAGCAGGACGCCAACGAGTGGCCCCGCACGGTGGAGGCCCGCTACCTGCTGCTGGCCCGCCAGGAAGACGAAGCGGACGCCCTGATCGGGACGATCACCGACGCCGACGTCACCCGCGCGGCGTCCGAGTCGGACGCCTGCTGGTGGCGCGGAGACCTGGACTGCCTGCAGCGGCTCGCCGAGTCCAACCGCGGCAGGTTCGGCAACTCGCCCGGGTTCCTGCGGCCGCTCCTGCGCGCCGCGGTGTGGACCGACGAGGACCACAGCGGGTACCTGCCCTACACGGCCGGGGCGATCGACGCCTGCTCGCCACCGCTGGGTCACGCGGAGCGGCTGGCGTACCTGGAGTGGACCCTGATCCGGGCCCGGCTGCAGCTGCGCGGGGATGCCGGCGGCGCGGAGGACGCCCTGAGGACGCTGGACGGCGTGGCCGGCGAGCTCGACGAGTTCGTCTCGGCCTACCGCGAGCACCAGGAGCTGCGCGCGATGGTGGCGATCACGCGCGCCGAGGCCGCTGCCGCGCTGGGCCAGGGGCCGCGGGCGTGTGACGAGCTCCGCGCGGTGCTGGCGGCCCCGGCGGCGGTCCCGCCGTGGCTCGTCGCCCGGGGCCAGGCGGCCTCGGCCGACCTCGGCTGCTCCCACTGAGCTCGTGAACCCATCCCCTCCTGTCGCGGCGACGGCGCCGCCGACGATCGTATGAGCCGCGTATGACCCCGCCCTGCTCCACCCGGGCGATGCTGGACCCGTCCCCACCGGCGGAGAGCAACGATGGAGTCGTCCTACTGGACACCGCAGACCGCACGGAGGTGGCTGCTGCTGCAGGCCACCACGGGTCCCGCCCAGACCGCCGTCGACGGTGGCGAGACCGGCGCGGTCCGCGACCCGCGCGTCGTGTCGCTGCTGCTGCGCATCGCCGAGTTCGACGCCGGGCTGCTGCCCGACACGCTCGACCGCGCGCAGCTGGAACGGGCCATCGAGCGCAAGCGAGGACTGGCCCGTCAGATCGACGAAGCCGCCGCCGAGATCGAGGCGGCCGGTGGGCTCGTCGCCATCGCGGCGCGGTACCTGCGAGCCAGCCTGATCGACCACCTCGGCGTGGCGATCCGGGCCTGGAACCCCACGCCCCCGCCCCTGCGCGACGGTCGTCCGGGCGCCACCGCTCGGTTCCAGCGGCAGGTCGAGCAGCAGCGCGATCACCTCGCGGGACCCTACGAGCTCGAGGCGGTGCGGATGTACCGCGCCTTGCTCCGCGAGCTCCCCTCCAGCGACGAGGCCTCGCCGTGGGCACACCACGCACGGGCCGCGCTGCGACGGCTCGGCGAGCCCGTGGAGGGGTGAGGCCCCGCCCCCGCGTCACTCCCCCCGCCCGCGCAGCAGCCCCCAGGTGACGACCACGGCCAGCAGCGTCAGCCCGCCGAGCCAGGCGCAGGCCTCGCCGTAGGTGCCGTCCACCACGGTGCGGGTGGCGATCAGCGTGCCCTCGACGGCCTCGCGGTGGGCGAAGCCGAGCTCCTCGAGGAAGCCGTGCACGCAGGCGCCGCTGTCCCCCGACGGTGGCGAGTACTGGGTGCACTCGGTGACCGAGGCCACGCCGCCGCCGCCCACGGCGGGGTCGCCGGCCTGGAGCAGCCCGGCCATCCCCCAGCGGCTGGCCATCACCGCCGAGGCCCAGCGCAGCGGGGCCCACATCCGGTCCAGCGGGACCAGCAGGCCGCCGAACAGCAGCTGGGGGATGACCAGCGCGGGCAGCACCGAGACGGCGGCCTCGGCGGAGCGGAACGCGGCGGAGACGAGCAGGCCCAGCGCGGTGCCGAACAGCCCCACCAGCACGAGGATCGCGACGGCGCGCAGCGGGTCGACGTGGCGGGCGGCGAGCCCGAACAGGGCGTACGCGGCGAGCAGCAGCAGCGTGCACTGCGCGGCGGTCAGGGCGAACAGCACCGCGACCTTGGAGCCCAGGTAGCCGCCGGGCAGCACGCCGGCGTGGCGCTCGCGGCGGTAGATCGCCTGGTCGGCGACCACCTCGCGCACGGCGTTGACGCAGCCGAACCAGAACGCCGAGACGACCAGCACGAACGGCAGCGAGCCGGGCACCGTCAGGAAGTCCTGGTCCAGGCGGCCGTCGTGGTACTGCAGCGTGTCGGCCAGCACGACCCAGCAGCCGGCGACGATCAGCGGGATCTGGCCCAGCGCGACCCACAGCGCGGCGCGGTCGCGCAGCTTGACCCGGGCGTAGCGCGCGGTGAGCGTGACCCACTGGCGCAGCCCCCCGCGCAGCCGGTCGCCGAGGCGGTGGGTGCTCGGCGGGCCGGTGGGGTCCTGCATCATCGCCGGGGCGTGGGTCGCCTGCAGCGTGCGGCCCGCGGTCTGCTGCAGCTCGTCCTCGGGCGACTCGCCGCCGAACGCGGCCTCGACCCGCTCCCAGATCTCCTCCATCTGCGGGTCGCCCGACCGCGCCTTGCCGGCGCCCTTCGCCGCGGCCGGGTCCCGCTCCCGCCCCATCGTCTCCGGGCGCTCGTGGAGCCGCCGCGGGAGCACCACGTGGCGCTCGTGGTGGATCGACCCGCGGTAGCGCTCCGCCAGCGCCCGCGCCTGCTCCACGTCGCCCAGCCGGGCGAACATCGCCGGCACGCCGTCGACCTCGAAGTACGACAGCGCCTCGCGCGCCGGGCCGAAGTACGCGGTGTGGCCCCCGGCCCCCAGGATCAGCACCTTGTCGGCCAGCGCGAACAGGGCGTCGTCCACCTGGTGGGTCACCGCGATCACGATCCGGCCCTGGTCGGCCAGCGAGCGCAGCAGCCGCATGATCTCGTCGCCGGTGTGGGGATCGAGCCCTGTGGTCGGCTCGTCGAGCACCAGGATCCGGGTGCCGGGGTTGAGCAGCTCCTGGCCCAGGTTGACCCGCTTGCGCTCCCCGCCGGAGATCCCGCGCCGCACCGGGTCCCCGATCACCGCGTGGCGGATGTGCGCCAGCCCCAGCTGCTCGATGACGCGGTCCACCGCCTCCTCGATGCGGTCGGCGGGCACGCCCGGCACCGAGCGCAGCCGCGCCGAGTACCGCAGCGACTCCTCCACGGTCAGCCGGCTGTAGACGATGTCGTCCTGGGGCACGACCCCCACCCGCGAGGCCTGCTCGCGGATCAGCGCGCAGCGCTCGCGGTTGAGCCGCACCTCGCCCGCCGCGGGGACCAGCCCCAGCAGCGCGTTGATCAGCGTGGTCTTGCCGCAGCCGCTGGGGCCCATCAGCGCCACCAGCTCGCCGGAGTGGATGTGCAGCGAGGCGTCGTCGAGGATCCGCCTGGTCGCGCCGCGCCGGTGGCGGTCGGGCACGTCCACCGTCAGCCCCTCGGCGGCGAGGCTGAGGAAGTCGCCCGAGTCCCAGACCCACAGCGCCCCGCGGGCCGGATCGACCCGCAGGCGGTACTGCTCGATGCGGATCAGGTCGCCGGGGGTCAGCCGGTGGTGCGAGATCCGCTCGCCGTTGACCCAGGTGCCGTTGGTCGAGCCCAGGTCGTGGAGCACCCAGCCGCCGTCCTCGGGGCGGATCGCCGCGTGGTGGCGGCTGACGGTCAGCCCCGCCAGCCGCAGCGTGTTGCGCGACGACGAGCCCAGCGACAGCCCGTTCTGCCCCAGCAGGGTGTGGCGCGTCCCCGGGGAGCCGCGGGGGTCCCACTTGCTCATCAGCTCGCGGTACGAGCTCGCCGGGACGCCCAGGTCGCGGACCAGGACCTGCAGCGCGGTCTGCTCCCAGGGGTGCAGCGAGCCGTCGGCGGCGCAGATGCCCAGCAGCGCGTCGACGACGATCAGCTTCTCGGTGCGCTCGCGGGCGGCGGTCTGGGCCAGCACCGCGCGCTTGTCCGGGACGGCGGCGTCCTCGAGGCCGAGCACGTGCTCCGTCACCGCGCCGGCCACCTCGGGCGCCAGGCCGAGGTGCTCGGAGAGCCCGCCGCACAGCGCCGCGTGCTCCTCGGGCAGCACCACGTTGTCGACGCGGATCAGCATCGCGGCGAGCAGCGCCACCTCGGCGGCGAGCTCGAAGTGCGGATCGTGGATATCGACCGGCAGGTCCGCCACGGCGGCGCGGACGCCGTCCAGGCCGGATCCCATCGCGCCCCCCTCGGTGCGGGTCACTTGTACATCACGGCCATCGTGTAGAAGGCGTCCCCGCTGGCCTCGTAGACCTTGATCAGGATGTGGTACGAGGCGGTGTACTCGGGGGTGATCGCCACGATCGGCTGGGCGTCGCTCATCCGGTCGCGATCGACGAGCTTGCCCGCCTCGTCGTAGACGTAGATGTCCAGGTCGGTCACGGCCGCGTCCCCGCAGGCGAACACGATGTACTCGCTGCCGCCGGTGAGCACCGTGGTGTAGCCCAGCTCCCCGCCCCTGGGCAGGCTGTCGCTGTCCTGCATCCGCACGCGGTAGCCCTCGGCGCTGGCGTTGGACACCAGCTGATCGAGGCAGGCGCGGCTGTCGGCCTCGCCGGCCCAGGACAGCGTCGCGCCGGCCGCCAGTAGCGCGGCCACGGCGAGGGGAGCGAGGAGGTACCAGGTCGTCCGGGCGTGTCGCATCGCGTCCCCCTACTCCATCGGAACCAGCGCCAGGATCTTGGCGGTGGCCCCCTCGAGCACGGCCAGGTCCTCCGCGGTCGGCGGCGTGTCGGCCCGCCCCACCGCCGAGGCGACGGGCAGGATCTCGGTCAGCGCGGCGACCACCGGCTGGACCTCCTCGTCCGTGCCGACCTGCTCGATCAGCGTGTCGACCACGATGCGCAGCTTGAGCACGTCGGCGCCCCTGGGCAGCTCCCCGCCCTGGTCCTCGCTCAGCATCGCGAACAGGTTCACCGCGCGGGCCCAGCCGCCCACCGCGATCAGCGCGATCTCGCGGTCGCCGTACTGCTGCTGGCCCTCGGTGAGCAGGTCGGTGCGCAGCACGTCCAGCTCGCGGACCAGCTGCTCGCGGTCGATCGCGCCGCCGGCGACCTTGCCCCGCAGCGTGGTCAGGTCGGCGATCTGCTGATCGGTCGAGCCCAGCGCCTTCATCCCCGCGGCGACGTTGTCCAGCCGCCTCACGACGACCTCGTCGGGGGCCTTGGGGATCGTGATCAGCAGGTCCCCGGTGGCCAGGCCCAGCGCCAGCGCGGTCTTCCACTCGGGCAGCCCGGCGTAGACCGGCATCGCCTCGCCGACCGCCTCGATGACCTTGCCCTCCTGGTCCGCCTCCTGCAGCAGCAGCGCGATCTCCGAGGGCGCGGGCAGCACGAACACCGCCGCCTTCTCCTTGAACGGCAGCTTGGCGACGTCGATCTGGGCCGGCACCTCTTTTTCGTCCGACCCCTCGGTCGCGGCGGCGTCCGCCCCGCCGCCGTCCGCGGCGGGCTCGTCCGGCTTGCACGCCGGCAGCGACGCCAGCAGGCCCACCAGCAGCGCCGCCAGCGCGACGCCCGGCAGGCGCGTTCCTTGGCTCCCCATCATCGATCGATCCTCCCCGCGGGTTCCCTGGAGATGAAGGTCCGATTCTAGCGGGATGGGCAGGCGCTGTCTTGGCCGGGGACGATTCCCCCGCCCTGGCGTGTCCCGTACCCGGGAGTGGCACCGATGGAGGACGCGCGGGTCTGGACGATGACCGTCGCGGTGGTGGGCGCCGGCGCCCTGCTGTGCGTCCTGTGCGGAGGCCTGCTGGTGTTCGGCTCGTTCGCGGCGCTCGGGGCACGGACCGCGGCCAGCGCGGCGCCGATCCCGGCCGCGGTGGCGGTCCCGGCGGGCCCCGCCCCGCCCCCCGCGCCGGACACCGCCGTGGTGCTGGCGGACACCCCCCTGCGCGCCGAGGCGACGACCGCCGCCGAGCACGACGCGGTGCTGCCGGCGGGCGCGGTGGTCACCGTGCTGGAGCGCTCGGCCGAGCGCTACACCTGTCGCGATCCGGACTGCCGCGAGCTGCGGCACGAGCCGCTGGAGTTCGAGCCGGAGGGCGAGGGCGACTTCGGGTACCGGGTCCGCACCGCGGACGGCGGCGAGGGCTGGGTCTTCGGCCGGGACCTGGCCGTGCGCGCCGGCAGCGCGTTCGTCGCCGGCCTGCCCGACCTCGGCTGGGACGACCGCGGGGTGATCGCCGACGACCTGGACGGCGACGGCACCGCGGAGCTGCTGTGGTTCGCGGTCCGCGACGTGGGCTACGAGTGGCCGGGCGGCACGCTGGACCCGACCCCCTCCGGCGCGCTGGTCGTCGAGGACCCCGACACCGGCCTGGCCGCCACCCACCGGGTCGCCGGGATCGTGATCGGCGGCTACGGCGACCGCGTCGGGGAGCTGCGCTTCCGCGACGTGGACGGCGACCGCGCCGGCGAGCTGCTGCTGCGCATCGACGTCACCGTCTCCGAGGTGGGCTACGGGGGCCACGAGGTCGCGATCCTCGACTACCGCGACGGGGACCTCGTCGAGGTCTTCCGGCAGTCCGCCGGCATCTCGCTGATCGCCGGCGTCGGCGAGTACCGCTGGGACCGGCTCGAGCTCGGCCCCGACGAGATCACCCTCGACGCCGTGGACCTCGAGGTCTTCAGCGCCTGCCGGGCCTGGGCGATCGAGGAGCCCGACACCGCCGTGGACCGCTGCCTGCGCCGCGAGCACCGGGTCTGGCGCCACGACGCCGACGCCGGCCGCTTCGCGCTGGTCTCGGAGGACGACGCACAGCCGGTCCGCGCCCGGACCGGCCCCGCCGGCGTCGCCTGGCGCGACGAGCCGGACCCCGGGGCCCCCACCCGGGGCTCGCTGCCCCCCGACACCGACGTGTCGGTCCAGCAGGTCCACGACTGGCAGGCCCCCGCCGAGGTGGACGGCCACCCCACCCACTGGGTCCGCGCGGTGGCCGACGACGGCCGGGCCGGCTGGGTCCCCGCGGCCCAGCTGCGCTTCGCCGATGGCATGCTCCAGCCCTACATGCACGGAGACCACTCGGCCGAGGCCCAGGTCTCCCCCGTGGTGTGGTGATCAGCGCGCCCAGAACGTGAACGGGTAGGTCACGATCACCGTCCCGGCGTCCTCGGGCAGCGGGAACCGCATCCGCAGGATCTTGCGGCAGATGCACTGCGCGACGCGGTCGCTGCGCAGCGTGCCGTCGTCGGTCGCCTCGGCCGAGCTCACCGTGCCGTCGGGCGCGATCACGAACCGCACCACGACCTTGCCGCGCAGCCCCGGGTCCTTCTGCGCCTCGCGCACGTAGCAGTAGCGGATCAGCGCCAGGCGCTGCTTGATCACGCGGTCGATCAGCGCCTTGTCGATGGCGCCGAGCACGACCACGTCGCCGGACACCGTGCCGGGCACGAGCTGGCGCTTCTTGCCGAGCTCGCCCCAGCCGCGGCCGTACCCGCTCGCGCCGCCACCGCCCCCCCCGCCGGTGCCCTTGCCCAGGCCGCCCACCCCACTCGCGGCGCCACCGCCGCCGAAGCCGTAGCCGGATCCGCCGGCGCCCTTGCCGGAGGTCCCGAGCATCCCCAGCACCTCCTCGCTCTCGCCGCGGGCGAACCCGCAGTCGCCGACCGCCCGATCGCTCACTCCCTGGGGCAGCGGCAGCGGCTGGTCGACCCGCGTCCCCTCGCTCCCCGGCGCGCGCACCAGGTCGTCCACCGCGACGAACGAGGTGTACTCCGTCATCAGCCCGTGGGTCAGCCCCAGCTCCGTGACCTCGTCCACCGCCAGCTCGTCGGCGCCGAGGGGGTCCAGGTCGACCAGCTGCCGGATCCGGTCGCGGGCCCACAGCAGCCGCAGCGCCTCGTTGTCCTCCGAGATCACGGCGTCGGCCACCGGGATCGCCCGCCGGAACGAGCCCCGCCGCGTCTCGCCGGTGACCACCACCTGCCCCCCGGGCGCGCCCTCGTAGCGGCCGTAGACCGACAGCGGCCGGTTGGCGAACAGGTCGGGCAGCGCCGCCGGGGTCACCGACCGGGCGGCGAAGCCCTCGAACGACACGTCGATCTCGCGCAGCAGCGGCGAACCGACCTCGCCGGCGAAGCGATCCGCCATCGTCCGCCCCTCGGCCTCGTCCAGCGCCACGTAGGGCTCTCCGTGCCCCGCCGCCGCCAGCCCCTCGATCAGGTAGCGGTTGACCGAGGTGCCGATCCCGAACGCGAAGAAGCTGGCGTCGCCCAGCCGCCGCTGGACCGTCGCGATCGCCTCGCGGTCGGCCTGGACGTACCCGTCCGTGGCGATCACGAACACCCGCGTCGAGGCCGGCTGCGCGGGCAGCGCCAGCGCCCGCTCCAGCGCCGCGACCAGCTCCGTGCCGCCCCCGCCCCGCTGGCCCTCGATCAGCGCCAGCGCCCGATCGACGTTCTCCTCGGTGGCCGGCTGCGACTCCTCGAACAGCACCGCGTCGCCGTACTCGAACAGCACCACGTTGAACGTGTCGCCGGGGTGCAGCTCCGCCAGCATCTCCGCCATCAGCGCCTTGGTCACCTCCAGCGGGTAGCCGTCCATCGAGCCCGAGACGTCCAGCACGAACACGTACTCGGCGTGGACCCGGTCCAGCCCGTGGACCCGCGCCGGCGGCTCCATCGTCAGCAGGAAGTAGCCGCCGGCGTCCCCCTCGGGGTACAGCAGCAGCCCGGTCTCGACCCCCGCGCCGGCCAGCCGGTAGCGCAGCACGAAGTCGCGGTTGCCGCCCTCGTAGCTCTCCGCCACCGCCACCGCCGCCTCGCGCTCGCTGCGCCACGCCGCCTCGATCTCGTGGCTCGGGCTGGCGATCTCCACAACCGGCGTGCCGGCCCGCAGCTCCACGTCCAGCGCCAGGGTGTGGGCCGCCGGCGCGCCCTCGTGGAACACCGGCGTCTCGACCCAGCGCTGCTCGTCGGAGGCCGTGGCCTCCGGGATCGTCGAGTAGCGCGGCCCGACCACGGTGGGGAACACGAACTCGAGCTCGCCGTCCGCCGGGGCCAGCGGCTCGACGTAGCGCAGCGCGACCTCGACCTCGTCCCCGGGCAGGATGTGCCCCACCTGCATCTGGAACACGTTGGGGCGGTGCTGCACCAGCAGCGACGCCGTCCGGCCCTCGGTGACCGCCTGCTCGTACTCCTCGCGCGCGACCTCGGTCTCCTTGATCCGCGCGTCGACGGTGCGGTCCCCGACCCGCATCTGCAGGCCGTGGACGGCCGCCCGCGTCGAGGCCGGGAAGACGTAGACCGCGTCGAGCACCGCGGTGCCCTCGTTGCGGTAGACCTGCCGGATCTCGACCTCGGCCACGACCCCGGCGATGTCCACCTCCGCGCGGGTCTCCTTCAGCGGCAGCGCGTCCACCGCCGGGTCGTCCCCGGCGACGAAGAAGTACGGCGCCAGCGTCCGCGCCGAGTCCAGCCCCGACGCGCTCCACGCCGCCCACTCGCCCAGGTCGAGGCAGCCCCAGTCGTCGGGCGGCGGGGTCTCGCGCCAGCCCCCCGCCGGCACCGCGCGGCACCGACCCGGGGCCCCGGGCGCCACCGCGGGCTCGGCGGACTCGGCGGCCGCGGCCGGCAGCGTCAGCGACGGTGCCGGCACCGTGGGCGGGGGGGAGAGCGGGGCGTCCGGCGACTCCACCATCCACGGCAGCACCGGGACGAGGAACAGCGCCAGCAGCACCAGCGCCACGAAGATCCCCTGGTTGCGGGTCGGACCGGCCCCCACCGGCTGCTCGCCCCGTGGCTCGACGACTCCCTGGATGTCACGCACCTCGCCACCTCCCGTGCAGGCCCCGCTCCCGCCGGTCTCCGGATCAGCTGGCTGTCCGCATACCTACTGGTAGTGTTCCCTGGCCGGCTAATACATACAAGTATGTAGATGTGAAAAGAGGTCCTCGGACGGACCGGTCCCCGCGGGATCCGTTGACAACGGTCAGCGGAGTGTCAGGGGCGGGTCAGGAGCGAGTCACGCGCGGCGGCGGCGCAGGGCCAGCAGCCCGGCGAGCGCCAGCGCGGCGAGGGCGTGCGGGCGGACCCCGGCGCCGGTGACGGTGCAGGCACAGTCCTGGGCGTCCCCCCCGCCGCCGCAGTCGTCGTCGTAGCTGTCGCCGACCCCGTCGCAGTCGTCGTCGATGCCGTTGTCGCAGATCTCCTCGGCGCCCGGGTGGATCGAGGGGTCCTGGTCGTTGCAGTCGGGCCCCAGCGGGCCGCCGGCGCTGCCGTCCCCGTCGAGATCGTCCAGATCCGAGCCGTTGCAGTCCTGGTCGATGCCGTCGTACGGGATCTCGGTGGCCCCGGGGTGCACGCCGGGGTTGTAGTCGTCGCAGTCCTCGCCGAAGCACCCCGACCAGCCGTCGAGGTCGTAGTCGACGCCCTCGTCGACCTGGCCGTTGCAGTCGTTGTCGACCTCGTCGCAGACCTCCTCGGCCTGGGGGTGGATCGACGCGTCGTAGTCGTTGCAGTCCCCGTCGCAGATCGTGTGCCCGTCCAGGTCGGTGTCGCCGGTCTCGCTGGACGCCGGGTTGCAGTCGTCGTCCAGGCCGCCGTTGCAGATCTCCTCGGCGGCGGGGTGGACCGTGGCGTTGCCGTCGTCGCAGTCCCCGTCGCACTCGGAGAACCCGTCGCCGTCGTCGTCCTGCTCGAGGTACAGGTCGTCGCCGCAGTCGCTGTCGATCCCGTCGTGGCAGTCGTCCGGGGCGCCGGGGTAGATCGAGTCGTCGGTGTCGTCGCACTCGGCGCACTCGACGTACCCGTCGCCGTCGCTGTCGAACTCGTAGCTGGCGAGCATGCCGTCGCAGTCGTTGTCGACCTCGTCGCACAGCTCCGGCGCGCCGGGGTAGGTGTCGGGGTCGGCGTCGTCGCAGTCCCCGGCGCACGCGCTGATCGTGTCGCCGTCGCCGTCGAAGCCCTCGTCCACCGCGCCGTTGCAGTTCTGGTCGATCCCGTCGCACACCTCGGCCGCGCCGGGGAAGATGCTGGCGTCGGCGTCGTCGCAGTCGAGGCAGGTCACCGCGCCGTCCCCGTCGGCGTCGCTGGTCTCGTCGGCGGGCACCGCGCCGTCGCAGTCGTTGTCGATCTCGTCGCACAGCTCGGGCGCGCCGGGGTAGGTCGTGCCGTCGTTGTCGTCGCAGTCGCCGTCGCACACCGTCCAGCCGTCGCCGTCGTCGTCGGTCTGCTCGTCGATCGTCCCGTCGCAGTCGTCGTCGACGTTGTTGCACGACTCCGGCGCGCCCGGGTAGATCGCCGCGTCGCCGTCGTCGCAGTCCCCGGCGCACGTCGTCCAGCCGTCGCCGTCGGCGTCGAACTCCTCGTCGATCAGCCCGTCGCAGTCGTTGTCCAGGAAGTCGCAGGCCTCGGTGTTGCCCGGGAACGACAGCGCCTCGTAGTCGTTGCAGTCGCCGGTGCAGTTGGTGAACCCGTCGCCGTCGGCGTCGGCGTACTCGTCGCCCTGGCCGTCGCAGTTGCTGTCGATCCCGTCGTCGCAGACCTCCGGCGCGGCCGGGTGGATCGTGTCGTCGGCGTCGTCGCAGTCGCCGTCGCACTCGCTGTAGCCGTCGAGGTCGAGGTCGTCGGGGCTGCAGGTCGCGAACTGGATCGCGAGGCCGTCGAGCAGCGCTGGCTGGTTGCAGGAGTACTGCAGCCCCAGCTGGGGCCCGTTCTGGATCCCCGCGGTGGACATCATCCCGTTGGGCGTCATCGAGCCCGGGTCCATGTCCTCGTACTGGAACGTGATCCGGTCGTAGGTCTCCTCGAGGATCACCTCGAACGTGTACTCCGAGTACGGGTAGTTCCAGAAGTTGGGCATCTCGACGAACTGCACGATCAGCTTGCGGTACGGGGCGCTGCCCTGCACCTCGTAGTACACGTCCCCGCCGGACCAGATGTCGATCCAGCCCCACGCCGGGGCGATCACCTGGGTGATGTTGGGGTAGCCGCTGATCCAGCCCGGCAGGCAGCTGTTCATGATGTCGAGGTACGAGCCCGGGGGCGCGAAGTACAGCGCCCCGGTGCCGCTGACCATGATGTCGGTGTGGGTGTTGTTGTAGAACTGGAAGTCGAACCCGATCGGGATCTGCTGGTCCCCGTTGATCAGGTACAGCATCGTCCCGGTGGTGCTGATGTCGATCCAGTTGTAGACCGGTCCGCCCGGCTCGTCGCTGTCGACGAACGAGTACCCGTGGGCGTCCGGCCCGCCGGTCAGGGCCGCCGCGGGGGCGGCGAGGCCGAGGCCCGCCGTGGCGAGCAGGCAAGCGAGCCAGCGCATCTTGGTCTGCATGATCGATCCCTCGTGCCCGGGGTTGACGTGGCCCTCGCCCATCATAGAACGGGCAGCGCGCGTGTCGGGGAAGAAGAAGTTGGCGGGCGCGGCGCGGGCCCCGTACTATCCTGGTCCGGCAACATCCCCCGACCCCCGGCAGCCTGGAGGCCCGATGGCCGACGACAGCGCCGTGCTCGAGCGGTTCCCCGAGGGCCACGCCGTGCTCGATCCGGTGCGCGACGGCGACGGCCGGCTGGTCGACCTGACCGTGCGGATGGTCAACCGCGTCGGGACGGAGCTGCTGGGATCGGCGGGCGGCGGGATCGCGGGCCAGCGCCTCTCCGGGCTGGGCACCTCCCTGATCCACGAGGCGTTCGTCGACCACGGGCAGCAGGTGCTCGACGAGGGCATCCCGACCCGCTTCGACCTGGCCCACTTCGCGGGCGGCACGGTGTTCCACCTGGACGTCGTCCTGTTCCGCTGGGGCGGGGACGCGCTGTGCGCCCGGTTCGACCTGCGGGCCCGGCCCACGGGGCTCGACGAGCGCGCCAAGGTGATCCGCAACATGATGGCGGTGGTGGGCCTGGCCCGCGCGATGATCCACCGCGAGCGCTCCCCCGAGGCGATCCTCTCCACTGCGGTGCGCGCGGCCCGGCAGCTCGGCTTCCGCGCCGCGTGGTTCGGCGTCGACGACGGCGGGAGCTGGGCGATCCACGCCGCCGAGGGCTTCCCCGAGGGGCAGATCCCGCCCACTGCGTGCCTGTCGTGCCGGGGGCACGACTGCCTCGACCGGGCGCTGGTCGAGGGCTCGTTGCGCCAGATCGACGCCGGGTCGGGCGGCGCGGACTGCGCGCTGACGACCGACGACGCCGTCACCGTGCTGGTCGTCCCGCTCCCCGCCGGGGAGGAGCGCGTCGGCGTCGCCTACCTCGTCGACGCCAACCCCGAGCTCGACGAGCGCCTTGTGCTGGCCGCGCAGTGGATCGCCACCGACTGCGGGATCGCCCTGGAAAACCTGGCCAACCGCCGCCGGCTGCAGGACTCCGAGGACCAGCACCGCACCCTCGTGGAGCTGCTCGGCGAGGGGCTGCTGGCCACCGACTGCGACGGCGTGATCCGCTTCGCCAACCCCCACGTCGCGGGGCTGCTCGACCTGCGCCGCGAGCGGCTGCTCGGCCGCTCGCTGCTGGACTTCGTCGACGAGGAGGACCGCGACCGGGTCGTGGCCTGCTACGACGACCCGACCCGCGACGTGACCCCGTTCCCGCTGCTGACGCTGCTGGACCGCCACCGCGAGCCGTTCGCCGCCGAGGTCACGCTGCACCGCGTGCGCAACGCCGGCGGGGACGTGGCGGGGATGATGGCCCTGGTCCGCGACCGCACCGAGGAGCTGGCCGTCGAGGCCGAGCGCCAGCGGGCGATCGAGCTCAACCAGCGGATCCTCGACACCGCCCCGCTGGGGATCATCGCGGTCGACCGCGAGGACCGCGTGACGATGGTCAACGAGGCCTTCGCGCGGCTCGCGCGGCTGGACCCGGCCGACGCCGAAGGCCTGCTCGGCCACCGCGTGCAGGACGGCGAGGTCACCGTCCGCAGCCGGATGCTGACCCTGCTGGACGAGGCGCTGGCGGGCAGGGCCGTGACCTGGAAGACCGCCGAGTTCGAGCTCCCCGGGGGCGCCCGCGCCGCGCTGGACATCCACGCCGTGCCGCTTCGCGACGAGGAGGGCCAGGTCGACGGCGTGCTCGGCATCATCGCCGATCAGACCGAGCAGTACGAGGCCGCCGAGGCGCTGCGGCGCTCGGAGGCCCGCTACCGGACCCTCGCCGAGTCGGCCCACGACCTGATCTTCGTGGCGACCCGCGATCTCCGCCTCGAGTACCTCAACCCGGCGGGCGCCGAGCCCTTCGGCAAGAGCGCCGCCGAGGCGGTGGGGGTGGCCATCGCGGACTACTTCCCCCCCGCGGTGGTGGAGCGCCAGGCGCGCAGCATCGACCGGGTGTTCGAGACCGGCGAGCCGCTGTCCGCCGAGGGCGAGTTCCCGTTCCCGGACGGGGTCCGCTACCTCAACACCGTGCTGGCCCCGATCCGCGACGCGGACGGCGCGGTGGTGGCGGTCCAGGGCATCTCCCGCGACCTCACGGAGCGCCAGCGCCGGGAACGGCAGCTGCGCCAGAGCGAGCAGCGCTTCCGCGACCTGGTCGAGTACCTGCCCGCCGGCCTGTGCATCCTGCAGGACGACCGGTTCGTGTACGTCAACCCGGCGCTGGCCTCGACGTTCGGCTGCACCCGCCGGCAGCTGGTCGAGACCGATCCTTCCGAGCTGGGCATCGACTGGCGCTCCGCCGAGCTGCCCGAGCTCGACGAGCTGGTGGACTCGCTGGAGCTGCCCGCCTCCCCGCTGCAGAAGGCCCGCCGCGCCGACGGCTCGGTGGTCAACGTCGAGGTCGTGACCCGCGGGATCCCCTACGGCGACAGCGAGGCGACGCTGGCGATCGTCACCGACGTGACCCGCGAGCAGGCCCTCGAGGCGCAGCTGCTGCGGACCCAGAAGATGCAGTCGATCGGGACCCTCGCCGGGGGGATCGCCCACGACTTCAACAACCTGCTGACCGGGATCGCGGGGTACACCGGGATCCTCCGCAACCGCCTCGAGCGCGAGGGCCTCCCGACGCGCGAGACCGAGGGCATCGACCGGCTCCGCGAGCGCGGCGCCGAGATGACGCAGAAGCTGCTGGCGTTCGGCCGCCGCCAGATGCTGCGGCCCGTGCCCCTCGACCTCAACCGCCTGATCGGCGACTTCGCCGCCGTGGCCGCCCGGCTGATCGGCGAGCGCGTCGAGCTGGTCACCGAGCTCGACCCGGACCTGCCGTTCGTGCTCGGCGACCCGGTCCACCTCGAGCAGGTGCTGCTCAACCTGGCGGTCAACGCCCGCGACGCGATGCCCGACGGGGGCACCGTGACGTTCGAGACCCGGCCCAGGCCCCCGGCCGAGGGCGAGGAGATCGGCTCGGCGCTGCTGATCGTGCGCGACGAGGGGGTGGGCATCCCCCCCGAGGAGCTGGAGCACATCTTCGAGCCGTTCGTCACCAGCAAGGAGCGCTTCGAGGCCAGCGGGCTGGGCCTCGCGGTGGTCTACGGGATCGTCAAGCAGCACCGCGGCAGCCTCACCGCGAGCAGCACCGAGGGCGAGGGCACCCGGTTCGTGATCCGCCTGCCGGGGACCGCCCGCGCACCGGCGGTGGCCACCGACCAGCTCCCGGCGGTGGCCACCGGCGCGCCGTCGTCGGAGACCCTGCTGGTCGCCGAGGACGACGACGCCCTGCGCGAGCTGCTGTGCACCGTGCTCGAGGGCGCCGGCTACCGCGTGCTGTCCGCCCGCGACGGCGACGAGGCGGTGGCGCTGGTGCGGCGCCACGGCGACGAGATCGCGCTGGTCGTGCTGGACATGGTGATGCCCCGCCGCGGCGGGCTCGACGCGTTCCAGGAGATGCGCCGCGACCAGCCCGCGCTGCGGACCGTGCTGATCAGCGGCTACGCGCCGGAGCTGGCCCGGGGCGACGTGCTCGGCCCCGACGACCCGATCCTGCTGACCAAGCCGTTCACCAACGACGAGCTGCTGGTCACGATCCGCCAGACGCTGGAGAACGGGTAGGCGGCCGCGAGCAGCGGCTCAGCGCCAGCTGTAGCCGGCGAGGTCGTAGCCGTGGGCGGTGACGCTCTTGTCGGTCAGCAGCCGCAGCATCACCCAGTCGGTGGCGAACGGATCGCTGACGAACGCGCCGAGCGAGCCGTGGTACGTGGCCAGCTCCGCTCCCCCCTGGGCGCGGACCTTGAGCACGTCGTAGTACTCCTCGGTCTCGAACGCGTCGAAGTGCAGCCGGATCTCGGAGGCGCCGCCGTGCTCGATCACCCGCGTGAAGCGCGCGTTGTCGGCGTAGGGGTGGTCGCTGGCCAGCGGGAACGCGACGTAGGTCCAGCCATCCTCCTCGGGCGGATCCTCCTCCTCGGGCGGATCCTCCTCCTCGGGCGGATCCTCCTCCTCGGGCGGATCCTCCTCGGGGGTCCCCAGCGCGGCGAGCAGCGCCTCGGCGTTGACCCGCCCGTCGGAGGCGACGCGCCCCTGCATCGAGGGCACCACGTCCACGGTCTCGATCAGCAGCTGCTTGAGCTCGGCGGGGGACCGGTCGGGGTCCACGCTGAGCGCCAGCGCCAGCACGCCCGAGACGTTGGGGGTCGCCATCGACGTGCCGCTGAGCCACGCCGTGCCGCCACCGGGCCACAGGCTGTAGATGTCGGAGCCGGGGGCCCCGACGTCGACCCGTGACGCGCCCCAGTTGGAGAAGCTGGACTTGCCGTCGCTGGAGGTCGTCGAGGCCACCGCGACGATGTTGGGCAGGTCGTAGCTCGCCGGGTAGAACGCGTACCCGTCGTTGTCGTTGCTCTCGTTGCCGGCCGCGGCGGTGAACAGCACCCCGTGGTCGTTGGCGTAGGCGATCGCGTCGCGGATCGCGTTGCTGTACCCGTACGACCCCCAGGAGTTGTTGATCACGTGCGCGCCGTGGTCGACCGCGTACTCGATCGCGGCCACGGCCCCCGACGAGGACCCGCCGTTGGGCCCGAGGAACTTCAGCGGCATGATCGAGACCTCCCAGTTGACGCCGACCACCCCCTGGCCGTTGTCCCCGGTCGCCCCGATCGTGCCCGCCACGTGCGTGCCGTGGCCCTCGCTGTCGTTGGGGTTTTCGTCCCAGTAGTAGAAGTCGTACCCGACGGTGTCGTCGACGTAGCCGTTGTGGTCGTCGTCGACGCCGTTGCCCGCGATCTCGCCGGGGTTGTGCCAGATGTTGTCGGCCAGATCGGGGTGATCCCAGTCCACGCCGGTGTCCACCACCGCGACGACGATCTCTCGGCTCCCCGTGCTGATGTTCCACGCCTCGCGGACGTCCATGTCGGCGTCGGTCGCCCCGTAGCTGCCGTCGTTGTGCAGCGCCCACAGCTTGGAGTTCCAGTCGCCGGGCAGGTCGGTCGCGTAGTACAGGTAGTTCGGCTCGGCGTACAGGATGTCGGGGTCGTCCCGCAGCTCCTCGATCACCTCCAGCACGTCCCGCTCCTCGCGCATCATCACGTGATCGAGCCCGATCCGGCGGTGCTGCCGGATCCGGTCCAGACGGTGGCGCTCCAGCACGACGTCCTCGCCGCCCTGCTCCACCTCCTTGGCGTAGCGGACGATCACCTCGCCGCGCACGAAGGCCAGCTGCTCGGGGACCTCGGGGGCCTGATCACAGGCCAGGACCAGCCCGCTCAGGGGGACGAAGAGACAGAACCAAGGAATTCGAGTCCCGCGGGACATGCGACCTCCGCGGCGGCCCCCACGGTCCGTCCGGCCAGGCCCGGAGGATCTCCGCCACGAGCATCGTATGGAGCCCCCGACAAGGGGGTCAATCCCGGCGTTGTCAGGTGTTGGTCAACACCATCTCTGTATCATGAATTCGAACGTTCGCTCCCATGGGTTCGAACGTTCGTTCGGGGGTACGGACCGGAACGAGTCTCGGGTCAGAGCTTGTGAATCTATCCCCGGACCGAGCCTGAGTGCCGCAGCGCCACG
>CAZOYV010000088.1:0-28298 GCA_964584075.1 uncultured Rickettsiales bacterium | reverse complement strand
TGGTCCCTAGATCGTGGCGCGGAGACGGTCCCATCCTCGTGGCGCTTGACAGCGACCCTCGCGGGCCGGTGGGCTTGACGCCCGACCGCGGAGGCTGGCGCTGCTTCCGCTGCGGGGCCGGTGGCGACGGCCTCGACCTGGTGGCGACGCGGTTGTTCGGCGGCCGGCTGCGCGACCTGGCTCCAGAGAACGCCCAGGACGTCCGGGACTGGTATGCCGAGCAGGGCTGGTGCACCGCTGGCACGACCTCAGAAGCCGCACGGCCCTCGACCTCGAGGCCGGAGACGGCGGCACCGGCTGCTCCGCGACGCCGTCCTGACCTGAAGATCGCCCGCCCGCCCGCGGGGGAGGTGGCTGAGCTGTGGAATGCCTGCGTCCCCGTCGCCGACGACGGCGAGGTGAGCGCGTGGCTTGCCTATCGCGGGCTGGACCCGGTGAAGGTCGCGGACCTGGACCTGGCTCGGGCCCTGCCCCCGACCGGCTCGCTGCCGGCGTGGGCACGCTGCGCCGGGAGGCCCTGGTCGGCGGGCTGGCGCTGCATCTTCCCCGTCTACGACGCCGCTGGGGCGCTGGCGTCACTGCGCGCCCGGTGGTGCCGCCTGCTGGCCAGGGAAGACGCACCGGCGGAGCAGCTCGACCGCCCACCGGCGGACTTCCCCGCCGTGAAGTCCGCGGCCGCGGCGGCCGGGCCAGGGTCGGCATCGGGCCTGGTCCTGGCCGACGGCCTGCTCCGCCAGCTCCTGCGGACGGGAGAGAGGCCGCGCTGGTGGCCCGAGGCGACGCCGCTACGGATCGTCGTGGTGGAGGGGGAGCCGGACTTCCTGACCTGGGCCACCCGCCACGGCGACGCCGCGGAGACCGCGCCGGCCGTGCTGGGCCTGTGGTCGGGCGCCTGGACCTCGGCTCTCGCCGCTCGCATCCCTACAGGCTGCCGGATCTTGCTGCGCACGGACCTGGATGCCAGCGGACACCACTACGCCACCCGGGTGGCCCGCGACCTGGCGGACCGCTGCGAGCTGCGGCGGCTGTCGCCGGAGGCCGCATGACCCCGCAGGACGACAACGACCGCCTGCGCGCTGGTACGCTGCCCGAGGACCCGGAAGCGGACACGGTTCCGTTTCCCGTCGAGGGCTCGACGTCCCCAGAGGCCGGCGAAGAGGAACCAGCCGCACCTCCTCCACCGCTGTACCCATCGCTGGCGGACCTGAACGCCACCTCGGTCGCCGAGGGCCAGGGTACCTGGATGACGGGTCCGTACCCCACCCTGCCCGTGCTGCTCGAGGACGCGAACGGCAACCCCTTCCTCCCGCGTGGCGTCGTCGGCTGCCTGGCGGCCGAGCCCGGGACCGGCAAGTCCTGGGGGGTGGTGCAGCTCGGCCTGGCGGTCGCCGCGGGCCGGCCGTGGTTCCGTACCTATCCCGCCGTCGAGGCCGGCGGCGTGGCGATGTTGATGGCGGAACTGGACGGGCCGCTGCTGCGGTTCCGGCTGCACCGCGCCGGTGCGCTGGACGGATTCTCGGCTGCCGACGAGGCGACCCTGGCGCCGCGCCTGGTCCCGGCCGGCCTGCGAGGCCAGAGCGTTCGCCTGTCGATGCGCCGGACGAACCCCAAGGAGGGCGACCCGAACATCATGCCCACACCATACTGGAAGGAGCTGCGGGCCTGGCTCTCCGCCTGCTCGCCGCCCGAGGGCTGGGCGCTGATCGTGCTCGACCCGTTCGCGCGGTTCTCTGGCGCCGACGCCGAGAACAGCGTCGAGGCCTCCACCACGATGATCGAGCTGGCCGAGCAGCTCACGCTGCTGCCGGGCCAGCCCACCGTGTTGCTGGTGCACCACACGCGCAAGCCTGACAAGGGCGATGCCACCGGCGCGGACATGAACAACGTCCGCGGCTCCTCGGGGATCCTCGGGGCGCTGCAGTGGATCGCGATGCTGACGATCCCCGTGGTGGACGGCAAGCCGCACCGGAGGCTGGTCCACCTCTCCGTGGTCAAGGCCAACACCGTCGAGAAGCCCGACGACCCGCTCGTGCTGTGGCGCGATCCGGCGTTCCACGGCGCCCTCCGCCCGGCGACCACGGCAGAAGCAGCTCAGGCGGCCTCGGTGCCATCAAACGGCCCGATCGGCGGACGGGACCCGCACAACCCGTACCGCCGGGGGCCAAACGGGTGGTAGCGCCGGGTGCCGTCGTGGCCGTCCCTTCCACGGCCGAGAACGCCGCTCGCGCCTGGTCCCTGATGCAGGCCCGGCTCCGCGACCCGGCGCCGCCGACCGGCCTGGTACGCCTGGCCCGGGAGCGCGAGGGGCTGCCACCGGACACGACTGCCGATGCAACTCTCGCCCCCGAGTTCGCCGAGCACCTCCGCCGCCTCGCCGCCGTCCTGGGGGTGGACGACCACTCTCCGCCCACCGGTGACCGCGAAGTCCTCGAGCAGCGCGATGGGATGCTACTGTGGGACGCTCTGTTCTGCGACTACCTGGCGGAGGGTTTCGGGGCTGTGGGAGCCGCCGCCGCCGAGGACCTCCGGGAGGAGGCCCGTTCGCGGTGGGCTCGGCTCACGACCGACGCTTCACCCGAGGCCCCTCCCGCCGAGCTGGGACGAGCCTGGGAGCGCTGGCTCCCCGTCGAGGCCGATGAGGAAGAGGCCATCAACGACCTCTGCCCGGCCCTGCTCTCACTGGCCAGGGTGCTCGTCGTCGCCGGCCAGGCCAGCACACGGCTGCCGGTCAAGCACAACGCCATCTTCCCCGCCATCGCCCGCCGCACCCGGGACCAGCTGGCTCTGTGGCGCCACGGTGTGCAGACCCGCGACCGCGAGGACGGCGGGCTGGACCTGCTCTCCCGCACCGGCGCCACCGTGGCGGTGTTCCCGGCCCTGGAGCTGACCCACCTGGCCCGGCTGCGAGCCGGGGTGGAGGCCGGCCAGGGCCTGCTGCTGGAGCGCGTGATCCGCCGCCTGGTCCGGGACGCCCACGGTCAGGCCGTCAAGGGGATCAACCCGTTCAACCGGCTGGTCTACCGCGGCGGCTGGAACGGCTTCGCACGGTTCGCCGGGATCGCCGGAGGCAACGACCAGGCCGCGCTCCCCGCGCTGTTCGAGGCGCTGCGGCACTACCGGGGCTCCCGCCGCGACCTCCCCCCGGCCCTCGACTTCTGGTACTGCCGCGGATGGGGTGCCCACGGCCACTCCGAGACCGGTGAGCTCCGCGTGGACCTGGGCGAGGCGCTGTGGCCGGGCTACGTCGGACGGACGCCTCGAGGCCCGGGCCGACAGCTCTTGCCGACCTTCGACCTGCCGGCGTTCGACTTCGCGTCGCGCAGAATCTACCTCCCCCTCGCCCAGTTCCAGTGGGCGGTCCTGACCGAGATGCGCGTGCGGGTCCACGAGCTGGCCGAGCGGGGCGGGGTGGAGCTGGATGTCGGCACCGTGCGACGTCTCGCGGACACCGCGGGGGTTCGCATCAAGACCGCCCTGGAGGCCCTCCGGGTCTGGTCCGATCCCCACCGAGCCGATGGCTGGCTCGACCAGAGTGACGGACGCATGACCCTGCGCGACCCGCAAGCCCGGGCGTTGCTGCTCGACGCCGCCGACCTGGCCGCAGCGCGTGCCGCCAACGCCAGGGAGGCCGTCGCCCGCAAGCGTCAGCGACGAAGGAAACCCAGGCGGCAGTAGGACGTCCGAGCACTTCCCTTAATGAGGCCAGCACTTCCCTTAATAGGGCCAGCACTTCCCTTAATCGATCTCGGCACGATCACCCGGAATCACAGCGGGGACAAAGGTTTGCGGGCGATCATCCACCAGGTAAGTCCATGACGAACCGACACGCCCCTCTAAAGAGGGGGTGTCTCCGGCGAGGCCGCGGGGCTTTCTGGGCCCCGGGCCCCGCAGAACATGGCCAGGAACGAGCCAACGACAGCCCATCCGGCGCCGGATTCGACGGTGTCCCGGTCGTCCCTCAGGTCGACGTGCTTCCCTCTCCGGCGATGGCCGTGTGTCCGGGACACACGTTGGATACAAGCAGCGCCTTCCGGCGCTCCCGAAACCGGGCTACGGTCGAGTTGAGCCGGGTTGCGGCGGGAAGAACCCGGGTACCCGCCGGCCGAACCCGGGTTGAACCGGATCGAACCCGGCACCGGAGGAAACGATGCACAGTCCCAGACCTCGCGAGCACCGCAGCAGCGCCCGTTCACTCCCCCCCCATCCACTCGCGGACGACGCCGTCCTCTCGGCCGAGCCGAAGATCCCCACCGTCGTCCTGACCGCCTGGAAGGGCGGCGTCTGGAAGACCTCGGTGGCCGTCTCGCTCGCCGAGCGGCTCGCGCTCGCGGGGCTCCGGGTCGGCCTGCTGGCGACGGACGCCCAGCAGGACGCTCGCGCCCGGCTCGGTGTGCGGCCCGCAGACCCCGACCCGGCTCTCGTCCAGCGAGGCGAGGGGGTCGTCGTCTGCGCGGGGCTGGCCGGCCCGCAGGCCGCTGACGTGTTGTACAGGCGCCCGGACCGGCTGGGCACCATCGACCTCGCCATCGTCGACACCGCCCCGTCGCGGCGTGGGATGCGGCTGCCGGGGACGCTGGTGATCGTCCCGGTGTTCGATGCCGACTCCAGCCGCAACAACGTCGCGGCGATGCTGGCGGCTCCCGACAACTGCCGGATCGTGCTGATCAAGACCGGCGCGAAGCTGTCGCCCGACGACTGGCGCCGCGAGGTCCACGTGATCCGGGAGGCGCTCGACCGAGAGGTCGAGTTCGTGACCGATCCGCTGCCATCGGCCAGCGCCATCGCGGAGGCCCACGCGGTGGGCCGCTCGGTCTGGAGCATCCCGCGGCGGGGAGCGACCAAAGCCTACCTGGAGGGGATCGAGGTCCTCGCCGGCGCGGCGTGGCAGCTCGCCGGCACCAGCCGTCCTCTGCCGCCCACACCGCCGTCGGGCGCGGTCGAGGCTTTCATCCCGGGATGGGACGATGTCGGCGACGAGGACTGATCCGGCGGAGCTCCGCGCCGCCGCCCAGGCGCAGCTCGAGCGCCTCCGCGGGCCGCAGTGGTCCTCCCACGTCGAGGAGGACGACGCCGCGGACTGGCTGCCTCCTGCGGACGAGTCCCGGCAAGTTACGTCCAGCCCCGTCGCAGCCGAACCTGCGACCCAGACGACGAGCCCTGCGGCTTCCAGGGCGAAGCCAGCCGCTTCCCGCCGGAAGACGACGACGACACCTCCGGCGATGAAGCCGGCGAAGAGACCGGCGAAGAAGGCGACCCGGACCCCGCGCCGACCGGGGAGGCCCAGGTCTGAGGTGCCGTGCCTCCCACGGCGAGAGGTGCGGATCCCGGAGGTGGTCTTCCAGCGCCAGGAGGCCGTGTCGGAGCAGACCGGCCTGCCTCCGATGGAGGCGTTGTGGATGCTGGCCCACCTCGGCTGGTGCCAGTGGAGCCGCGACCAGAGGATGGCCGACTCGGGACACCCCCGAGCCGAGACCGAGAGGCCCGAGCTGCGATGACGACCCTGGACCGCCACAAGTACCTGACGCCGGACGAGACGGCCCGGCTCCTCGACCTGCTCGACCGCGAGGCCATCGTCGCCAGGGCGCGCGGCCACCGGCTGCCCGTCCGCGACGCGATGCTGATCCGCCTGGCGATCATCTCCGGCCTACGCGCCAGCGAGCTGTGTGCGCTCACCATCGCCGACCTGGCCCTGGTCCACGGCCAGCCGCCCCGCGTCCACGTCCGCTGCGGCAAGGGCGGCAAGGCCCGGGACGTGCCGCTGCCCACCTCGCTGAGCAAGCCGCTGAAGGAGTACCTCGCCTGGATGCGAAACGCCGGCTACGAGACGGACGGCGACGCCCCGCTGCTGCCCGGCCGCTCCGGCAGCCCGATGACCCGCTCGGCGATCTGGAAGCGCTGGACGGCTGCGCTGGACCGCGCCGGCATCGAGCACCGCCCCCTTCATGCCAGTCGGCACACCACCGCGCTAACGGTCTACCGCGCCACCAAGGACCTGCGCCTCGTCCAGCGCCTCTTGGGCCACTCCAAGGTCTCGACCACGGCGATCTACGCCGACGTGCTGGACGAGGACGTGGCGGCCGCCCAGGACGCGGCCTGGATTGCTCCGTAGCGGCCTCAGTCAACAGCCAGTCAACACAACTGAGAAGGTGTAACCACCGAATATCACAGTATTTCGATCTGTCGCCGCCGCGCCAGAAAGGCCCTCCAGTCAACTGCCCGTCAACACAACCGTCCCTCACCCCGATCGCACATCAAACGCCCACCACGGCACGTACTTCTTCTGGCTGGGCGCGGCATCCGGATCATGTGGGGCGATCGCTCCCTGCTCGACGGCATCCCGGATGAGCCGTGACGCCATCGCCCGGTTCGAGAACGCGATCCCGAACCGCTCACGTAGCGAGGCGTTGGTGAGGAAGCTCCCGTTGAGGTACATCAGCCCCGCGTGCTGGTAGCAGGCCCGTATCCGCTCCGGCCGATCCATGTCTGCCAGCGGCCGTGCGGCGAATAGCGTGGTGCGGGTGAAGCCCGGTGGTGTTTCGAAGTGCGGCGGCGGGAGCATCGCGGCCTCGATGGCGGCCACGACCTTGTCGATGCCGCTGCCTCGCTCCTCGCAGATGTTGAACCGCCGCATCAGCGAGGCCAGCGCCTCGTTGCGCGACGTGGGCGGACTGTCGAGGAAGCGGTCTGGTTCGACCAGCGGCTCGCCCGGGTTGGTAACCTCGACCCGCCCCTCGAAAAGCTGGCTCCACCATCGGCCCCGCACCGCGAACGCTGAAGTCCTGGTGGATGAGTGTGTTGGCGATGATCTCGCGGAGTGCCACCTCCGGGACGGCGGGGATCGACCGGCGAATGCCGTTCTCGATCTCCTCCTGCGCCGGAAGCAGCGTCATGGCGGTGGTCAGCAACGACTCGAAGGCTGCGGCGTAGCCCCTTGGCTCGACGTGCTCGCGCTCCGTCTCGAGGCGGCCCTTTCCCCGGTAGACCACGACGCGCAACGCCTTCCGTCCGAGCCGGCCGAAGTCGTTCAGCCGCCGCGCGAAGAGGATGGCGCCGAGGTTGGTGATGTCGAAGCCGCCGGCCTCGCAGGGCTTCACGAGCCGCTCGCGCTGCAGCGCGTCGAGGATGGCCGTTCGGCCGTCAGGCAGCGGCACCTGGACCAAGTCGAAGTACGCGGGGTAGTCGAGCTTCAGCAGCACCTCCTCGGCGCTCAGCTGCTCCGAGGCGATGCCCTCCTCGAACAGCTCGTGGTCAAAGATCCGCCACAGCGCCCGCTCCTTCTCCGGGAAGTCCTTGAGCTTCTTCTTGTTCGTGCCTACGCGGATGTACTCGACGCCCCGGAAGGCCACGGGCTGCCGCGAGGCCCGGTCGACCTCGAGGAGCACGACGTGCTTCCCTTCCACCTCGACCTCGTGGAAGACGAAGTCGATGCGCGGGGCCAGCAGCCGCAGCAGCCAGCTCTCCAACTCCTCATTGCCCTTGCGGGCTGCCATCGGCCCGAACGCCGTGCCCACGATGGCATGGTCGTCGTCGCGTACGCCCCAGAGCAGGTATCCGCGGGCCTTGCCGGCGAGCGCGGCGGCGTTGGCGAGCGCCGCGATGTACTCCCCGACGGCCTGCGGATCGGCGTTGTCGACCTTGAACTCCACCCACTCGGTCTCCCGTCGGAGCTTGCACAGCTCGCGGACGAGGCCTTCGAGGTAGATGCTGGGGCGCTGCGGGTTCACGCTTCATCCTCACCGGGGAGGACCGGGTCGTCGGTCCCATGATCCTAGGCAGGATCGTACGATTGGCCCCGCTGGGCGTCCACCCCGAGGAACCAGAACGGCTCTTTGGTTGCCGCCAGCACCGTCGAATGGGACGAAGACGTGCCTCCATTGTGTGAAAGGTATCCGTGAACGGCATCAGGATCGCCTGCGCATTGCGTGCGGATTCCGAGGCACATCGATCACAGGCAGTCCCAGGGGTGGTCCCGACAGTGGATCGCGGCATCGATGAGGGGTTGTGACGCTCCTTCCACTGGTCCGGGTTCGATCTCGTGGAGCACGCTCAGGACCAGCTCCGGGCGTCCGCTGCGCAGGGCGGCGTGGGCGAGCAGCAGGCGGTCCTCGGCGCTCGACGTGCCGTCGCGCCACCCCGGGAGCAGGGCCGCCACGGCCCGCGCCGGCGAGCCGGCGTCCAGGTGGATGCGGGCGCGGTGGCGGGCTCGCTCTGGTGGATCCTCGACGAAGGCGCTGACCCGGAGGGCGTCGGCGGGGTGTCCTGCCGCCAGGAACTGCTCGATGGTGAGCGGTGCCAGCCGGGGCGTCCCCCCGACCATCGGCTGGAGCAGGCGCGCGGCGGCGAGGGGCATGTCGTCCTCCGCGCAGGCCAGGGCGAGGTGCTCGCGGACGAGCGGATCGTCCGGGGCGAGCAGGGCCGCCCGCTCCAGCGCCACGCGGGCCTCGCCGCTGCGGTGCGCCGAGCGTTGCAGGTCCGCCAGGAAGCGCAGGCCGTCCGGATCGTCGGACCCCAGCGCGTCGGCGTGGCGCTCGCCGAACGACACCGCCACGTCGTGGTAGCCGAGCCGCGCGAAGAGCAGGGCCGTGTCCCTCAGCAGCGGGGGATCGGCGGGACACCGCCGCAGCCCCTCGTCCAGCGCGCGCCGGGCGCCCTCGGGCCGCCCCGCGAGCCACTCGGCGCGGGCGAGCAGGGCGTGATAGTGGGGGTCGTCGGCCGCCGCGTCCGCGGCCAGGCGCAGGGCGTCGGCCGCCGGCCCGTAGCGTTGCGCGCGGAACAGCGCCTGACCCAAGTAGAACCAGACCACGGGCCGCTGGGGGTCCTCCTCGGTCGACGCCTCGAGGAGCTCGATCGCGCGCTCGACCTCGCCGAGCTCCAGGTACAGCGCGCCGGCCACGGCCCGGTACTCGGCGGACGTGAAGCCGCAGGCCTCGACGTGCCGCGCCCAGCAGGTCTGCGCCTCGACCAGCAGTTCCGTGGCGTGGTCGAGGTCGCCCGCGAACATCGCCTGCTGGGCCAGGGCCAGGTAGGGGGGGACGAGCGGGGGGAGCTCCTGCCCCGATCCGTCGTCCTGCTCCGCCGGCTCCTGGGTCCACCAGTCGTCGCCGCCGGTCCCCCCAGAGGCTCGCGTCGTGACGGCGAGCGCGACGGCGACGGCGAGCAGCACCACCGCTCCCCTCGAATGACCCCACTGCGCTCGCGTCGTCATCATCCCTACCTCAGCTCGAACCGGACCCGCTCCCGGACCCAGACCCGGACGGTCTCACCCGCCAGCTGCGCCGGCGTGAAGCGCCACCGCTGCAGCGCCTCGACCGCGGCGGCGTCGAACACCCCGGCCGGGGTGGACTCGAGCACCGTCACCTGGCGCACCTCGCCGTCCCGGCCCACGAGCATGCGCACCGTGACGGCGCCCTCGATGCCCCGCTGCTCCGCGTCCGGCGGGTAGTGCAGCGGGAAGCGCACCAGCACCCGGGGGGGCTCGTCGACCATCTCCGCGGTCAGGTCCATCGTTCCTGCGGCGGTCACGATCGGCCGGTCCGCGCTCCGCAGCGCGGGATCGGCGCCGAGGTCCTGGTACACCCCCAGGTCGGGCACGGGTACGCCCCCGAGCCCCGCCAGCGGCGGCAAGGCCGGCGGCGCGACCGTCTCCAGGCGCGGCGGCCGCCGGGTGCGCTCCCGCGGCGGCGGCTCGCGTTGTGGCTCGTGCACGGCCACGGTGGTGCCCGCGTCGTCCTGCCGGTGCTCGTCGAGGCGAGCGTCCAGCCTGCTCAGGGCGGCGAGGGAGACCAGCAGGACCCCGTTGATCGCGAGCGCGAACAGCGCCGCGGAGGTCACCCGGATCACGCGACTCCTCATCCTCAGCGCTCCTTGTGGACGTCGAGGGCGACCTGCTTGGCGCCGGCCAGGCGGCACTCGTCGACCAGCTCCACCGCCCGGCCCGTCTCGACCCGCGTGTCAGCGGTGACCAGCACCGGGCGCCGGGGATCGGCCAGCACCAGCTCCCGGACGCGCCCCTGGACCATCCAGGCCTGGACCGCCTGGCCGTCGACGTGGACCTCGCCCGACCGCGCGAGGCTGACGCGGATCGCGCGGACGTCGGAGAGCTCCGCCGACGCGGCGCTGGGCCGCTCGATGTCCACCTCGAACGAGCGCACGAAGGTGGTGCTCACCATGAAGAAGATCAGCAGGATGAAGACGATGTCGATCAGCGGAGCGATGTCGATCTCGTCGCCCTGGGCGTCGCCGGTCTGGATGAGGTCGAGCAGCTTCACGGCAAGACCTCCTCCCCGGCCCCCGGCCCGTCCCGCTGGACGAGCGCAAGGAGTTCCCCGGCGCGGCGCTTCAGCCGGCCCGCGCGGTGGCGCAACCACCGCTGCAACAGCAGGCCCGGGATGGCAATCCCGAGTCCCATCTCGGTGGTGATCAGCGCCTCGGAGATCCCCCCGGCGATGCCGCCGCCCTGGGTGAACAGGGCCATCTCGGTCAGCGCGTCGAAGGTGGTCACCATGCCGCCGATGGTCCCCAGCAGCCCCAGCAGCGGGGCGGCCACGATCAGGGCGTCGATCATCGCCGCGTGGCGCTGCAGCCCCAGCCGCTGCCGGAGCACCTCGATCTCGATTTCGTCCAGCGCCCTGGCGTCGCCGAGGTGCCGCAGCTCCCGCAGCCGGGCCACCGTCCCGGCGCCCGCGGCCAGCGACACGCCGCCCGCGTCGCCGCGAGCCTGGTCACGCAGCGCCAGCGCGCGCAGGCCGAGCAGGAACCACAGCCACAGGCCCACGCCCAGCAGCGGGACCATCACCGGCCCGCCCGACGCGAACCACAGGCGCGTGTGCTCCCAGATCTCACCCACGCCGGTCCTCCCTGGGGCGGAGCTCGCGGACCAGGGCCAGCGCCTCTATCTGCATCGCGCCCCGCAGCCTGGCGGACCAGCGCGCGGTGGCGCTCTTGAGCAGCAGCAGAGGCACGGCGACGGCCAGCCCCAGCTGCGTGGTGATCAGGGCCACGGAGATGCCGCCGGACAGCATCTCGGGATCGCCGGTGCCGACCTGGCTGATCACGTCGAAGGTCGAGATCATGCCCGTCACGGTCCCCAGCAGGCCCAGCAGCGGCGAGGCCGCCACGATCACGTTGAGCATCCACTGCGATCGCTCCAGGCCGGGCAGCGCGCGCAGCACCGCCTCGCCCGCCCGGGTCTCCAACTCCTCGCGCGACCCTCCGGGCGAGGACAGCACCGCGAGGAGGACGTCGGAGAGCGCTCCCATCCCGCGGCACCGCTCCGCCGCCCGCGCCAGATCACCGTCCCGCACCGCCTGGTGGACCTGCGGCAGCCGCTCGAGGTGCAGGTTGGACCGCCGCAGTAGCGCGATCGATCGCTCGGCGACCATCCCCAGCCCCAGGGCGCCGAGGACGAGGATGATCCACGCGATGGGGCCCCCGTCGCGGGCGACGGCCCGAAGCCCGCGCCGGGTCTTGCGGTCCGAGGACGCTCCGTCCGGATCGAGCAGGGCCAGCGGGATGTCGCCGACCTGCTCTCCGGCGGCGAGCCTGCGCGCCGCGTCCGCGCTTCCCCCGTCGTCCACGACCTGCAGGCCGCCGCCCGGGGCCCAGCCGAGGACTCCGGCCGCCCCCGGAGCCGCGCCGAGGGCCGCCACCCGGCCGACGCGCACCACCGTGCCCTGCACCAGCTCCCCGTCGGGCGCATAGAACGACCCCTCCTCGGTGTGGATCGTCGCGTCGAGCCGGACCTCCTCGATCCCGGCGCGGACGACGGCGTCGAGGCGGTCGGCCGTCGTCCCGGCCGTTCCGATCTCCCGGCCCCGCTCCTCCAGCCGCTCGCGCGCCAGGTCCAGGGTCGCCTCGAACAGCGCGGCGTGGTCGTCGCCGGCCAGCGCCTGCGCCTGCATCGCGTCGATCTCGTCGCCGAGCTGCTCGACCTCGGCACGTAGCGCGTGGATCTCGGCGGTGATCCGCTCGATCTCCGTGGTCTGCTCCCGGCGCTGCGCCTCGCCGTTCTGGCGGGCCAGCTCGAGCTCGGCCTGCAGCGCATCCCGCTCCGCCCGCAGCAGTGCACCCTCGCGCTGGTAGGCCTCCTCGAACGTCGGGACCGGGGGCGCGGCCTGCGCGCTCGCGGTGACGGGCGCCGCGGCCGCGGCGAGCGCCGCCGAGACGAGCACGACGCCGCGCCAGGCCCACGCTGCAGCGGCCCAGTGCCCTCGACGGATCACGAGCTTCCTCCCGCGCTTGCCGCCTGCAGGGGCAGCACGTAGGCCCCGTCGCGGACCTGCCGCTGCAGATCGCGCAACAGCTCGCGCACATCGCGCCGCTGCTGCGGATCGGTCAGCGGCTCGTAGCGCCACGCGCCGTCCTCGCCGCGGATCACCCGCCCGTACTCGTCCGGCGGGACGTGGACCAGCAGCGCCAGCGAGCCCAGGCGGACCAGGTCAACCAGGCGCTCGGCGCTGCCCGGCTCGAGCTGCAGCGGCGCCTGGCCGCGCTCGACCCGCTCGGCCAGCCGCAGCTCGTCGTCGATGGCGCGCCACAGCGAGACCGCCGCGCTGGCCGGGGCGACCTGCCCCGTTCGCAGCCGGCCCCGCAGGTCGTCCAGCGCCCCGAGGCGCTCGTCGCGGCGGTAAGGCATCCCGCCGGCGACGACCTCGCCGAGGCCATCGAGGCCGCGCTCCACGGCATCGGCCAGCGCGCGGCCCGCTTCCCCCTGCTCGCGCTGGTTCTCGGCCAGCCCATCGGCCTGAACCCGCAGCGAGTCCGCCTCGAGCCGCAGGGCGTCGCGCTCCAGCTCCAGCTCGCCACGTCGGGTCTGCAGTGTGCGTAGCTCCGCGGCGTCCTGTCGCCGGACGGCCCGCAGCTCCGCGTCGAGCCGGTCCACCTCGGCGCGCAGCTGCGCGAGCTCCTCGGCCCGCTGCTCGAGCAGGTCCGGCGCGGGGCCCTGGCCGGCGGACGGCCCCGCCGCCCCCGCGACCGTCGCGACCAGCGCGGCGACGAGGAGCGGCCGAAGCGGCTCGCGGCCCCGATCAGTCATCGAGGAACTCCATCCGGCACAGCCCGACCCCGTTGAAGTGCGCCCCGGCCCTCGCCGCGTACATCACGAAGTCGAGGAGCGTGTGACCGTCGAGCACGTTCCCGGCGTTGTAGGACACGGGATCCCCGTCGGTGTCCAGCAGCGGCCCGCCATCGGCGTCCCGCAGGTCCAGCAGGTCCTGGGTCGCCAGCTCGTCGGCGGTGACCACGCCGTCCTCGCCCGCCACGGCGGCCCACGCGTCGAAGCGCAGGTCCTCGTCGCCGGTGGCCAGGGTGTCCCAGAACAGGTGGATCGCGTGGGCGTAGACGTAGGCCTCGGTGGTCTTGTCCGCCTCGATGGCGATCCCGTCGGTCTTGTCCACGCCGTTGATGCACGAGTAGTAGCGGGTGGGCACCGGCAACCCCACGTGGAAGCCGATCATCTCGTCCTCCCTCGTCGCCTCCCCCCCGACGAGCAGCGACCAGCCGTGGTCGATCATCTCCTGCACGTCGTCCGCGTCGGCCGAGGTGACCTCGTCGCCGGCCTGCGGCTCGACGAACGAGAACCCGAAGTCGTGCCGTGTGGCCCCGATGTCGGTCAGCGTCAGGAACTCCTCGGCGCCCGATGTGCTCTTGGCCGGGTCGACCAGCAGCGGCCCGGCCCAGCTCGTCATCACCTCGCCGGCCTCCGGGTCGGTCAGCTCCACGTCGCCGATGGCCAGCACGTACTCGGTGAACTGCAGCTCCCAGCCGTCCACGACCTCGAACAGGACGTCCCCCTCGTAGTAGGGGAAGCCGTCCCGCAGCGCGCCGCCGCCGTTGACCGACAGCGACAGGTCGCCGGTGCCGGCGAAGTCCTCGCCCGTGCAGCCGCCCGCCGCCGTCAGCGCCGCCATCAGCGCGCACGTCGCGATCACCCGGAGCCTCTTCGTCAGGGTCTGCATCACTCCTCCTCCCACGCCAGCTCGTAGGCGTACCGCGAGCGAATTCCGAAGATCAGGGCGTTGGTCGCCTGGATGCCCTCGGTGAAGCGGTAGCGATCCCCGTCGCCGAGCTCGACGAGGGTGGCGAAGTCCACCTCGGCGAACCAGCGGTCGAGCAGGGCGAGGACCACGACCATGCCCGGCTGCTCATCTGCGTCGACGATCTCGACGTCGGCGGGGATGCTCTCGACGATCCGCTGGGTGCCCTCGTCGGGGATGGTCAGGCCGGCCTCGAACGGCACCACCTCGTCGCCGCTCGTCGCGGTGCCCTGCAGCCACACGGAGAAGCCCTGGAGCGGGTCGAAGTCCTCGCCGGGCGAACCGGCGGTGATCTCACCCGGGGGATGCAGGTGGACCTCGAACGACTGGCACGTGCCGCGCGTGCCGTCGATCTCGCCCGTCGGGGTCGGATCGTCGGCCAGCAGATCGGTCATGTATTGCTCGAGCACCTCGCCCAGGACCGTGCCGTCGTCGTACTGGGCGTGCGCGGGGCACGCCCGGGCGGCGCCCAGCCCCCCCAGGCGCCGTCCCAGCCCGGCCATCGCCTCGCCCTCGTAGAGGTAGACCGGGCCGACCGCCGCCAGGGCGACGTCGAGGTCGACCTGCCAGCCGGCGTCGGTGGCGAAGCTCGTCACCGGGTCGCCCGACAGCGTGGCCCCACCAAACCCGGTGGTGAAACGCGCCGACTCGCCGGCGGTCTCGGCGTCGCAGGAGATCAGCCCTCCCGGCGCGGCCACGAGCCCGGTGAAGGCGGCCAGGATCAACAGAGTCGTTCGAACATGAGGACGTCGCATGGTCCCTCCGCGGGATCGGCGGCCCCGTCCGCACGGGACGGAGCCGCCGATCGCAGGGTCATCGCCGTGGAGCCACCCCTACTCCGCGGCCGCCTTGAGCATCACGATGAAGCCCACCTCCTGGGCCGCCACCGCCTGGAAGCCGATCACGAACGGCACGGGCCCCGTCCCGTCGCCGTCGTACTCCAGCAGGCCGTGGTAGTGGTCGACGAGCACCTCGGGGCACTCGCCGTTGGCCACGCCGCCCGAGGTGGCCTGCTCGACCTCGTCGCTGTCGAGGATCTTGTCGAACACACCGGCGGTGTTCAGAAACACCACGTACTCGCCGCTGACCTCCACGGGGAAGTGGATGTAGCTGGCCTGCTGCTCGGGCAGCGTGACGTACACCGGCACGTCCAGGTCGGCGTGGTAGGCGCCGTCGAACACGTCGCCGAACGTGGTCGTGACGGCCTTGTTCTCGGGGGTCTCGCTGTCGAACAGGTCACACGCCTGCTGGGGATCGAACTCGCTGCTACTCTCCTCGCACTCGGCCTCGTCGCCGTGCTCGTGGCACTCGCCGGTGCCGCAGTCCTCGATGGAGAAGTGGCCGTCGAGGCAGTTCATCGCGGTGTTGTCGTCGCACTGGAAGTCGCCGGCGGCGCAGGTCGTGGTGGGGTCGACGCAGTCTGCCTCGTGGTCTCCGTGCTCGACGCAGTCGTACCCCTCGGCGGCGCAGTCCATCCCCCAGTGGAAGTGGGGATCATACCCATCGATCACGTGGCACCACTGCACGGCGCCGTCGTCGCACTGCTCCCAGCCCGCCCTGTCCTCGGTGCACTCGAACGCGTCGTCCGTGGTGTCGTCGTCACCGCTGGAGTCGTCGTCGTCGGACGAGGGGCACCCGGCGAGGTGGAGGGTCAACACTCCGGCGAGGGAGCACAGCAGGACGCTGGCGCCGAGCCAGTAGCTCCACGCACCGATGGGGGAGCGTCGGTGGGTCGTGCCGCGGTTCGGGTCTTCGATGGTCTTCATGGTTTCTTCTCCTCGTGAGGTCGTTTCTTGTTTCTGGATCGCGTTTCTCGTCGAGGCTGGTCTGCGCGGTCGCCCGTGCCGGACGCCCTGTCCAGGGTGCGCACCAGGTCCTCGATGTGCAGCGTGAGGGTCCCCATGACGAAGAACGGCTCCCCGGCGGCGAAGTGCCGCTCGGACGCCTTCGAGGGGACCGCGTCCGGCCCGTCGAAGTTGCTCGCGTAGTAGAACTCCGACTGGCGGTACTGGCGGTTGAGCAGGTTGCGGATCTCGAGCCCGAGCCCGAAATGCCACAGCCGCAGCTCGCCGCCGACGTTGATCAGGAAGAACGGGTCGCCGGTCTGCTCCATGGGCAGCGGGCGACCCGGGACGTAGGTGAATCCGGCGCCGATCCTGCCCGTCAGCGGCACCGGGCCGATGTGCCAGCCGAACGGCTGACCGGCGACGGCGGCGTCCAGGCGCAGCACCAGCCGGGGGATGTACGGCAGCAGCTCGCCGGTCTCGTCGAGGGTGGCGTGGGTGAAGCCCAGGTTGAGCGCCGCGTCGAACCACCGCTTCAGCTGCACCCGTGTGCTCAGCAGCGCCACGTGGCGTGTCGAGGAGCCCACCAGCACGTTGCGCCCCTCGGTCGCCGAGAACAGCAGATCCTTGTCCACGCGGGTCAGCGAGTAGCTCGCCTGGGTGTGCAGGTGGACCGGCGCGCCGGGGGTTCCCAGGGTGTAGGTCAGCCCGCCGTCCACCTCCTGGGCGCGGGCGAACGGGGCGGTCTCGTTGTCCGACAGCGCCATCGCCTCGGACGAGCGCGTGCCGTGGCCGTAGCTGGCCACCGCGTGTAGCCCGCCGACGATGCGCAGATCCAGCGAGACCCGCGGGTTGACGGCGAGGCCGAACGCCTGGGCGGTCTGGTGGGGCAGTCGCGTCCCGTCGCGGTCCGCGTCCGGCTGGTCGTAGTCGGTCACGCCGAAGGCGAAGGTGTCCAGCCGCACGCCTCCGCGGATCGCCAGCCACGGAAGCGGCCGGAGCTGGGTGCGCAGGAACGCCGCCAGGTTCAGCACGCAGAAGTCCGTGTCGAACAGGGTCTCGTAGGGGATCGCCGTGACCGACCGGAGCCGCATCTGCTCGCTGCGCCCCGCGTCGGCGCGCAGCGTGTAGCCCAGGTCGAGCTCCTGCGTGCGGCCCGCCAGGTCGCGGGCGAGCCGGTACGCGCCGCGGGCGCCGCCGGTGAATACCCTGTAGCGCATCTCCACGCCGTCGCCGCGCTGGGCCTCGATCACCGTGCCGTCGTCGTCCACCAGCGTGTCGGTCATCCAGCCGGTGAAGTTGGCCCGCAGCCGCATGGTGCGGTAGCCGGCGAAGGCCACCTGCTCGAAGCGCGCCTCCCGCGGCCCCGCCCCGACGTCGAAGGTCAGCAGGATGCGGTTGCTCTCTCCACCCTGGTTGGGATCGTAGGTGTCGTAGAAGCCGACTTCCCCGGCATCGTAGTCGTCCTCCCGGATCACCCCCGCCTGATCGAAGCGGGACGCGTAGCCGTACACGCCGATGGCCCAGTGCCGCTCGCGCTGCCGGCGGTCCGTGTAGCGGCCGATGGCCGTGGCGCGCTGCGCGGCCCGGTTGGTTCCGTACCCGCTGGTGCGGAAGAACTCGAACCCGGCGAAGGTGTCTTCCTGGCGGCCCGGCGGCGCCCACGTGGTCAGCACGCGGTGTGTGTTCCAGAGGCCGGCGCCGTACTTCACCTGGGCCCCCGCCTCGGCGAGCCCCAGCTCGTAGTCGGCGGTCCCGGCGAACGCGAAGTCGCCCTGCTCGGGGTCGAACGCGCCCTCGGTGACGTGGACGCGGCGCACGAACTCCGGCGGGATCAGGTGCAGATCGGCGTACCCGTGCCCGTGGGCGTTGCTGACCTCGTTGAGCGGCACGCCGTCGACGAGGAACTCGATGTCCTGTCCCTCGCCGGCGGCGAACCCCCGCATGAAGACCTCCTGGGCGTGTCCCTCGCCGCCGTGGTTGGTCGTCAGCACGCCGGGGGCCAGCATCAGGTGCTCGCTGGCGTTGCGCCGCGGGATGATGCTCAGCTCCCCCAGCTCGATGGCGTAGTGGGACGCCGCGGTCGCCTCGGGCCGCCGGCTCCCGGTGACCAGCGTCTCGCCCAGCTCGTGCTCGGTCGTGGACGCGGAGGCCTCGTCCTGCTCCTCCGCTTCGCGAGGTGGGAGATCGAGGTCCGGCGTATCCTGCTCTCGCGGCTCGTCGCCGCCGCCCTCGTCCTCGGGTTCGTCTTCGTCCTTTTCGCCTGGGTCCGATCCGTCCGGTGGGTCATCCTCCAGGCCGGCTGCCCGGGCGACGCACGGCGGCCCGGCCGCCAGCAGCGCCAGCAGCAGCACGAGGTGCCTGTCGAGACCGCGTCCGCGACGCGGTGTCATCCAGTGATCGGCCATGACGGCACGCATCGACTCCCCGCGGCCTCACGGGTCGCGGAATCGAGGGTGGACGATGAAGCGAGGGCTGCGGATCAGGCGATGGGCGGCGGCGAGGTCTTGGGGGCCCTGGTCAGCGGGGCCAGGTCGTGGACGATTTCGACGACGTGGACCGTCGTCCGGAGCGGGACGAAGGTCGCGTCGCGGTCCGTGTCGGGCGGCGCAACATCCGTCGCTTGCGCGTGCAGCGCCGCAGAGACGAACGGACAGGTGTGGTCCTCTGTCGGGTGGTCAGGGGTGGACGCCCGCAACCAGCGAGTCGCGCCGTGCGGCTCCCCGTCGTGCTTGGCGGCGCCGTGCTGGCAACCGCAGCCGTGCTCCGCGTCGCCGTGCGGGGCAGCCTCGGCGTGGTGCATGTGGACGAGCTGTCCGGTGTCGGCATCCCACCGGTGCTCGATGGCGTGGAAGTGGAACTGGGCCACCACCGTCACGCAGAACCACACGGCCCACAGGCCCGTGGTGGCGATCCCGATCGCGCGGCGGCTGGCGGTCAACGTCGATTCCTCTCGTGGCTTCTCGCCACTTCCACGACAGTATGACTTCGTAATACGCTATACGCCATCATCCGCCATCGGACAACGGGCCTGCGAAGCCAAGCTGCAGGACGTGGCAGGCGGACCACGGTCACATCCGGGAGTGCAACGATGGCCTCCACCAAGCCCGCAGCCATCACCTTCAAGGCCGAGCCCGCCCTGGCCGAGACCCTGCGCAAGATGCCGAACCGGTCGGCGTTCATCCGCGCCGCGATCCTCGCCGCGCTGGACAACGTCTGCCCCCTGTGCCAGGGCACGGGCGTGCTCACCGTCGACCAGCAGCGCCACTGGGACCGGTTCGCCGCCGACCATCCGATGCGGGAGTGCGACGACTGCCATGTCCAGCACCCGGTGTGCCGGTGCGACGGCGTCCACGATGATCGATGACCAAGGGCGCCAAACAGGGTCTGTCGCGGAACGTCGTAACGTCCAGCAGCCGCGGGTCACGCAGAAGCTCTCGTCAGCACGAACCGTGCAGCTTCATCAACCCTTTCGTCACCGCCGCTCTGCTCACCCCCACGGCTCGCGCCAGCTCAGCCCGGTTTCCGTACTCCCCCTCGTCGAGTGCTTGCTGCCAGGCCTTCCATCGAGCCCGCGTCTCCTCCATCCGCTGCTCGCGCGAGCGGTGGTCACGCGGAATCGCCCGCGGCACCACCACCTCGATCACCAGGGTTCTGTCTATAGTCAACAGAGGGGAGCCAATTCGTTCCCTGTTGGAAAAAGTAACCTTTCTCCAATGACATACCCGAAGAGCTCGTGCTGGCGGGGGATTCCTCGCCAGGGCGGGTTCGTCCGTTCTGGCCGGAGTCGTCCTCGTCGGTGAGGTGCTTGAGGCCGGCGTTGTCGAAGGGCACCCGCATCGTGATGCGGACCAGGCGGTGCTCGACGACCTCGATGCTCTCGATGAAGTGCAGCACGACCTTGCGCTTGACCCCGAAGGGCAGCTGGTCGAACTCGCGGATGTAGACCTCGGCGAACTGCCTCAGGTCGCGCAGGTTCCGCTCCAGGGCGAGCCGGTAGTAGTCCTCGGTGCGGACGACCTCGGCCTCCCGCTCCATCTCGGCCTTCTTGGCGTTCAGCTCGTCGATGTGCTCGCGGCAGATCTGCGGGTCCAGGCCCTCGCCGATGGCCCGGAAGTAGTTGGCGATCTGGCGGTCGACCTCGGCGATCTTGCGGGTCACGGCGTCCGAGGACTCGCCGAAGGTCCGGCGCCGGGCCTCGACCTTGCGGCGTACCTTGCGCTCGAACTCGGCCAGCGCCGCGGGCGTGCCCAGGCGCGAGCGGATCAGGTCCAGCACCAGCCCCTCGATCCACTCGCGCTGGATCGGCGCGGCCGCGCACACCGAGCGCCCGTGCTGCTGGTAGCCGATGCAGACGTAGTCCGCGCTCTCGCGCTTGACCCCCTTCGAGGTGGTGTAGCGCTTGCGCCGGCCGGTGTAGTTGTAGCCGCACTCGCCGCAGCGGATCAGCTTGGCCAGCAGGTACTCGACGTGGTCGCCGCGGCGGCCGTGGGGGTTGACCCGGCGGCGGGCGGCCAACTCCTGGCGCCGCTCGAATACCGCGCGGTCCACCAGCGGCTCGTGGGCGTCCTCGGCGACGATCCAGTGCTCCTCGGGCGCCATCACCCGCGACTCGCGGCCGTTCTTGCGCCGGCGGGCCCAGATCCGGTCCCCCACGTACGCGCGGTTCTTCAACATCGAGTTGATCGACGACCCGCTCCAGTAGCGCCCCCGGGGCGGCGGCACCTGACGGGCGTTGAGGCGGTTGGCGATCGCCTTGACCCCCATCCCCTCGTTGGCCGCCCACTCGAAGACCTCCCGGATCGTGTCGACCTCCTCCTTGGGGCCGGGGACCAGCCTGGAGTGCTCGCGCCCCGCGCCGTCGGCGACCCGCGCCAGCCGGTAGCCGTAGGGCACGCGCCCGCCGTTGCAGTAGCCGCGCTCGGCGTTCTCCCGCATCCCCTTGACCGTCTCGGTGGCCAGGTTCATCGAGTAGAACTGGTTGATGACCTCGATCATCCCCTCGTAGAGGAAGCCCTGCGGCGTCTCCGGATCGTACTGCTCGGTGATCGACCGGACCGTCACCCCGTGCTTACGCAGCAGCGCCTTGAACAGGATCGACTCCT
Source organism: uncultured Rickettsiales bacterium (assembly GCA_964584075.1). Lineage (GTDB taxonomy): Bacteria > Myxococcota_A > UBA796 > UBA9615 > CAYRNR01 > CAZOYV01. Next base: position 7,376 of record CAZOYV010000088.1, on the reverse strand, counting down.
CGCGGTCGCGGGAGAAGCGGTCGAGCTTGTGCACCAGGATGTGCTCGACGGGCGCCTTGCGGCAGAACGCGATCATCTCGCAGAAGCCCGGCCGCCGGTGGGCCGGCGCGTACGCCGACAGCCCCTCGTCCACGAACTCCCGCATGATCTCGACCTCGCCGTCCCCCTGCGCCCAGCGCCGCAGCGCCTTGCGCTGGGCCGGGATCGAGAGGTCCTTGAGCGCTTGCTCCTCGGAGGAGACCCGGCAGTAGGTGACCACCTGGCTCAGGCTCATCGACGCCTCCTCGTGCTGGCTTCCCGTCCGTCCGCCGCGCGCAACGACACCTGCAACAACGGTGCCATCTCCGGGCCCGTGTCAAGGGCGGATTTCCAGGCGTTTCAGGCCCCCTTGCGTGCCATCCACGTCCCGCGATGCGTGCCACGTCGTCCCACTTTGCGGGCAAGTCGTCCCAAACGATGGCCCGGTCGTCCCAGAGTGCGGGTTCGGCGTCCCGATGAGGCGGTGACCCGTCCCGGTCGGCGGCCTCCTCGTCCCACTCGTCCAGCCACCCCGCCCAGCATGGCCGCCCCACCGCTCAACCCCCAGTAATCACGCGCCTTTCGCCACCTGGCACTCCGGTTGCTCTTGGCCCCTGGCGAGCCGGACGGACCCCACCCCGGCGGAGTGAAACGCGATGGCACGCAAGCGACCCGAGCTCGACGTGGAGATCGACAGCCGGCCCGACCCCCGGGCCGAGGACGAGCTCGACGATGTGCTCGAGGTGCTCGCCGACGCCTTCGCCGACCTGCTGATCGACCGCGCCCGGGCCGAGGTGGCCGCGGAGCTGGGCATCGCCGTGGACCAGCTCCCCACGCCCCGCGGTCGCGCCGCGGCTCCCATCCGCCTGGTCGAGGCCCTCCCCGCGCTCGCCACCCAACCGGAGGAACGATGAGCGACTACCTGCACGACGTGTTCGACGACGGGGGCTACCTGGCCGCGATGCTCCCCGGCTACGCCCGCCGCCGCGGGCAGGCCGACATGGCCTGGGCCGTGGACGCCGCCATCGTCCAGGGCGAGCACCTGGTGGTGGAGGGCCCCACCGGCACCGGCAAGAGCATCGCCTACCTGGTCCCCGCGACCCACCACGCCGCCCACGGCGGCGGCAAGGTCGTGATCGCCACGGCCAACATCGCCCTGCAGGAGCAGCTCGTCGACAAGGACCTCCCGTTCCTGGCCGAGGTGCTGCCGTGGTCCTTCACCTATCGGCTGATGAAGGGCCGCAACAACTACCTGTGCCTCCACAAGCTCCGCCGCGAGCTGCCCGACGGCACGCACCTGATCCCCACGCGGTCGGAGGACATGGCCGTGCTGCGCGCGATCCAGCGCTGGGCGCAGACCACCGCCACCGGCGACGTCAGCGAGCTGGCCACCGAGCCGCCGCCTGCGATCTGGGCGCGCTTCACCACCGACGCCATCGAGTGCCCGGGCAACGCCTGCCCGTTCGCCGAGCGCTGCTTCTCGCGGACCGCCCGCGACCAGGCCCGCCTCGCCGACGTGATCGTGTGCAACGACCACCTGCTGTTCGCCCACCTGCAGGTCCGCGAGCTCACCGGCCAGGACCTGGTGCTGCCCGCCTTCGACGTGGTGATCCTCGACGAGGCCCACAAGGCCGCCGACATCGCCCGCGACTTCTTCTCCAACCGGGTCAGCTTCGGCTCGGTGCAGCGGGCCGCCCGGCTGCTGGACGAGGTCGTGGTCCCCCAGATCCGCGAGGACCTGCTGTTCGAGGCCGAGCGGTTCTTCACCGCGCTGGGAGCCCACCGCCGCTCGCCCGAGTACTGCGTCCGCCTGCGCACGCCCGGCATCGCGGACAGCGAGGACCTCGTCTACCAGCTCAACGCCGCGGGCCAGGACTACCTGGACGGGTCCGAGGAGGCCGACGAGCCCGAGATGGCCTCCAAGCTCGAGCTGTGCGGGCTGCGCTGCCAGTCCCTGGCCCACTGGATCGAGGCCGGCATGGCGCTGTCGGACCGCAACGCCGTGGTCTACCTCGACGAGGACCACCAGCACCGCGGCGTGCTGTGCCGCCGGCCGGTGGACGTCAGCGAGCGGCTGCGGTCCCACCTGTTCGGCGCCACGCGCGCCACCGTGGTGACCTCGGCCACCCTGTCCACGGCCGGCTCGTTCGAGCTGGTCAAGGGCGAGCTGGGCGTCCCCGACCCCCGCGAGCTCGTGGTTGAGAGCCCCTTCGACCTCGCCGAGCAGGCGTTGCTGATCGTCCCGTCGGGCCTCCCCGAGCCCAACGACCCCGCCTTCCCCGGAGCCGTCGCCGGCCGCGTGCGCCAGGCGATCGACCTCGCCGGCGGGCGCACGCTGGGGCTGTTCACCTCCTACAGCAACCTCCACCTGGCCCGGGACCGCGCCCGCGACTGCGGCTACCGGGTACTGGCCCAGGGGGACGCGCCCCGCACCGCCCTGGTGCGGGCCTTCCGCGAGGACACCTCCTCGGTGCTGCTCGGCACCGAGTCGTTCTGGGCCGGCGTCGACGTGCCCGGCGAGTCGCTGTCATGCGTCGTGATCGACCGCCTGCCCTTCCCCCAGCCCGACGACCCCGTGCTCGACGCCATCCGCGAGCGGGACCGCCAGTGGTTCCTGCACTACGGCCTGCCCCGGGCGATCATCGCCTTCAAGCAGGGCTTCGGCCGCCTGATCCGCAGCACCGGCGACCGCGGCGTCGTGGTGGTGCTGGACCGCCGCCTGCTGACCCGCCCCTACGGCCGCCTGTTCCTCGCCAGCCTCTCCCGCGTGCGCGTCAGCCAGCGCCTCGAGGACATCCGCGCCTTCCTCGGCGACCCCGCCGAGAGGCCGTCGGCGGCGGGGCGCAGGCCGTGAAGCCCGCCGTCACCGTCATGCCGGCGCTGGAGGCTGGCCTGCTGCGCGCCGCCGCGACCCTGCAGGACCCCGACGTGCGCATCGCACCGTGGAGCGACGAGCTGCCCGTGCTCCTCATCGAGGAGGGCGGCGTGGTGATCGAGCTGGAGTTCGCCGACGCCGACGGGCTGCGGCTGTTCCAGCAGCGCGTCGCGGCGCTGCGCATCCCCGGAGCTCTCTACCGTGGCTGAGCGAGCGCGCCCCCTGCCCGCGGCCGCGCAGCGCTTCCTGGACTCGCCCCAGGTCCAGGGCAGCCTGCGCCCGTGGCTCGGGTGGGTGCTGCGCCGCCACGCCGCCCTCGACGCCGCCACCGAGATCCGCATCCTGGCCAAGGGGTCGATCCGCGGCACCTGGGCCGGGCTGTTCGGCCCCGACGACCTGGAGCGGCTGGTCCTCGACCTCGCGCCGGCGACCCCCCGCCCGCGGACCCAGATTCCCCGCGGCGATCACCCCCGCTGCGGCGAGGCCAACATCTACTTCGGCCTGCACGGCGTCCGCCGCGAGCTCGCCGTCGACGCCCGCCGCGCCCTCGCCCGCGTCCGCACCACCGTCAAGGACCGCGACATCGTCGCGTACACGCTGTTCCCCGTGGACGTCGACCCGGTCCGCGAGCCGCGCCACCTCCCCGCCAGCGACCCGGAGAAGGCGGCCGCCCGCGAGGTGGCCGAGGCGATCCGGGCCTGGCTCGGCGAGCACGGCGTGCGGTCCCTGCTCGCCGACAGCGGCAACGGCCACCACCTGCTGGTCCCCCTGACCCGTGCCGCCGGCGAGGAGGTCCCCCGGGCCGCCCGCGACGCCCACGACCTGCTGAGACTGCTGGACCGGCGCTTCTCCACCGAGGCGGCCAAGGTCGACACCGCCATCGCCAACCCCTCGCGGATCTTCAAGCTGTACGGGACGCTGGCGGTCAAGGGCGAGCCCACCGCCGACCGCCCTCACCGCTGGGCCGGCATCGACCTGGCCGACATCCCCGCCGACGTGGACCTGTTCGCGATCCTGGCCGACGAGCTGGGACGCTTCCGCGCCGCGGAGGCCCCGGCCAGGGCCCCGACCCGCCCCCCAGCGCGCCGCTCGACCCCACCGCGGCCAGCCCCCCGTACGGGCACCCAGACCTGGAAGGACTGGCGCGGCGAGGTCCTCGCCGTCCTGGACCTGGGCGCCGTCTACGGCGAGCTGCTCACCGGCAAGCGCTCCGGCGACGGCTGGCTGCAGTGCCGCGACCCCGACTCGCCCACCGGCGACCGCCACCCCTCCGCCGGCGTCGCCGACGGCGCCCCGGAGGCCGAGCGGGGCACGTTCCACTCGTTCCGCAGCGGCGAGTCCTGCAGCGCCTTCGACTTCCTGGTCCGCCTCGGCCGCGCCGCGGACTTCCGCCAGGCCTGCGCCCTGGTCGCCGACCTCACCGGCATCCCCCTGCCCGCCGGCGGCCCGCCCTCGGCCGACCCCGACGCCGTGATGGCGCGCTTCCGCGACCGCTGGCCTACCCTCCCCGACGACGACGCCCGCCGCGCGCTGGTCCGCGACACCATCGCCGCGCTGCTCGAGCTCAGCGCCCTGGAGCGCGATCCACACCTGCAGGAGATCCGGACTCTCGCCGGCATCCGGGCCGAGGTCTTCCGCGAGACCGTCGCCGAGGTGCGCCGCGCCCGGCGCGAGATCGAGGACGCCCGCCCCGCGCCGCCACCGCCGCCCCTGCCGCCGCCCCCCGACGACCGCCCGGTCGTCGACTACGTCACCAACCGCGACACCGTCGACGGGCTGTTCGACGCCATCACCGACATCGTGCGCCCCCTGGACCGGCTGTTCACCACCGGCCAGGAGCTGGTCTTCGTCGACCCGGGCAACGGCCCGATCCCCGTCCAGGAACGCAACCTCGGCGGCCTGCTCAGCGCCCTGCTCGAGGTGCGCTTCCTCGCCGCCCACGAGGACGGCGACGCCTTCCTGCGCTTCGGCGTGCTGCCCGTCGACCTGGCCCGCGCCTTCGTCAGCTCGCCGCGCGTGCGGCGCCGCCTGCCCCGCCTGAAGACCTACGCCCGCTCGCCGATCTTCGACACCCGCTGGCGCTTCGTCGGCACCCCCGGCTTCCACCGCGGCAGCGGCGTGTTCTACGACGGCCCCGAGGTCCAGCCCACCGACGGCTCGAAGCACCTGTGCGAGGCGCTGCAGGACTTCCACTTCAAGAACGAGGCCGACCTGGTCAACGTCGCCGGCGCCCTCGTCACCGCCATCACCATGCCCCACTGGGGCCGGGGCCACCCGTTCCTGGCGATCAACGGCAACAAGCCCGGCGTCGGCAAGAGCACCCTGGCCCGCGTCGTCGGCGTCATCGTCGAGGGCGCCGAGCCCCACACCGTCTCCTACGTCCCCGACGACAACGAGTTCGAGAAGCAGCTCGCCACGCGCGTCGAGGCCGGCGACCGCATCATCGTCGTGGACAACGCCAAGACCCGGCGCCCCATCGAGTCCGCCGTGCTCGAGCGGTGCATCACCGACTCGCGGCTGACCTTCCGCCGCCTGGGCTCCAACACTGCCATCACCCGGCCAAGCAACGACATCCTGTTCTGCCTGACGATGAACCTGACCCAGATGGGCCCCGACCTGCGGCGGCGCGCCCTCCCGGTCAACCTCGAGCTGCACACCAACGTCCGCTCGGTGCGCTACCCCGTCGACGACCTGGTCGGCGCCGTGCTGCGTCACCGCCTGGAGATCCTCGGCGAGCTCGCCGGCATGGTCCGCGCCTGGCTCGACGCCGACCAGCCCGCCTGCGAGGACCCCGCCCGCCACAGCACCGGCCAGCGCTGGGCCGCCACCGTCGACGCCATCCTGCGGCTGTCCGGCTTCGACGGCTTCCTGACCAACTTCGACGCCTCCGAGCACGCCTTCGACGGCCGCTACGCCCTGATGGTCGAGATCGCCGCCGAGCACCACGCCCGCCCCGCGGCCACCGCCGCCGACTGGGCCGAGTGGCTCGGCGAGGGCCCCCTCGAGGAGCGCTTCAAGGACCGCCGCGGCAACCTCCGCACCGCCCGCGCCCGCGCCACCATCGTCGGCGGGCTGTTCAACGACTACCTCGACACCACCTTCGACGTGGACGGCAAGACCTTCGAGCTCGTCCGCGAGGAGCCCTCGTGGGCCCGCCGCTCCCCGACCTACGGCTTCCGCGAGGTGGGATCGGGGGTGGGATCGGAGATGGGATCGTGATCGCCCCCGCCGTCGATCCGGCCCGGATCCGCGGACCTCGCGGACCTGCGCGGACCTGCCCCGCGGACCTCGACACCTCCGGAAACCGCAGTCCCCACGGCCCTTTGCGGACCCCCGCGGACCTCGCGGACCTTGCCCCCCCCGCTCCTCATGGGAGATCCGGCGCACACACACACACGGCCCCCCACCACCCCGAGAACCCCCACGAAAACGTGTGTGTGTTCTCTCACGCGTATAGGGGGCGGGGGATAGGTCCGCGAGGTCCGCGGATGCCTTCAACACCTCGACATCACGACCTTTTCGGCCGCGGACCTGCCCGATCGCCAAGGTCCGCGCAGGTCCGCGAGGTCCGCGGGGGTGCCGGCGGCGCCCCGTCCAGCGACGCCCGGCTCAGCTCTGGAGACCACCATGCCTGACGAAGACTCCCAGCCCGGCGGCCGCCTGCTGCCCCGGCTGCGCCCCGTCCCCCTGACCCCCGACGAGCGCACCGGCCGCGCCCGCCGACTGCGCTCCTGGGTCATCGGAGACGACGACCTCCCCGGCCACCTCGACGACTGGCCCGCCGACTGGCACGAGGCCTACGAGGAGCGCGCCGCCATCATGGAGTACCTCGGCGGACTCCCCCGGCCCGAGGCCGAACGCCGCGCCCTGCAGATCACCCGAGCCCAGCACGCCGCCGCCCGACCGTCCCAGCACGCAGTCGCCCGGCCGTCCCCCACGGCCCGCGGTCCACCAGCGCGCCCGCCCGGATGACCGTGGTTTCGCGGTCGCCCCGGGGCCGACACGCTGTCGCACCCTGCTGAGGCCCTGGGGCGGCCATTTTCCAGGCTCCGATGGTGGCTCCTCACCGTGGTAGACTCCACGAACGCCTTCAACCCGGATGGTAGGCTCGATGGCCTATACCCCTCTGAACCCGACTTGCATGCCAAGCAAGAACTCCGGAGAGGGGCTGAACATTTGTTCAGTATCTGGTAGCTGGTTAGAGTAGTTCCCGTCCCGAAAAGGATAACCCAACGTAATTACAGCTAGAACAAGATATCGGGGGCCGCCTTTCTTTGGTACGGTTCGTCAGGCATCCGACCAAGAACGCTGACGAAACCGAGGAAAACCGAGGAAAGCCGAGCACCCCGATGCGGAAGATCGTACAGCAGCAGCCCTCTCTCGTCGCCCCTTTCATCGACCACGAGCACGCCGAGGAGCTTCGCGCCATTCTTGCGTTGCATGCCCAGTGACTCCACCTCGGCTTTCCAGTTGCAGTCGATCT
>CAZOYV010000087.1:0-28487 GCA_964584075.1 uncultured Rickettsiales bacterium | reverse complement strand
GTCGCCGTCGTCGTCGGTGGCCTCGTCGATCACCCCGTCGCAGTCGTCGTCGACGTTGTTGCAGATCTCGGGGGCGCCGGGGTACGTGGTGGCCGCGCCGTCGTCGCAGTCGGGCGGGGTGCTGCACTGGCTCCAGCCGTCGCCATCCTGGTCGAAGTCCTCGTCGACCCAGCCGTCGCAGTCGTTGTCGACGAAGTCGCAGCTCTCGATCCCGCCCGGCAGCGCCAGCGGCTCGGTGTCGTCGCAGTCGCCGGTGCAGTTGCTGAACCCGTCGCCGTCCTGATCGGTCAGCTCGTCGGTCACCCCGTCGCAGTTCTGGTCGACGCCGTCGTCGCAGATCTCGGCGGCACCGGGGTGGATCGCGGTGTCGGCCTCGTCGCAGTCCCCGTCGCACTCGCTCCAGCCGTCGCCGTCGACGTCGGTCGGGTTGCAGCCGAGGTACTCGAACACGATCTCGAGGAAGGCCAGGCAGAACGTGCCGCCGGTGGGGTCGATGTCCAGGGTGTTGGTCGCCCCGTAGAGGTAGCCGGGCATGCCGTTGGAGTAGTACGTGCTGGCGTAGTCGATCACGGGATCGCAGGTGTCGCACGAGCAGTTGGTCGGGTTGGGATCGGTACCCGAGGCCAGCGGGGTGCCGTTGAGCGAGAACGACCACGCCGCGTTGCCGCTGCAGTTGATGCCGTTGGGCTGGACCGTGAGCTGCCGGAGCAGGGCCCCCGGCGGCAGCGGGTCGACGAACTGGACCTGGTCGGCCCAGGTCCCCGTGGTGATCCCGTTGGAGTCCGCGCAGGCGTAGTCCTCGAGGCACACCGTGCAGTACCCGTCGTACCACTCGTCGAACGACTCCACGTGGGTGTCGGCGACGGCAGGGCCAGCGGCGAGCACGAGGACCGACAGCGCGGCGCCCAGGCGCGTGGCGATGGTGGCCATGGGTTCCTCCCGTGGGTGGATTGTTCCGCGTGCGGGGCCGAAGGTCCAGCGCGGAGCGGCGTGCGGGTCAACCGAGGTTCAGCCGGCGGCGGATCTCGACGAGCTGCCGGCGGACCTCCTGGAGCAGCGCGCGGTTGTCCTGCTCGCGCTCGCGCAGCACCTCCTGGTGGCGCGACACGAGGCGCTCCTCCTCGGCCTCGGCGGCGTCCTGGTCGTGGCGGTGCAGCAGCCGGCGGCGGGCACCGGCGATGGTGAACTTCTGGCGGTAGAGCAGATCGCGGATCTCGAGGATCCGCTCGATGTTCTCGCGGCGGTAGAGGCGGTGGCCGCTGCGGGACTTCTCGGGGCGGATCTGGCGGAACTCGGTCTCCCAGTAGCGCAGCACGTGGGGCTCGAGCCCGGTGATCCGCGCGACCTCGCCGATCTTGAAGTAGGTCTTGTCGGGGATCGGTCGCTGGGGATCCGACACGCCGCGCTCGCCCTCCCTCGGCCCGGTCTCAGACTCCGTTGCCGTTCAGCGCGTCCTTGAGCACCTGGCTGGGCTTGAAGGTCAGGACCCTGCGCTCGCTGATCATGATCACGCGGCCGGTCTGCGGGTTGCGACCGACGCGCGCACGCTTGGGACGCACCACGAAGTTGCCGAACCCCGAGATCTTGATCTTCTCGCCCTGCTCGAGGGTCGTCTTGATCGTCTCGAACACCAGCTCGACCAGCTCGGCGGCCTCCTTCTTGGAGAAGCCGACCCGCTCGTAGATCGTCTCGATGATATCCGCCTTGGTCATTCCACTCCCGCCCTCGCGCTCATCGACCATCGTCCGGTCACTCCTCGTCGTCGGAGCCCTCCTCGGACCAGAGGTGGAAGCACAGCTCGTCGGTCCTCGGGACGCCGCCGAGCTCCCCGCAGCCGAGGGACCCGTCCCACAGGGTCACCTCCAGCCCGTCCTGCTCCAGCTCCGCCTCGCCCTCTCCCACCCCGCGGGGATCGAAGCTGACGGTGACGCGCACGATCTCATCGAGGTCGACGCCGCTGGCCTCGAAGGCCTCGCGGTCGATCATCACGGCCGCGTAGCGCGTCTCTCCCGGCTGCGCGGACACCGGCCGGATCAGGCCCTCGCCGATCACCGTGTCCCCGCCGCAGCAGGTCAGGTCGGTGCGGACGATGTCGTCGTCGCCGGCGGCGGAGTCGTCGTCGTCGCCGGCGGAGTCGTCATCCCCCGCGACCTCCCCGTCCGTGACCTCCACGAGGACGCAGTCGTTGTCTTCGTTGAGGGCCTTGTACGAGGTCTCTTCGGTCTTGCAGCCCACCGCGGCGAGGAGTCCCAGCAGCAGCAATCCAACCCTCATGGCTCGTCCGCCTCGATGTGCCTCGGACACGCTTATCTTTTGTAGGAAGTCCGGGTACTTCATGTCAAGAACATTTCGTGATCATTACCTTTTTTGGTTTTCTCGGCCCTGGATCGAGGGCCACCTCAGCCCTCTCGCACGGTCACCCCGTCCATCCTCCGCAGGCGCCCCAGGACCGTGGCGAAGGCCTCGTCAACGACCCGGCCCTCCAGCGTCCCGCGATCGGACTGGAAGACCATCCGGATCGCCACGGAGCGGGCACCCTCGGGCAGCTCGCGGCCCTCGTAGACGTCGAACACCTCGCTGCGCACCAGGTGGGCCGGCTTGGCGCGGGCGATCTCGTCCAGCAGCGCCTGGGCCTGCACGCCCCCGGTGACCAGCAGCGCCACGTCCCGCTCGGACGTCGGGAACTCCGACGGCGCGCGGTAGCGCAGCCGGGGCGCCTTGCGAACCAACTGGTCGAACGGGATCTCGAACACGTACGCCGGCCCGGCCAGCTCGTGCAGCTGGATCGCCGCGGCGCTCAACCGCCCGATCAGCCCGACCCTGTCGCGGCCACGGAGCAGGACGCCGGCCTGGCCCGGATCGAGGTAGGCCGGCGGCGAGGGGTGCGGCTCGACGCGCACGCCCCCCACCCGGAAGTGCTCCAGCAGCTGCTCGAGCGCGCCGCGCAGGTCGAAGAAGTCCGCCTCTTCGGCGCCCTGGCCCCAGCCCACCGGGCGCCGCTTGCCCATCCACAGGGCGGCCAGGCCGAGCGTCTCGGCGACGCCCGTCTCGCCCGCGCCCTCGATGAAGGTCCGCCGCAGCTGGAAGGTCCGCAGATCCGCGGTGCGGCGGCTGGCCGCGCCGGCGTGGCGGATCATCGCCGGGAGCAGCGACGGCCACAGCAGCGCGGAGTCGATCCCCAGCGGGTTCTCCAGCTCGACGCAGCGGTCGATCTCGTCGTCGGGGATCCCCAGCGCGGCCAGCTCCTCGCGGCCGGTGAAGCTCAGCTGGTTGAGCTCGTCGAACCCCAGCCCGGCCATCACCACCCGCGCCTCGCGCTCCAGGTCGTCGCTGCGCGTGACCGGCTCCCGCTCGGCGACCGGCATCGTGATCGGGACGCGGTCGTAGCCCCACATCCGGGCGATCTCCTCGATCAGGTCGACCTCCTGCTCGATGTCGACGCGCCACGGCGGGCCGCTGACCTGCCACACTGCCCCGCCGTCGTCGACCCGCAGGCCGTCCTGGCGCAGCATCGCCACGACCTCGTCGCGCGGGATGTCGGCGCCCAGCAGCCCTCGGATCCGCTCGGGGCGCAGCGCGACCGGCCGCGGGGTCCAGGGCGCCGGGTTGCAGTCCGCCGCGGGCTCGAGGATCTCCCCGCCCGCGAGCTCGACGATCAGCTCGGCGAGCATCCGGTTGGCGGCCATCGTGTCGGCCGGGTCGACGCCGCGCGCGAAGCGGTCGCTGGACTCGGTCTTGACCCCGGTGCGGCCCTGGGTCGCGCGGATGAAGGCCGGCGTGAAGTACGCCGCCTCGAGCAGCAGGTCGGTGGTGTCGTCGACCACCATCGAGCCCTCGCCGCCGATCACGCCGCCCAGCGCCACGGGGCCCTCGGCGTCGCAGATCGCCACGTCGTCCGGGGTCAGCGCGTGGTCGCTGCCGTCCAGGGCGCGGAACGGCTCGCCGGCGGTGGCGCGGCGGACGATCACCTGGTTGCCGCGGAGGAACCGCAGGTCGAAGGCGTGGAACGGCTGCCCGAGCAGCCGCGCGAGGTAGTTGGTGGCATCGACGACGTTGTTGTGCACACCGGCGCCGGCGGCCTCGAGGCGGCGCGCCAGCCACGACGGGGACGGCTTGATCTCCACCCCGCGGACGACGATCCCGGTGTACCGCGGGCAGCCCTCGGCGTCGTCGAGGCGGATCGACACGGCGTGGTCACCGCTGCCGGCCACGGCCTCGGAAGGGCCGGGCTCCCCCGGGACCCACCACTCGGGCAGCCGGGCCGGGCCCTTCAGCTCGGCGCCGGTCAGCGCGGCGACCTCGCGGGCGACGCCGACCATCCCCAGGCAGTCGGCGCGATCGGGGGTCAGGTCGAGCACCAGCACGCAGTCGTCGAGGCCGAGGTACTGGTCCAGCGGCACGCCCAGCGGCAGGTCGCCGGGGAACGTCATGATCCCCGCGGCGTCGTCGCCGATCTGCAGCTCGACCTCGCTGCACAGCATCCCGTCGCTCTGCTGCCCGCGGATCTTGCCGCGCTTGATCACGTGGCCGCCGGGCAGCCGCGCCTTGTGCAGCGCCAGCGCGACGCCGTCGCCGGCCTCCATGTTGGTCGCGCCGCAGACCACCGTGCGCTCCTCGCTGCCATCGGTGACGACGCACAGCGACAGCTTCTGCGCATCGGGGTGGGGCAACTTCTGCACGATCTTGGCGGTGACGACCTTGGAGAACTGGGGTCCGCCGCGCTCGATCTCGTCGACCTCGATGCCGGCGATGGCGAGCCGCTCGACCAGCTCCTCGGGGCTCGCGTCGATCTCCACCAGCTCCTTCAACCAGCTCCACGGGACTCGCATCAGAACTGCTCCAGGAAGCGCGGATCACACTCGAACAGGACGCGCAGGTCGGTGACACCGTAGCGCAACATCGCCAGCCGCTCGATGCCCATCCCGAAGGCGAACCCCTGGACCCGCTCCGGGTCGTACGCGTCGTTGCGCACCTTGCGGAACACGTTGGGGTGGACCATCCCCGCGCCCAGGATCTCCAGCCAGGCGTCGCCCCACTGGATGTCCAGCTCCGCCGACGGCTCCGTGAACGGGAAGTAGCTCGAGCGGAACCGGAACGGGGTCTTGGGCCCGAAGAACTGGTGCACGAAGCCGGCCAGCACGCCCTTGAGATCGGCGAACGTGACGCGGTCGTCGACCCACAGGCCCTCGACCTGGCTGAACACCGGCGAGTGGGTCGCGTCGACCTCGTCGCGGCGGTAGACCCAGCCGGGACAGATCACCCGCACCGGCGGAGGCTGGGCCTCCATCGTGCGCACCTGCAGCGGGCTGGTGTGGGTGCGCAACACCGACCCGCCCCGCAGGTAGAACGTGTCCTGCATCGCGCGCGCAGGGTGGTCCTGCGGGATGTTGAGGGCCTCGAAGTTGTGGAAGTCGGTCTCCACCTCGTTGCCCTGCACCAAGTGGAAGCCCATCCCGGTGAAGATCGTGGCGATCTCCTCGACCGTGCGGGTCAGCAGGTGGCGGTGGCCGGTCCAGCCGCGGCGGCCGGGCAGCGTCACGTCGATGGCGGCGCCGCGCAGCGCGGCCTGCTGCAGGGTGGCGAGGCGCTCGGCGACCAGCGCGTCGACCCGCTGGCGGGCGGCGTTGATCTGCTGGCCGACGGGGCCGCGCTCGTCCTTGGGCAGCTCGCGGAGCAGGCCGAACAGCTTGCCGAGCTCCCCGCCCTTGCCCACGAACGGGGCCTTGCGCTGGTGCACCTCCGCCTCGGTGGAGGCCTCGGCGAGGGCGGCCTCGGCCTCGGCGACCACGCGCTCGCAGGTGGCCTGGATCTGGTCGAGCATGGGCTCCTCCCGTGCGCGGAATGGACGGCAGACTACCCCCCCTGGCCCCGAGGGTCCACCGCGGGCCCGGGCGTGGGGGTCGGTCGGGTGGGGACGTCGCGGCGGTTCAGCTCTGGGCGGCGTGCGTCGCGATCTGGCGGAAGGTGTCGGGATCGGCGATCGCGATCTCCGACAGCACCTTGCGGTTGAGCTCGATGCCGGACCGCTTCATGTCGCCCATCAGCTTGCTGTAGCTGACGCCGCACTCGCGGGCGGCGGCGCTGACGCGCGCGATCCACAGCCGGCGGAAGTCGCGCTTGCGCCGCTTGCGGTCGCGGTAGGCGTACTGCTGGGCCTTGGTGACGGCGTTCATCGCGGTGCGCAGGAGGACCCGGCGCGACCCGCGGAAACCCTTGGCCTGCTTGCGAAGTCTCTTGATCCGCGTGCGGCGGATCATCGCTCTCTTGACTCGAGGCATGACGCTCTCCTTCGGACGGCTTCCCGGCCCGGCGTGGGCGGTGGCCGCAGGAGGTTGACGGTTACTTGCCGAGCATCCGGCGGACGGCCGGCGCGTTGGTCGGGTCCACGATCGTGGACTTGCGCAGGCGCCGCTTCTGCGTGGGCGACTTCTTGGTCAGGATGTGGCTCTTGTAGGCCCGGTTGCGCCGGATCTTGCCCGTCCCGGTGAACCGGAAGCGCTTGGCCGCGGCCCGATTGGTCTTCATCTTCGGCATCGCTCGATCGCCTTACTTCTTCGTGACCCGGGGAGCGAGGATCATCGACATCGTGCGGCCCTCCATCTTGGGCTCCTGCTCCACCTGGGCCAGGTCCTTGAGGTCTTCGACCACGGTGCGCAGCCGCTGGAAGGCGATCTCCTTGTGGGTGATCTCCCGTCCTCGGAACACGACCGTGAACTTCACCTTGTCACCGTCCTCCAGGAACCGAACCGCGTTGCGCTTCTTGAACTCGTAGTCGTGGATGTCCGTCTTGGGCCTGATCTTGACCTCCTTGACGGAGACGACCGTCTGCTTGCGCTTGGTCTCCTGGGCCCGCTTCTTCATGTCGTACTTGTACCGGCCGTAGTCCATGATGCGACACACGGGCGGTCGGGCACTGGGGGCGACCTCGACCAGATCGAGACCCGCTTCCTGGGCCAGCGCCAAGGCCTCGTGGACGGAGACCACCCCGACCTGGTTGCCCTCGGCGTCGACGACCCGGACCTCTCGAGCCCGGATGCGCCGGTTGACCCGGACCTCTTCGTGCTTGTACTCGACTGGACGGCGCCGCTTGCCTCGACGCACGACTAGCTCCTCGACCCGCGATTCACGTGGTTCCCTCCTCGCTGCGCTACGCGCACGCATACCCCCGCATCATTGCCGGAGCAGGGGCCTATTTACGGTAGCCCCGTGGGGATGTCAACCGAGATCGACGCTGCGCTGGCGGACGATTTCCCGCATCCGGGCGATCATCTCGTCCACCGAGACCGCGTCCTCGGCCCCTCCACCGCGCACGCGGGGCGAGATGGTGCCGTCGTCGCGGTCGCGCTCGCCGACCACCAGCAGGTACGGGATCTTCTCGCTGGCACCGAGGCGGATCTTGGCCCCGAGCTTGTCCGCGCCGAAGTCGCCGTCGACCCGCAGGCCGGCCGCCACCATCCGCGCGACGACCTCGCGGCCGTACTCCTCGGACTTCTCCGAGACCGTCACGACGCGGGCCTGCAGGGGCGCGAGCCACAGCGGGAATGCCCCGCCGTAGTGCTCGATCAGCACGCCGAAGAACCGCTCCAGCGAGCCCAGCAGCGCGCGGTGCATCATGATCGGGCGGTGCTTCTCGCCGTCGTCGCCGACGTAGGTCAGGTCGAAGCGCTCGGGCAGGTTGAGGTCCACCTGGATCGTGGTGCACTGCCACTGACGGGACAGCGCGTCGCGGATCTTGATGTCGATCTTGGGGCCGTAGAACGCGCCGCCGCCCTCGTCGATGTCCCAGGGCAGGCCGGACGCGTCGAGGGCCTCCTCCAGCGCGGCCTCGGACTGCTCCCAGATCTCGTCGCTGCCGATGGACTTCTCGGGGCGGGTCGAGAGGTAGATGTCCAGCCCCTCGAAGCCGAACGCGCCGAGCATCCCGAGGCTGAACGTCACCAGTCGCTTGAGCTCGTCGACGAGCTGATCGGGGCGCACGAACAGGTGGGCGTCGTCCATCGTGAAGCCGCGGACGCGCATCAGGCCGTGGAGCACGCCGGACTTCTCGTAGCGGTAGTCGGTGCCCAGCTCGGCCCAGCGCAGCGGCAGGTCGCGGTACGACCGCATCCGCTCCTTGTAGATCAGGATGTGGAACGGGCAGTTCATCGGCTTGAGCTGGTACTCCATGCCGTCGATGTCCATCGTGTCGAACATCGAGTCGCGGTAGAACCCGGTGTGCCCGCTGGTCTCCCACAGGTCGATCTTGGCGATGTGGGGCGTGTAGACCAGGTCGTAGCCGTTGGCCAGGTGCTCGTCGCGCCAGAAGTCCTCGATCTGCTTGCGGATCAGGCCGCCCTTGGGGTGCCACAGGATCAGGCCCGGTCCCAGGTCGCCCATCGTCGAGAACAGGTCGAGGTCCTTGCCCACCCGGCGGTGGTCGCGGCGCTCGAGCTCGGCGAGGCGCTCCTCGTGGGCCTTCAGGTCCTTGGGATCGAAGAACGCGGTGCCGTACAGCCGCTGGAGCATCGGGTTGCGCTCGTTGCCACGCCAGTAGGCGCCGGCGGCGTGCAGGATCTTGTAGGCGCGGACGGCGCCGGTGGCCGGGACGTGGGGCCCGCGGCACAGATCGACCCAGTCGCCGTGGCGGTAGAGGCTGACCGTCTCGGTGCCCTGGTCGCGGACCAGGTCCTGGATCAGCTCGACCTTGTAGTCCTCGCCCATCCTGGCGAACAGCTCGATGGCGCGCTCGACCGAGACCTCCTCGCGCTCGAACGGCAGGTTGGCGTCGATCTGGCGCTTCATCTCGGCCTCGATGGCGGCGAACTCGTCCTGGCTGAACGGGGTCTCGCGGTCGAAGTCGTAGTAGAACCCGTCGGCGATGCTGGGGCCGATCGTGACCTGGGTCCCGGGCCACAGCTTCTGCACCGCGGCGGCCATGATGTGGGCGGTGCTGTGGCGCAGCACGTCCAGCGCCTCGGGGTCGCCGCGCAGCACGAAGCGGAACGCGCCGCCGGTGCGCAGCGGGGTCTGCAGGTCGATCACCGTGTCGTCCAGCGCCGCGGCGAAGACCTTCTTGCGGACCTTGGACGGCAGGCCCTCCTTCAGCTCGCTGGGCAGGGTCCCGGACGGCACCTCGCGGACGGCGCCGTCGGGAAAGGTCAGCTCGATGGACTCGCTCATCGTCGACTCCGTGCGTACCGGATCGCGGGATCCGGAACGGGCATACGGCCAGGGACAGCAGAGCGCACGATTCTGGCAGATGGGGGTGAAAGTGCAAGGCGCGGTGCGAGCGGTATGATCGAGGAGGAGGCGCGTCGTGTCGGGACTGCTGTGGCGAGCACTGGGCAAGCTGGTGTGGTGGGGGTTCCTGGCGTTCTACGCGCCGCCGTGGGTGCGGATCGCGTGGAAGGCGCTGGGGTGGGGGCTGCGGCTGGGGCGCTGGCTCCCGAGGCTGGGGCTGGTGCTGCGCGTGCTGGCCGCCCCGCTGCGGCTGGTGCGGTGGCTGACGCTGTAGGCCGGCGCCTCGGGGCAGCTCAGCGCAGGACCATCCCGACGGAGAGCCCCACCGTGGGGCAGACGAACACGTCCTCGCCGGCGGGGTAGAACACCGCGCCCGGCTCGATCGCGGCGCGGACCCCGGGGAGGCCGCCCCACGCGTCGTTGAAGAACGCGAACGAGCCACCGAGGGTGAACATCGGGGCCGGGGGCCCGGCCTCGATCTCGGGGTCCTCGTCGGGGCCCGGGCCGGGGTCGATCAGCAGGTCGAACGAGACGCGGCCGCAGACGAGGAACTCGGCGTCGCGGGGCAGCGGCAGCACACCGCCCGCGATGGCGGCGAGGTCCAGCGCCAGATCGGGCTTCTCGGTGCCCTCCAGCGGTGGCGTGTCCAGCCACTTGAAGCCGATCCAGCCGAAGTCGACGGTGCCGTGGACCACGCCGCGGGCGGTGTGGACCCCGCCGCCGAGCTCGCCGCGGAACAGGTAGACGCTGAACAGCTCGGGGACGATCGCCAGCTCGGGGCGCAGGGCGAGCCACAGGTCGGGCTCGATCCAGTCCTCGTCTTCGAGATCCTGGGCGAAGGTGGGGGCCGGGAAGGCGATCGTGAACAGAACGAGGAGGATCAGCGCGCTGCGCTCGAGTGCGGACATGGCATTTCCGACGAGTGCCTCGAACGGATGCTATCAGAACGAGAAAACCCGGGCGCATCCCCGGGTCTGGCGGGCTTGTGGCAAATGAGCTGCGAGCGCAAGGCGATCGTCAGCTCCATTTGCCACCAGATAGGCTGCCAACCCACGATTGGCAGCCTATCTGGTGGTAGGCGCGACTGGATTTGAACCAGCGACCCCTACCGTGTCAGGGTAGTGCTCTCCCACTGAGCTACGCGCCTACGCGGCAAGCCTTTTAGTCCCGTTCCGGCCTACCTGTCAAGGATCCGTCACCGTGTGCTAGCGTGCCCCTCGTGACGGAGCAGAGCCCCATCCCCGCCTGGGCCGAGCGGGCGCGGACCCACCGGGCCTCGCTGGGTGTGATGGTCGGGCTGGTCGCGGTGCTGGGCACGATCGGATGCCTGGCCGCGATCCCGTGGCTGCTGGCGGTGCTGCTGGCGGTGGCGTGCCACCCGCTGCTGCTGGCCGACCTGGCCGCCGGAGACCGGCGCCGGGCAGCGCTGCGGCTGGGGATCTGGGGGCTGGCGGTGGTGGCGCTGGGCGCGGTGTTCACGGCGGCGGCGCCCGAGCGGGCGGCGGTGGCGATGCCGGCCGGGGACTTCCTGCACTGGGAGACCGTGCGCCACCTGGAGCGGGGCTGGGGACTGCTCGACCGCCCGGCGGACTTCACCACCGACCACGTGCTGGACTACCTGTACGTCACCACCGGGGCCGCCCTCGGCGGCGGGCTGGTGCCGCTGTGGATCGGCGCGGGGCCGCTGCTGGCGGCGGGCCACCACTGGGTCCGGCTGGGGGCCGAGACCGGCGCTCCGCTGGCGTGGCTGCTGGGGCTGCGCGCGTGGGACGCGGTCGCCGCGGTGGGCTACGCGGCGCTGACCGCCTCGTGGGGCGAGGTCACCGGGGCGGTGCTCGCCCGCCGGCCGATCCGCTGGCGCCCGCTGGGTACCGGGGTGGCGATCGCGACGCTGCTGCTGGCGATCGCGTACCTGCTCGAGCTGGCCCTCGCCGACCCGTGGCGGCAGGCCCTGGCCCCGCTGCTGGGACACGGATGACCCTCCCGCGCGCGCGTCGCGGACGCTACAATGCGCCGATCGGAGGATGAGACCGTGAAGTGGACCCCCCTGTGCCTGCTGGCCCTGCCCACGATGCTGTTGATCGGCTGCCCCACCGGCGACGACGACGACGACGATCTCGCCCCCGGCGAGGGCTACCAGATCGGCGACACGCTGCCGACCTGCTCGCTGACCAACCAGGACGGCGACACGGCCAGCACGCACGACGCCGAGGGCGACCGGATCCTGGTGAGCGTCGGCGCGGGCTGGTGCGGGCCGTGCGACGACGCCGCGCACGAGGCCCAGGCGCTGTACGACGAGCTCAGCGCGGAGTTCGGCTTCACGCTCTACGAGATCCTGATCCAGACCGAGGCGTACTCGGACGACGTGCCGGCGGAGGACCTGCAGGACTGGCACGACGACCACGGCTTCACGTCGCTGGACGTGTGGACCGACGGCCTCGAGGTGTGCATCGACCCGTTCGGCGACTCCGGGCTGCCGACGTTCGTGATCGTCGACGAGGAGCTGGTGATCCAGCAGAAGTACAGCGGGTCGTACAACGCCACGGTCGAGCAGCAGATCAAGGACGACCTGATGGGATCGTAGGGGCCTGCCGGGCTCCTACTCGGGCGCCAGCTCGACCAGGTCCGCGTAGATCGCGGCGTGGTCCCCCTCGGGCCCGCAGGCGCCGCCCTCCAGCGGGACCAGCTCGACACCCTCGATCAGCCCGGTCAGGGCGCCGGTGAGGTCCCCCGCGAACATCCCGATCGCCAGCTCCATCAGCGCGGCGAGGCCCTCGCCCTCGTCGGGGGCGCAGTCCACCTCGCAGGACAGCAGCGTGACCTGCATGTCCTCGCCGGAGACGGCGAGCTCGCCGTCGGCGGAGATCCGCAGCGCGCCGTCGAGCACCAGGTCGTAGATCGGGTCGGCGTCGCCGTCGTCGTCGAGGTCGCCCTCGATGGCGAGCCGGAAGCCCGGCAGGTGCAGGCGGGCGACGTCCTCGGGGCCGGCGGCGGCCTCGCCCACCAGCGGGAGCGGCGGGTCGGTGCGGATCGTCATCAGCGTGGTGCCGCTCAGCGCGTCCTCGAGGGACGGGAACATCGGCTCGAGCAGGTCGCTGGTCAGCGGCATCGGGGGGCTGGTCGGGATCGCGCCCTCCATCTCCAGCGCCAGCTCGCCCGAGGCCAGCAGGCCGATCCCGATCAGGTGCAGCGCGTCGTCGTCGAGCACGATCGCGGCGCCGTAGGGATCACCGCCAGGGGTGGTGACGCCGGGCAGCGAGGGCAGCGCGCCGGGAGTGGTCAGCCGCTCGGCAGGCAGCTCGGGGGCGTCCGGCGGGATCTCCAGGCCGGCGTCCAGCACCAGGTCGACGCCGCCGTCGTCGTGGGCCGCGGTCTGCCACGCCAGGGTCAGCGTCACCGGGCCGAGCTCGAAGCCGCCGGAGAGCGCCCCGGCGAGGGCGTCCTGCACCGCGCCGGCCACCGAGTCGACGAGCATGTCCTCGATCAGCCCCTCGATGAACAGCGGCACGACCCACGACAGGCCGGTGTCGAGCCAGTCGGGCAGGTCCTCGAAGTCCAGCGCCAGGCCGACGAGGTCGACCTGCAGGTCCTGGACGGTGACGGTCAGCGCGCCGTCCTGGACGCCGAGCACGACGGACGCGGTGACGTCGATCGAGGCGATGTCGATCGTGCCGGGGTAGTCGCCGGCCCAGCCGGCGTCGATCAGCACGTCGATCGACACGTCGGCGAGGCTGGCCGCCAGCGCCAGACCGGTGGTCCGGGCGTCCAGATCGGCGACCAGCCCGCCCACCGTCGCGGCATCGGCGGTGATCGTGATCGTGGCCACCACCAGGTCGCCCTCGTACAGCGGGTTGGCGTCGAGGATCAGCTGCTCGACCTGCTCGGGGGAGAACGACGACAGCAGGAACGTCTCCAGCGCGTCGAGCCCGCGGTCGGTGAGCCGCAGCGCGATGCCCTGGCTCGCGGGCGTGTCGGCCGCGGTGGCGTCGCCGACGAGGACGGTGCGGCGGTCGCGGACCCAGCCCGAGGGATCGGTGGCCTCGGCCAGCAGCGGGGTGTAGGGCGCGGCCAGCGGGACCTCGGCGGTGAACGTCCCGCCGTCGACGGTGGCGTCGACGCCGGCGACGGTGACCTGGGGATCGTCCCCGGTGACGGATCCGCGGACCGTGATCGTGGCGCCGTCGACGATGACGCCGTCGGCGGGCTCCTCGATGGTCAGGCCCAGCGGGTCCGGGTCCGGCGGCTCGGGCTCCGGCTCCTCGTGGTCGGGACACCCCCCGCCCAGCGCCAGCAGCGCCGCGGCGGCGAGCCACGCGGGCCATCGGTCGAGGCTCATCGGTCACCTCCCGTCGTGCGGATGACAGCGACCGCGGGTGGTCGCTGTCAAGCGCCCCCCGCAGCAGGTACGATGGCGCCGCATGTCCCCATCGACCCGCCGAGGCCTGTGGCAGCCCCTCTTCGCGGGCACCGTCGCCGTGCTCGTCGTCCTGGGCCTGATCCTCTACTTCCTGACGCAGAAGCCGGGCCCACCGGGGACGCAGGAGCCCGCGCCGCCGGCGACGGGGCCGGCGCAGCCGACCCCGACCACGACGGTCTCGGAGCCGTCCACCGCCACGTTCCGCGCGATCTCGGCGGGAGCCGAGCACACCTGCGGCCTGACCACGGCGGGTGCGGTGCGCTGCTGGGGCAGCGACCGGGCCGGCCAGTCCTCGCCGCCGGACGGGACGTACCGGGCGATCAGCGCCGGGGCGCGGCACACCTGCGCGCTGCAGGCGGGTGGCCAGGTGCGCTGCTGGGGGGACGACACCTACGAGCAGGCCCGCTTCCCCCCGGTGCAGGTGACGCAGGTCGAGGCCGGCGGGACCCACACCTGCGGGCTGACGCGGGACGGCACCGCCTCGTGCTGGGGCCGGGACCTGCACGGCGCCACCGATCCCCCCGAGGGGCCGTACACCGTCCTGACCGCGGGGTACGACCACACCTGCGGGCTCCACGAGAAGGGATTCGTGCTGTGCTGGGGCCGCAACGACCACGGCCAGGCCTCGCCACCGGCCGGCCGCTTCGTGCAGCTCGACGCCGGCAGCGGCTACCCCGGCGGCCACACCTGCGGGGTGGAGGACGACGGCGCCATCGCGTGCTGGGGCTGGAGCCCGGTGGACCAGGCCGCGGCGCCGACGGGGACGTTCACCCAGGTCGCCGCCGGCCGCCTGCACTCGTGCGGGCTGCGCGTGGACGGGAGCGTTGCTTGCTGGGGCTGGGACGAGTACGCTGGCCCGCCGCCGCCCGAGGGGGAGGTGTTCACCGCGCTGGCCGCCGGGGACTACCACACCTGCGGGCTGCGCGACGACGGAAAGGTGATCTGCTGGGGAGACGACGATCGGGGCCAGGCGACCCCACCGTGAGCCCCACGGGAGGATGGAGATGACCGAGCGCAGCAATCGACAGCGCAAGGCGCCCCGGTTCGTCCGGGACGTGTACCTCGTGGCCGCGGCCGCCGGCCCGGCCCCCGCGGATGCACTGGCCTCGGTGGCCGAGGCCGTCGAGCTGCCCCCCGAGAGGCTGGTGCGCTACCTGCACTCCGGGTGCTACGCGGCGGACGATCCCGCGGCACTGCACGACGCGCTGGGGATGGCGCCGCAAGGCTACCTGCCGCTGCCCGCGGGGGCGGGGCTGCTGGCGCTGTGGGAGGCGGCCAAGGGCGTCGCGTCGGGGTACTCGGACGCGATCCTGGTCGCGGACGATGCGGCGTGCGCGGTCGTCGCGGACCGCGAGACCGCGCAGACGCTGCGGCGCGATCCGCTGCAGCTGCACGTCGCGGCCGGGACCGATCGCGACACCGCGGTGGCGTACGTCCAGGAGATGCTGGGAGCGCTGGCCGAGACCGAGCACGCGCTGACCGAGGGGTCGGATCTGGCAGCCGTGGCCGCCAGCGAGGAGACGATCCGCGGCGGCGAGGCCCTGCTCGAGGGGATCGCGTCCGCGGGCGGTGGTCCGGCGACCCTCGCCGTGCTGTCCCGGCCCGCCAGCCGCTAGTCGATCAGCTCGAGCACCACCGCCTCGGCGACCCCCTGCAGGTCCTCGCGCATCGAGTTCGGCCCGTAGACCAGGACCATGCCCGCGCCCGTGGGGGTGTCGATCAGGTTGCAGTAGAACGCGACGGTGATGCCCTCCAGCGCGCCGAACCCGCGGAACAGCAGCGCGCCCTCGAGCTCCTCGGGGTCCTTGACCACGCGCGGCTCGAACACCTTGGCCAGGATCGGCTTGACCGAGTCGGCGGTGTAGCCGCCGTCGGCGACCCGATCCGCGGCGAGCTCGTCGATGATCACGGTCACGCCGGCCTCGTTCTCGAGCTGGACCTTGCCCCCCGACAGGGTCTTGCCCTCGAAGCCCTCCGGCATCGGTAGCGTGCCGAGCAGGGTGTCGATCTCGTTGGGCTCCTCGAACTTCTTGGGGCGCAGCCCCATCAGGAGCACGAGCGACGAACAAATTGCGAAAATGACTAGGATTTTCAGAGGTCTCATCCGTAGCCCTCCCTCGAGCTCGTCAAACCACAGGGAGGACGCGATGGCAAGGAAAATGTCAAAAAACGTCAATACTGTCGCGAGTTCGGGCCGCGATCAGGGCGTCGCCGCGGTGGTCAGCCGGGCGACCAGATCGGCGGCGATCTCCGGGGCCGCCTGCGCCGGCGTCGGGGCCTCGCCGACCAGCTCGCGCAGCGAGGAGACGGCGCCGTCCTCGGGGCGGATCCCGCACGGCACGATGTACGAGTACGGGGTCAGGTCGGGGTCCAGGTTGAGCGCGAACCCGTGGATCGTGACCAGGCGGTGCAGGTGCAGGCCGATCGCGGCGATCTTGCGACGCCCGACCCACACCCCCGGGTAGCCCCCGCGGCGGCCGGCCACGACGCCGCGGCGCGCGACGAAGTCGATCACGGCGCCCTCGAGGTGATCCACCAGACGGGGCACCGTCAGGCCGAAGCGCGGCAGCGGCAGGATCACGTAGCCGACCAGCTGGCCCGGCCCGTGGTAGGTCGCCTGCCCGCCGCGGTCGATGGCGACCAGCTCGACGCCCCGCTGCGACAGCAGCGCCCGGGGCACCGCCACCGCGTCGCCGGCCGCTCGCCGCCCCAGCGTCACCACCGGGTCGTGCTCCAGCAGCCACAGGCGCGGCTCCCCGGTACCGGCGAGGATCGCCTCGCGGAGCGCCTTCTGACGCTCCCACGTCGGCCGGTAGGGCTGGCGGCCGAGCCACTCCCAGGTCAGGTCGGGCAACGGCTCACCGGAAGCGCACGACCTTGCGGCCGAAGATCTGGTTGACCTCGTCGCGCAGGGCGTCGACGGCCTCGACGCGGAGGTCGTCGGGGAGGCGCAGCTCGGTCTCGGTCTGGCCGGGGATCGTCAGCTTGATCCCGGCGCTGCAGCCGCCCTCGTGGGCGGCGAGGCACTCGCGGAGCTGCCGCAGGTGGTCCTCGTCGACCCAGGCGACGTCGAGGTCGATCCAGACCTGCTTGGTGCGCGCCTCGCGCACGTCCTGCAGCAGGCGCACGTCGTCGCCGACGAGGTCCACCGAGCCGTCGCTGCCCACCTTGACGCTGCCCTCGATCAGCAGCGGGACGTCGGGGATCAGCGCCGCCTGGGCGTCCTTGTAGGTCCGGGGGAAGAACACCACCTCGATGCCGCCGACGAGGTCCTCGATGCGGGCGATGCCCATCCGATCGCCCTGGCCGCGCTTGGTGATCGTCTCGCGCACGGTGGTGACGATCCCGGCGATGCTCACCGAGGCGCCGTCGGAGGCCTCGCGCACGGTGGCGGTGTCGTGGGTCGCGAAGCGCTCGACCTCCTCGGTGTAGGCGTCCATCGGGTGGCCGGTGATGAAGAACCCCAGCGCCTCCTTCTCGAACGCGAGGCGCTCCTTCTCCTTCCACTCGGGCACGTCGGGGACGCGGGCCTGGACGCCGGGGGTCGTGGCCCCGAACAGGCTCTCCTGGCCCACCTCGCGGTCGCGCGCGGCCCGCGCCGCGGACTCCATCAGCCCGTCGAGGCCCGCCATCAGCGCCGCCCGCGGGTGGCCCAGCGAGTCGAACGCGCCGCACTTGACCAGGCTCTCCATCGCCCGCTTGTTGACCTTCTGCTGGTCGACGTGGCCGAGGAACTGGTCGATGCTGTCGAAGCGGCCGAGCTCCTTGCGCGCGGCGAGGATCGACTTGATCGCGGTCTCGCCGATGCCCTTGACCGCCGACAGCCCGAAGCGCACCCCGCCCTCGACGACGGTGAACCGCCAGCGGCTCTCGTTGACGTCGGGGGGCAGGATCTCGATGCCGTGCTTGCGGGCGTCGTCGATGTACAGCAGCACCTTGTCGGTGTTGGACGACTCGATCGTCAGCAGCGAGGCGAAGAACTCCTCGGGCAGGTGGGCCTTGAGGTACGCGGTCTGGTAGGCGATCAGCGCGTACGCGGCGCTGTGGGACTTGTTGAACCCGTACTCGGCGAAGTGGGCCAGCAGCTCGTAGACGTCCTCGGCGGTCTTCCCGGGGATCCCGCGGTCCTTGGCGCCGTCGATGAACAGGCCACGGTGCTTCTCCATCTCCTCGATCTTCTTCTTGCCCATCGCGCGGCGGAGCTGGTCGGCGCCGCCGAGGCTGTAGCCCGCCATCTCCCGCGCGATCTGCATCACCTGCTCCTGGTAGACGATGATCCCGTAGGTGTTCTCGAGGATCGGCCGCAGCGTCTCGTGGGGGTAGGTGACGCGCTTGCGGCCGTGCTTGCGCTCGACGTACTCCTCGTGCATCCCGGCGCCCATCGGGCCGGGGCGGTACAGCGCCACGACGGCGATGATGTCCTCGAAGGTGTTGGGCTTCATCGAGCCGATCAGCTGGCGCATCCCCGACGACTCCAGCTGGAACACCCCCAGCGTGTCGCCGCGGCCCAGCAGCTGGTAGGTCTCCTGGTCGCCGAGGTCGCAGTTGTTGAACGCACACAGGTCGAGCTCGGTCTTGCCCTGGGCCCGCGCCATCGCCAGCGCGTCGTTGATCTGGGTCAGGGTCTTCAGGCCGAGGAAGTCGAACTTGATCAGCCCGATCTGCTCGGCGTACTTCATGTCGTACTGGGTCACGGAGGTGCCGGTCACCACCGCCAGCGGCAGGTAGTCGACCAGCGGGCGGTCCGAGATCACCAGCCCCGCGGCGTGGACCCCCGCGTGGCGCGTGTTGCCCTCCAGGCGCTGGGCGATCTCCAGCAGCTTGTCGACCCGCGGGTCCTCCTTGCACGCCTCGACCAGCCGCGGCTCCTGCTTCAGCGCCTTGGGCAGCGTGATCTTGAGCTGGTCGGGCACCAGCTTGGCGATCCTGTCGACCTCGCCGTAGGTCATCCCCATCACGCGGCCGGTGTCGCGGATCACCGCCTTGGCCAGCATCTTGCCGTAGGTGATGATCTGGCAGACCTTCTCGCGCCCGCCGTAGGCGTCGTTGACGTACTGGATCACCTCCTCGCGGCGGTCCTGGCAGAAGTCGATGTCCACGTCCGGCATGCTGATCCGCTCGGGGTTGAGGAAGCGCTCGAACAGCAGGTCGAAGCGGATCGGGTCGATGTCGGTGATGCGCAGGCTGTACAGCACCAGCGAGCCGGCCCCCGAGCCGCGCCCGGGTCCCACCGGGATGTCGTGGTCCTTGGCCCAGCCGACGAAGTCCCCGACGATCAGGAAGTAGTCGGAGAACCCCATCGACTTGATGATCCCGAGCTCCTCGTCGAGGCGGGCGCGGTAGACCGGCAGCAGCGCCTCGTACGACTCGTCCCCCACCCGCTCGCGGACCGTCTCGAGCCGCTTGACGAGCCCCGCCTCGGCCCGCTCGCGGAGGGCCGCGGACATGTCCTCGCCCTCCATCCCGGGAAGGATCGGGAAGTGGTAGGTGGTCTCGTCGGGGAAGCCGAAGGTGGCCCGCTCGGCGATCGCCACGGTGTTCTTCAGCGCTTCGGCGTCGTCCGGGAACAGCGCCCACATCTGGGCCGGGCTCTTGAGGAAGAACTGGTCGGACGGGAACCGCATGCGGTCCACGTCCTGCAGCGTCTGCTGGGCGCCGAGGCACATCAGCGCCTCGTGGGGGTAGCTGTCGCCCTGCTCCAGGTAGTGCACGTGGTTGGTGACGACCAGCGGCAGGCCCTGCTCGCGGGCCAGCTGCCGCATCGCGTCGTTGGCCGCGCGCTGGCCGTCCCAGCCGACGTCCTGCAGCTCGAGGTAGACGTTGCCCTCGCCGAAGGTCTGCTCCAGGAACCGGCAGGTCTCGATCGCCTCGTCGCGCCGTCCGCGGGTCAGCTGGACCGCCACCTCGCCGCGCTGGCTGCTGGTGATCGCGATCAGCCCCTCGCCGCGCGTGGCCAGCAGCTCGCGGTCGATCCGCGGCACGTAGTGGAAGCCCTCGAAGTAGCCCAGCGTGAGCAGCTGGCACAGGTTCTGGTAGCCCTTCTCGTTGCAGATCAGCAGCTGGAGGTGGAAGTTGTCGCGCTTGCGGTTCTTCTCGGTCCGCCCGCTGGGCGCCAGGTAGACCTCGGCGCCGAGGATCGGCTGGACCCCCTTCTTCCGGGCCTTGTCGTGGAACTCCACCGCCCCGAACATGTTGGCCTGGTCGGTGATCGCCACCGCGGACATGCCCAGCCCGAGGACCTGGTCCACCAGCGGGGCGGCCTTGATCGTGGACTGGAGCATCGAGTACTGGCTGTGGAGGTGCAGGTGCACGAAGGGCTGGTCGGTCATCGGATCGCTCTCGACGGAGGGGGGGGTCCAGCGCTCCGTTCTTCCATCCCTCCGGAGCCCTGTCAACAAACCGCCCGCGCGATTGACCTCTCCCCCCGAAAAGCGATAGGACGGACCATCATGCGCACCCGCTCGTTGCTGTCGCTGCTCTGCCTGATCTCGCTGCTCGCGGTCGCCGCGGGCGCCGACGCCAAGGACCTCCGCAAGCGCTTCGCGCTGGGGTTCAACAACCAGTTCAGCCCGGTGGCGGCGATCTCGGCCAAGTTCACGCTGCCGGCGGCCAGGCCCACCACCAACGTGCAGATCCAGGTCCTCGGTGGGGTGGCGCTGTTTCGCGCGCGGGCCGCGAACAACGACCAGTTCTTCGCCGGGGCGCGGATGCTGTTCACGTTCCTCGCCGAGGACAACCTCAACCTCTACGCCGGGGGCGGCGCGGGGTACGTCGGGTTCAGCGACGGGGCGCGGGCGATCCGCGTCCACCCGGTGGTGGGGGTCGAGTTCTTCTTCTTCGGGCTGGAGAACCTGGGGTTCTCCGGGGAGCTCGGGGTCAACGTCGACATCGGCACCTCGCCGGTGACCAGCGTCGACCTCTCCACCGCGGCCGGCTCGTTCGGGGCCGTCGGGGTCCACTATTACTTCTAGCCCGGGCACCGACCGCGGCCACGTGCTGGCCCTCGACGTCGGGAAGCGCCGGATCGGCGTGGCCGGCACCGACCCCAGCGGGACCCTGGCGCTGCCGCTGCAGGTGGTGACCCGCACCAGCCCGCGGGCCGACCTGGACGCGCTGCTGGCGATCCTCGACGAGCGCGGCGTGCGGGTGCTGGTGGTGGGGATCCCGGTCCGCGAGGACGGCTCCGAGGGGCGGATCGCGAAGGACGCGCGGTTCCTGGCCGCCAAGCTCTGCGCGCTGCGGCGCGGGCTGCGGGTCGCGTACCACGACGAGGCCTACACCACCGTCGAGGCCGAGGAGCGGCTGGTCGCGCGCGGGCTCGACGGGCGCGAGCGCAGGAAGGTGGTGGACGCGGTGGCCGCCCAGGTCTTACTGGAGAGCTGGCTGGAGCGCGGCACCGCAGCGGAGTGAGCCGCGTTGCGCCGGACAGGGTACGATAGCGGCTCGTGTTGCGATCCCGGCTGATCCCGCTGCTGCTGCTCGTGGCCACCGTGGCCGCGACGCTGCCCGCGCGCGCCTACGACCCGAAGCTGAAGTGGCGCACGGTCGAGACCGAGCACTTCCTGATCCACTACCACGACGGCGAGGAGCTGCTGGCGTTCAAGGCCGCCCGGGTGTGCGAGGAGGTCCACGCGGTGCTCTCCCCCTACCTGGAGGAGGAGCTGGCCTGGAAGATGAACGTGGTCCTCACCGACCACACCGACGAGGTCAACGGCTACCACTCGGCGCTGCCCTACCCCTCGGTGACGATGTACATGTCGGCGCCCGTCGCGCGGCAGTCGCTGCAGGGCTACGAGGACTGGCTGTGGGCGCTGTTCGTCCACGAGTACACCCACGCACTGCACCTGAACATGACCGAGGGCATCTGGAAGGTGCTGCGGGCCGTGTTCGGCAACTACATGAAGGCCCAGCGCTGGCAGCCCGGGTGGATGGTCGAGGGCATCGCGGTCCACAACGAGACGAGGTTCACCGGCTTCGGCCGCGGGCGCACCGCGTATCCCGACATGCTGGTGCGGATGAGCGTGCTGGACGACCGCTGGGTCCCGATCCACCGCGCCGCGGACAACACCGACATGTGGCCCGGCGGGCAGGCGCGCTACATCTGGGGCGGGCGGTTCCACCTGTGGGTCAGCCAGCAGTACGGCGAGGACGAGTGGGTCGAGCTGAGCCGCCGCCACGCCGCCCAGGTGATCCCGTTCGTGCTGCCGGCCAAGAAGGTGTTCGGCAAGCGCTTCGTGCGGCTGTGGAACGAGTGGCACGCCGAGCTCGAGGTGGAGTACCGCGCGCTGGAGCGATCGCTGGCCGAGGAGGGGCTGACCGAGGAGCAGCTGCTGACCGCGCACCCCGACTTCGCCTCGGATCCGGTGATCTCGGACGACGGGGAGTGGGTCTACTACACGCTGCGGCGCTACCGCGGGCCGGGCGAGATCCACCGGATGCGGCCCGACGGCAGCGACGACGAGATGGTCAACCGCCACTGGACGCCGCGCGGGATCAGCCTCTCGACGGACGGCAGCGACCTGTACTTCGCCGCGCTGCGGGTCCACCGCATCGACTACGCGTTCTACGACCTGTACCGCCTCGATCTGGACGAGCAGCGGCCGCTGCGGCGCAAGCGGCTGACCCACGGCGAGCGGGTCCGCGACCCCGACGTGCACCCCGACGGGGACCGGGTGGTGGTGGTCCAGAACGGGCTCGGCGACACCGAGCTGGCGATCTGGACCGAGGCCGGCGGCGTCCAGCCGATCACCGACAGCGTGTCGGGGACCCAGTACGACAACCCGCGGTGGTCTCCCGACGGCACGCAGATCGCCGCGACGGTGTGGCACCCCGGCGGCTATCGCGACATCGAGCTGTTCGACGAGCGAGGCCAGCGGCTGCGGCGGCTGACCGCCGACCGCGCGATCGACATCGAGCCGCACTGGACCCCGGACGGCGAGTACGTGCTGTTCAGCAGCGATCGCACCGGGATCTACAACGTGTTCGCCTACCGCCTGGACGACGGCGAGCTGCTGCAGGTGACCAACGTGATCGCGGGGGCGTTCCACCCGGCGGTGACGCCCGACGGCGCGTGGCTGATCTACGAGGGCTACACCAGCGAGGGCACCGACGTGCGGCGCACGGTCTACGACCCCGGGGAGTGGCGGGTGTACCGCGAGCCTCCGCCGCTGGCGCCCGACTCGGCGTTGCCCGCCGCGCCGCCGCTGGCCGACGAGGCGGTGCTGCCGACCAAGCGCTACAACCCGCTCAAGACGCTGCTTCCGCCGCGCTACCTGATGCCCGAGGTCGAGCAGCACGACAGCTGGACGGCGTGGAGCATCGGCGCCCGCAGCGGAGGCCGCGACGTCCTGCGGATGCACGAGTACAGCGGCTCGCTGTCGTACCGCACCGACCACCGGTTCTTCCGCTGGGCGGTGTCGTACGAGTACAGCCAGCTGCGGCCGACGTTCCGGGTCGGGTACTACAACTACAGCGTCGACCAGGGCGCGATGTGGCTCGAGCACGACGCGGTGCAGGGCGCGGTGGGCAACGAGGTCGAGGGGCTGTACGCCGGTGAGGACCACTACCTCGAGCGCCGCGACCGCGCCTACTTCCAGGTCTCGGTCCCGCTGCACAACCGCCACGCGGTGTGGGCCCGCTACCAGTACGACCACCGCTGCGCGCTGCGCCCGATCCCCGACGACGCGTACCTGCCGCTGCTGCCGGGGACCGGATCCTACGCCGGGGTCCAGCTGGGCTACCAGTTCAGCCAGACCCGCTGGTACCGCTACTCGATCAGCCGCGAGGCGGGGTTCCAGGCCGGCATCACCGCGGACCTGCAGTACCCGTGGACGGGCACGGCGGCGACCTCGTGGACCGGCGAGCCGCTGGACCTGAAGCGCACGATCGTCGTCGCCGAGGTGCGCGCCTACCTGACGATGCCGTGGTGGCGCAACCACGTGGTGGCGATCCGCGCCTCGGCGGGGACGACGCTGGGGAACACCGAGCCGATCGGGACGTTCCGGCTCGGCGGGCACTGGGCCGAGAGCTCGTCGCTGGGCCAGCCGGCGCAGAGCTTCCCGCTCCACGGCTACGGCAGCGGCAGCATCCGCGGCGACCGGATGGCGCTGCTGTCGGTGCAGTACCGGCTGCCGGTGTTCTTCATCGAGCGGGGGATCGGGACGCTGCCGATCTACTTCCGTGGGGTGTACTTCTCGGCGATGTTCGACGTGGGCCAGGGCTGGCGCCGCGGCGACTACCCGCGGGGCGAGGACTTCGCCGCCAGCGAGGAGCTGACCCCGGCGGTGGCGCTGGACCAGTGGATGGGCAACCTGGTGCCGGGGGTGGCGATGGAGTTCACCGCCGAGATCGGCTCGCTGTGGTCCGGCATCGGGCAGTTCACGCTGGGCTACGAGTCGGGGCTGAACAACAACGGGATCAAGTTCGGCCCCAACGCGTTCTACCTGCAGATGGGCTCCACGTTCTGACCGGGACCCCGCCCGGGGGGCCCACGCGTGACACGGGCGGTTGGTACGGCGATTGCTATACTCCTAGAGTGATGACGACGCACCGCCCGATCCTGCTGCTCCCCGTGCTCGCCACGCTGGCGCTGGCGGGCGGGTGCGCGGACAACACGCTGACCACCGGGCCGCACCAGAACTACGGTCCGTTCCCGACGGTCCAGCAGGACGGGATCGTGTTCGTCGGGATCGACACCGACTTCGCCGAGAACGTGTTCGTGATGGACGCCGTCGAGCCGACCTCGACGATCAACCTGACGATCAACCAGAGCGGCGAGTGGCCCACCGAGAACGACGGAGGGACCCAGGGCAGCTACCAGCCGGGCACCCTGCTGGCGGCCACCGCGCCCTACGGCGTGCCCAGCCCCGACGGGGCCCACGTGGCGTTCGTGACCGTGCCCCAGGGGGGGGAGGACTCCGGCTTCGGGCGGGTCTCGCTGGCCACCGACGGCAGCCTGCTGGTGGACGGCCAGGAGGGGCTGCGCACCAGCCCCTCGATCGAGGGGCTCGAGCGGGTCGCGTTCGACCCCACGGGGACGTACCTGATCCTGTCGGTCGCCGACCCGGTGTCCGGGAACACGACCCTGCAGGTGATGGATCTGCAGCTGCAGGTGGTCAACGAACGGCTGGGGCCGGCGGCGGTGACCAACCTGCAGTACGTCGGCCGCGGCCGCTCGCCGAGCACGATCCTGGTCACCGGCGTGCAGGCCGATCCGGGCCTGGCGGCGGTGTGGGAGGTCCCGGTCCCCGACGGGGACGTCAAGCTGCTCACCGCCGGGCTGGAGCGCAGCGTCTACGAGCCGACGATCTCCCCGGACGACCCGCGGTTCCTCGCCGCCGAGCTGTACGACGAGGCCACGGGGCGTACCGACGTGGCGGTCTACGGCTTCCCCGACGACGAGTGGACGGTGCTGACCGACGATCCGCTGTACGAGGCGTTCGACTACCGCTCGCCCCGCTGGGAGAGGTCGTTCGACCAGGGCAACCGCCTGGCGTTCATGCAGTTCAGCAGCGACCCCGACGAGACGCTGACGCGGCTGTGTCTGGCGTCCGAGCAGGACGGCTGGGTGCTGGACATCCGCAACCCCGAGGAGGACCTCGACGAGGGACGCCGGCTGGGCAACCCGCGCTGGCACCCGCACGGGGACCAGCTGCTGCTGGACTACCGCAAGACGGACAACACCTCGGGGTTCAACGTCACCGAGCTGGTGCTCTACGACGTGGGACCGCGCCAGGCCGAGCTGCTGATCACCGAGGGCGAGCCGGAGCTGGCCCACTGGTCCCACGACGGCGCGAGCATCCTGATGTGGGATCGCAGCGTCGAGGACGCCGGCGGGGACGACCTGCGCACCCCGATCCGGCTGTACCGCGTGGGCACGTCGCAGACCTTCGACGTCGTGATCGAGCCCCCGGAGACGACGATCCTGTACGTCGAGTATCCGGTGTTCCTGTACGGGAACACGCTCTGGTACTGAACAAGTCCACCGGAGAAGGCGCGGAGGGGGCCAAGGCGCGGTATTGTCCTAATTTCATTCTAGTCCTCCACCAGTCCGCAGCGGCCCTTCTGTCATCGACCCCGTTGCAGCGGGGGCAGCTTCCGTGCGAGAGGGGCGGCACACAGATGCTCGGCCCACTTCCGGACCGTCTTGGACGGCTGCGCCCCGGGTGAGGACTGTGGCCCTTTCCGGGTGTACTGCGCGTGGGAGAAGGTCAGCAGGGTGTACTGTCCCGGTTCCCACCCCAGCCAGCCCAGGAAGCGGCCTTTCTCCTCTAGCCTCCAGCGCGGATAGTGCTTGAAGTTCGTCATTCCTACTTCGACCGGCGGTGTCAAAGCACTGACCGGATTCTCCTCCATGTAGATGCGCTGCTGCTCCTGCAAGATCAGCAGGCTCTCCGGATCCTGCTCGTCGCGGTTGAGGGGTGTCAAGTACAGGTCGAAGGGGTCTAGCATGGTCAGTCCTCCACCAGCCCGCAGCGGCCCTGTTGGCAGACGATCTCCTCGTACCGCTGGCTACCCCACCGCACTGGCGGGTTCTCCCTGTCATTCCGCAGCAGGCACTCCCCCACCAGTTCATCCACGGTCCAGACATGGTCCGTCGCTCCCACCGCCACCGCGGGCGAAGTCTCCAGGGTGGAATGGACCCAGCACAGGTTGAAGTAGCCGACGTAGAGGTCCATCGCCGCGACGTGGTTCCGCAGGATCTTGGAGAAGCCGTTGGTCAGCCGCGTGAACCGCCGGGTGTGCATCCGAAGTGTGAGGTTCTGCCGCTCGATGTAGGAGGTCGCGATGCGATCCCAGTCCGGGTTGCCGAAGATGATCTCCTTCTCGGCCTCGACGACCTGCGCGGGGGCCGTACGGACCTTGGCTTCCACCGAGCAGTCGGCCTTGTACATCTTGACGAGCTGCGCGTAGTCCACGTCCAGGCCGAAGGCGATGGCGATGGCCTTGACGTAGGGGTGGAAGCCGTCTGAGGTGAGCTGTGGGTCCGCCGTCGTGACGCGACTTCGCAGGTCCAAGGCGAACGCGATGGTCGTCTCGTCGTTCCGTTTGCCCACGAGGTAGGCCAGGATGGCTTTGCTGTCGGCATCCATGGCGATGTAGCTGTACTGGTCGCCGTACCAGGCCGGATCACCCTTGCGCTTGCGGGCCTGCTTGGTGTGGACGAAGGACCACGCCTCGTCCAGCTCGATGTACTCGGGGGCCAGTTCCAGGAACAGCTCGTCGTGCAGTCGGGCATAGCCCTCGCCCACGTCCCGGCCCAGGCGCATGATGGTGTCGCGGTGGGTGTTCGTGATCCGGGCCGTTGCACGGATGCTGTTGCCCTCACAGAGCATCCCTACGGCCTGGACCTGCTTGTCGCGGGGGAGGATGTTCATGCTACGCGCCTTCCTCCTCGTCGGAGGGTTCCTGTAGTTCGGGTATGGGCTCTCCGTACCCGCCGTACTTGTCCTGCAGCGCCCACTTCTCCTCGCGACTGAGTGCATTGAGCAGCCACTTCCGCGCCGACTCCCGGAACTCCTCTTGCTCCTGCGCCAGGGCTTCCCGCTCCCGCTCCAACTCCGCCTTCCATGTCAGCAGATCCCGGCGGAAGGCATTGGCGCGGCGGAACTCGTCCCAGGTTGCTCCCATGAACCCCGCAAAATAGAAGGCGAACACCACGAAGGCTGCCCCTCCAATGCAGATAGCACCTACAGGAAGCCAGCTAGGCCACATGCCAACGCCCTTCAACGCAACGGGGACGCCGACTGCGCCCGCTAGCAGTGCCAACAGGGAGATGCAGCCGCTTCGACGCTGTGGCCACGGCTCCATGGTTGTAGGCGGGACGTTGTCCATGCTCAACTCCTCCTCGTGGAGGAGCCTGCTGGAGACAGTTGACAGGTGTCAAGACAGCCTGGACCTGCTTGGAGCGGGGAAGGATGTTCATGCTGTTGCCTTCACAAGAACGATGGCCTCGATGATACCGAAAGCGAAGGTGTAGACAGGTCGTTGTTCCATTATCAAGTTCCCTTGCGCATCCTCGTCCCCGGTAGGCAACACGTCTGTGCGGGGCTCTCTCCACTCACCCGTCACCTGAAACTTCACTGTGACGTGCCCACTGTCACGAATTGCCACCCACTCGTTCAGCGTAAGGGCCACGACGGCATGTGCTGTGCAACTTCCCTCAATCCCTTTCGCAAGGGCCTCAGGGTCCACAACCAGAGGGTGCGCTTGCCCCGACGCCGGTGGTAGCCCATTGAGGCGAAACGCATCAATGGATGCCCCACGAATGGTGAGACGGGTCCACCGGAGGCTGTCTTGGAGCTGAACATGCAGCGAAATGCCATTTGGCGACGCGATGGTCTCCTCCAAGAGCAACGCAGTCCGCGTAAAACCCCCGTTATTTACGGCCGCGGACACCGATGGCCACAAACGCTCCAACGGCGCCAGCGCAGCTTCCCGCGCATCCGTCGCGAACTCCCGCCGACTGGCCTTGACAAGCAAGCGTCGCGTCGCGAGTACAGAAACGGCGCCGCCTACAATGAACCCGGCGACGCCGAGGACGCCCACGATGGCAAGGAGGATCGCTCCGATGTCAGCCACGGCGCCACCCCCCAACAAGGCCACTACGAGTGCAGCCACCGCGACGGCAAAACTCGCTGCCTGCCCCAAGCACCCCAACGACTGGAACCAGTGGTCTCGCGTCCAGGGCTCTCTTGGCTGATTCGCCTCCATCCCTTCGCCCTCCTCGCGGAGGAGCCTGCGCCCCTCCCAGGGGGCCGTCAAGCCAAATTAGGACAATACCCAAGGCGCCAAGTTGTTCTCACGCAAAGGCGGTAGAGTAGCGGAGGGCCGGTCCTGAGACCGGCACCTC
>CAZOYV010000086.1:0-28593 GCA_964584075.1 uncultured Rickettsiales bacterium | reverse complement strand
ACCAACGTCTACGCCATGCGGGAGACGCTCAAGTTCGCCGCCGGCTTCTTCCGCCGCATTCTCCTGGTGTTCCCGCTGTTTCTGCGCCGCCCGCAGGGCCACCAGGTCGATCAGCCGGCTCTCCCGCTCCCAGGTGAACATCACGTTCCCCGGCTTCAGGTCGCGGTGGACGATCCCGGCGCGGTGGATCGCCTCGAGCGCCTCGACCATCTGCAGCGCGATCGCCATCGCCCGCGAGGGGGGCAGCGGCCCGGTGCGCCGCATCTGCTCCTCGAGGTCGCCGCCGGGCAGGTACTCCATCTCGACGTAGCGGTGGTTGCCCACCGCGCCGCGGGCGTAGTAGCGGATCACCCGGTCGCTGTCGATCCGGTCGCGGAACGTGCCCTCGTCGATGAACCGCCTCAGGTTCCGGTCGAAGTAGTTGTCCTCGCTGACGAACAGCTTGATCGCCGAGAGGTGGTCGTGGTCCAGGCCGCGGGCGAGGTAGATCTCGGCGACCCCGCCGCGCGCCATCCAGCCGAGGATCCGGTAGGCCCCGGCGAACGCCACCCCGTCGTCGAGCACGCAGGTCGGATCGGTCAGCCGGTGGGCGTCCTGGGGCTCGAGCGCGACCTGGCCACGCCGCGGCAGGACGTCGCGGGGCAGCGGGGCCAGGTAGGCCACCGACCCGTCGTGGGCCATGTAGCGCGCCTGGTTGGTCTCGGTGTCCATCAGCACGTCGATCCGCCGCGGGCGGTCGACGTAGCGCAGGTACGGGTCCAGCGTCAGGTAGCGGCCGTCGCGCGGGTCGATCAGCAGCGGCACGTCGTGGGGCAGGAACGCCGCCCCGCGGAGCCACACCGGGATCGCCCGCTCCGGCCCGAGGAACACCCAGGCCTGGGTCCGATCGCGGCGCCCGCGGCGCAGCACCGCCATCCGGTAGTGGGCCAGCACGTCCAGCTGGCTGCCGAGGAACCGCAGGCGGTGGAGCAGCTCCTCGACGTCGTCGTCCTCGTCGGTCTCCTCGGCCAGCCGCTGCAGGCCGCGGGCGCCGAGCCAGGGCAGCGCGAGCTCGCGCAGGAACGGGTCGTCGGCCGGCTTCCAGCGCAGGGCCTCGGCCGACGCCGGGATCGGCCCGGCGGAGCCGCCCCCCCCGTCCCCCTGGGCGGCGTGGCGGTCGGCCTGGACGATGGAGCCCACCACGCGGCCGATCATCTCGGCGGCCCACGCGATCGCCTGGCGCCGCTCCAGCTCCGAGTCCGCGATGGATATCCGGCGGCAGGCGTACGCCGCCGGTGTCGGGAAACGGAACTGCGCGGTGAAGTCGATCTCCTGGAGCTCGGGGATCTGCCTCATGCACCCAGGATGATCGAGCATGGCCAGGGCAGACGCAAGCCGCGGCCCCGGGCCCTGCGGCGCGGTGGACAAAACCGCCGGCCGACGTACCCTGTCCGACATGGGCTCCACCGCCGAGGGCCGGCCCCCGCTGGCCGACCGGATGCGCCCCCGCGACCTCGACGAGGTGCTGGGCCAGGACCACCTGCTGGCGCCGGGCAGCGCGCTGCGCCGGACCATCGAGTCGGACCGCCTGTCCTCGCTGATCCTGTGGGGCCCGCCGGGGTGCGGCAAGACCACGCTGGCGCGGCTGGTGGCCGACCACACCGAGGCCCACTTCGTGGCGTTCTCGGCGGTGCTCGGCAGCGTCAAGGACGTGCGCCGGATCGTGGCCGAGGCCGAGGACCGGCGAGGAATGTTCAAGACCCGCACGATCCTGTTCTTGGACGAGATCCACCGCTTCAACAAGGCCCAGCAGGACGCGTTCCTGCCCCACGTCGAGGCGGGGCTGCTGACGCTGATCGGGGCCACCACCGAGAACCCCTCGTTCCAGGTCATCTCGGCGCTGCTGAGCCGCTGCGCGGTGCTGGTCCTGCGGCCGCTGCTGCCGGAGCACAACGTGACGCTGATGCGCCGGGCGCTGCAGGACCCGGAGCGGGGCCTGGGCGAGCCCGGGCTGCGGTTCGAGGACGGGGTGCTGGAGCAGCTGGCGCTCCACGCCGGAGGGGACGCGCGCAGGGCGCTGGGCGCGCTGGAGCGGATCGCGGCCGCCCACCACGGCCGCGGCGCGGACGACCCGCCGCTGACGCTGGCGCAGGCCACCGAGGCGCTGGGGGACGAGTCGCTGCGCTACGACCGCAGCGGCGAGGAGCACTACAACGTCATCTCCGCGTTCATCAAGAGCGTCCGGGGCTCGGACGTGCAGGCGGCGCTGTACTACCTGGCGCGGATGCTCGAGGCCGGCGAGGACCCGATGTTCGTGGCCCGGCGGCTGGTGATCCTGGCCAGCGAGGACGTCGGCAACGCCGACCCGCGGGCGCTGCAGCTGGCCGTGGCGGCGAAGGACGCGGTGCACTTCCTGGGGCTGCCCGAGGGGGTGTACCCCCTGGCCCAGGCGACGATCTACCTGGCCACGGCGCCCAAGTCGAACAGCGCGAAGGGGTACTTCGAGGCGGTCCAGGCGGTGAAGCGGCACGGGTCGCTGGAGGTCCCGCTGCACCTGCGCAACGCCTCCACGGCGCTGATGAAGCAGCTGGGCTACGGCGCGGACTACGACTACCCCCACGCCTTCGAGGGCAGCCACGTGGCCCAGCAGTACCTGCCCGACGAGCTGGCGGGCGCGACGTTCTTCGAGCCCGGCGATCAGGGCTTCGAGAAGATGATCGGCGAGCGGATGGCGATCTGGTCCGACCGCACCGCGCGGGACCTGAGGAAGAAGCGGTAGGCTACCCTGGTGATCGTGCGCATCCCCCTGCTGCTGCTGAGCCTGCTGCTCGCCGCCCCCGCCGCGGCCGCGCCGATGGGCGTGTCGGTGGGGGGGCTGGAGCGGGGCGCGTTCCGCTTCGAGCTGACCTACGACTACGGGTACCGGACGGTGGCGGTGGCGGTGGACCGCGCGCCAACCGCCGACGACGACGCGCTGCCCGATCGCGCCGGGATCTCCACCGGCAGCGCGACCCTGGCGCTGGAACTGGAGCCGGTGCGCCACGTGGCGCTGCAGGTCCGGGGCCTGCTGCAACAGCCGCAGGTCCCGGCGGCGGGCTACAAGGGCCCGTTCGGCTGGGGGCTGGGCGCCACGCTGCGGATCACGCCGCTGCACGCGGCGGGCGACGCATTCCACCTGGGGGCCTACGGCGCCCTCGACGGCCAGTTCGTCGGGCTGCCCACCGACGCCGATGCGCCGCTGACGCTGTGGAGCCTGCGTGCCGGCGTCGGCGTCGGGGCCGGCGGCGAGGCCCACGGGTACTACGCCGACCTGGGGGTCCACTACGCCCGCAGCTGGGGCCGGCTGACGCCCGCGGGCGAGGACGGCCCACGCTACGCGCTTGCGCTGCCGCTGCCGCTGGGCGTGCACCTCGGCGCGGGGCTGATCAGCGGCCCGCTGGCGCCGGCACACAACCAGCGCTCGCGGGTCCACGCCGGGGTGGACGTGCGGCTGATCGACGAGTGGGCGGTGACGTTCCGGGTCGGCGCGGTGCTATGAGCCGGGGGGGAACAGCGCGGCGTGGAGCGCCGGGACGAGGCCCCCGGCGGCGTCGGCGGCGACCAGGATCGTCGCGACGTGGGGCGCGGTGACCAGCGCCAGCGGCTCGACCCCCGCCCCGTCCAGCACCCGCAGCAGCCGCTCCACCAGCCCCGGCACCGCGTCGAGGCGGTGCCCCACCACGGTCAGGCGCCCCACCGGATCGACCACCCGCACGTCGCGGGCGATGGCGGCCACCCCGCGGGCACCGCGCGGGACCAGCAGCGCCGTGGCGTCCCCGACCCGCAGGGCGAGCTCGGCGGAGGTGCCGCGCTCCTCGAGGGCGGCCAGCACCCGGGTCCCCGCGGCCCCCGGGCAGGTCAGCAGCGCGCGCTCCTCGGCCTCGCCGTGGACCGCGTCGACGCGCGGCGCGCGGGGGTCGTCGGGCGGGAAGCGGCGCACCAGCGTCTGGCCCCCGCCCGCCGCCGGGTCGGTGGCGCGGCAGTACAGCACGATGCCCTCGCGGCGGGCCAGCTCCAGGGCGTCGGCGGCGATCACGCGGGCCCCGCCGCGAGCCAGCGCCTCCATCGCGCCGAGCTCGATCTCGTCGAGCCGCACGGCCTCGGGGACCCGCTTCGGATCGGCGGTGTAGACCCCGTCGACGTCGCTGTAGATCTCCGCCGCCTCGGCGCCCAGCGCGGCGGCCAGCGCGATGGCGGTGGTGTCCGAGCCCCCGCGCCCCAGCGACGTGATCTCGCGCTTGTAGCTCATCCCCTGGTAGCCGGCGACGACCACCACGCGGCCGCGCTCCAGCTCGTCCTCGACCCGCAGCGGGCGGACCTCGATGATGCGGGCGTTCTGGTGCCGGTCGTTGGTCAGGATCCCCGCCTGGCTCCCGGTGAACGAGATCGACCGGCACCCGCGCTGCTGCAGGGCCATGCACAGCAGCGCCATCGCGATCCGCTCGCCGGCGGTGACCAGCATGTCGCGCTCGCGGTCGTTGGGCTCGGCGGTGATCTGCGCCGCCAGCGCCAGCAGATCCTCGGTGGTCCGCCCGATCGCCGAGACCACGACCACCACGTCGTGGCCCCGCTGGCGGGCGGCGACCACGCGGTCGGCGACCATCCCGATGCGCGCGGGGTCCGCCAGGGAGCTCCCCCCGTACTTCTGCACGATCACGCTCACGGCTCGCCTCGCGCCTCCTGCTGCTCGACGCGGATCGGGACCCCGTCGGGGGCGTCATCCTGCCACACCACGCGCACCGCCGGCGCGTCGCCGCGCTCGATCCGCCAACCCGCACCATCCGGCAGCGCTTCCACCGCGGTCCAGCCCTCGAGGGCGTCGGACAGCGCGGTGAACGTCCGCGCCGCCGGCTTGGGCTCGAAGCCGCCGCAGCGCGGGGGGCCCTGCACCGGGATCACCGGGGCCGCGCAGGCGAGCAGGCTGTTGGTGCCGAAGTTGCGCCACTGCCGGCTGTCGTGCACCGGCGGGCCGTCCTGCAGCGAGTGCCAGAACACCCGCTCGACGTCCCCCGTGGACAGCGCGCCGAGCACCAGCTCGACCATCGCCCGGGCCTGGCGCTCCGGGTCCCAGCCCGGGGCCGCCTCGGGATCGCCGGGGACGCTGGTCTCGGTGATCCAGATCGGCACGCGGTGGTCGATCAGCGAGGCCAGGTCGTCGATCTGGGCCCGCTGGACCGCGGGGTCGCGGCTGTAGTCGTGGAGCGAGACGGCGTCGACGTGATCGAGGATCGCGCCGTCGTCGAGCCCGACCAGCGTCTCGGTCCAGCCGGTCTCGGGCTCGGTGACGTGGCCGTAGGTCATCC
Source organism: uncultured Rickettsiales bacterium (assembly GCA_964584075.1). Taxonomy (GTDB): domain Bacteria; phylum Myxococcota_A; class UBA796; order UBA9615; family CAYRNR01; genus CAZOYV01. Next base: position 23,272 of record CAZOYV010000086.1, on the reverse strand, counting down.
CCGCGACGAGCCGCGCGTCCTCGCTGGCCGCCGCCATCGCCTGGCGCGTGATCCCCGCCAGCAGCAGGTAGTCCTCGGGGGAGGCGTAGTCGCGGCCCCGCTCCTGGCACGACCGGTAGTGCAGGTCGTTCTCGTTGCCCAGCTGGAACCAGCGCACCGGCCGCTGCAGCCCCGGCATGTCGTCCACGCCGTCGCCGTCGTAGCGCTCCACCACCGCCGCGACGTACTCGCGGTAGGCCCGCTCCTCGTCGCCGGCGGCGGGCAGGTACGTGCGGGGCAGCAGCCGCGGCATCTGGCGGCAGCTGGCGATGCCGTTGGTCCGCCCGATCACGATCAGCAGCTCGGCGCCGGTGCCCTGGACGCCCTGCACCAGCGTGTCGTGGTCGGCCCAGGTGTGGCTCGTGGCCTCCAGGGTGCGCTGGTCGAAGCCGGGGTGGAGGCTGGAGTGCTGGCGGTACCAGCGCGCGCCCACCGCGTCCAGGTCGGCCACGTCGCCGGCCAGCCGCTCCTGCCACTCGCGGGCGGTCATCTGCTCCAGCATCCGCTGGGGCACGGCGCCGACGCCGGCGGTGACGCCGAGGGGGTGGCCGGAGGGGGACCACCGGGGCGGCGCCGCGGGCTCGTCCGGGGCCGCGGGGGCGACGGAGCGGGTCGTCCCGGGCGGCGCGATCGTGGCCCACAGGGCCCAGACCGCCGCGCCCACCGCCACGATCGCCAGCAACGGGAAGACCGCGCGGCTCACAGCACCTCGGTGCACAGCTCCTGGATCCGCTCGTCCCACTCGATCAACCCGTCGAGGTACTGGTTGGGCCAGAACGCCACGTCGTCGTCGACGCCCTCGATGTACCCGTAGTTCCACAGCGCGTACAGGTGCAGCGTGTGGTCCGGCCCGCGCGGGACGTAGGCCTCGATGTGGTAGCTCTGCTCGAAGCCGGCGGTGGCGATGTTCTCGTCGGCCGCCGCGGGCATGTAGTTGCGGCCGAGGATCACCTGGGTCTCGTCCCCGCCGGCGTCCTCGTACCAGAAGCGTCGCATCCGCGAGTACATCAGGTAGGACATCGACAGCCCGACGATCGAGTCCTCGTAGTCCGAGTGCCAGTCGACCACGTCGCAGCTCTCGTCGAAGAAGCAGTCCGGGTCGCTGTCGAAGTGGCGCTCGTAGGCGTCGTAGTTGCCGGGGAACAGCTCGAGCTGATCGGGCTCGAGGTAGATCGTCATCATCTGGTCCCAGGTGCAGGCGGTCTCCAGGGCGATGTAGACGCCCACCGCCAGCGCCGGTTCGGGCTCCCACTCCATCCGGTCCAGCAGGGCGACCTCGTCGCCGTCGAGCTCGCTGACCATCCCGGTCGACCAGCCCCCGTCGTCGACCTCGGTGCCGTCGTACCAGGTCGCGAAGTTGTCGCCCCCCTCCCCCACCAGCGCGGCGTCGGTGCCGTCCATCTGCTGCCAGAAGAAGTGGACCAGATCGTCCAGCTCGGTGGGCGCCTCCGGCGGGGCCTCGCGGCAGCCGGCGGTGGCGAGCAGGACGGCGAGCGGCAGGAGGAGCGGTCGCATCACGCCGCATCATACCCCGGCGGGAGGACAAAACCTCCCCCGGGCGGTTTTCACGCGGGCGCGGAAGACGTAGAGTCTCCGTTCTCCGGGCGAGACAACTCCAATCCTCGAGGCAGGAGGCACTGGCTACCATGACAATTCGAGTCGGGATCAACGGGTTCGGCCGCATCGGCCGGCTGGTCTACCGGGTGATGGAGGCGCGCGACAGCTTCCAGGTCGTCGGGATCAACGACCTGGCCGACGCCCGCACCATGGCCCAGCTGCTCAAGCGGGACTCGGTCCACGGCCCGTTCCACGGCACCGTCGAGGTCGTCGACGAGACCCTGCTGAAGGTCAACGGCGACGACGTCCACGTCTACACCGAGCGGGACCCGCGGCAGCTGCCGTGGAGGGAGCTCGGGGTCGACTTCGTGGTCGAGTCCACCGGCGTGTTCAAGAAGCGCGAGCAGTGCGCGATGCACCTCGAGGCCGGCGCGCCCAAGGTGCTGCTGTCGGTGCCCCCCAAGGACGAGATCGACGCGATGGTCGTGCTCGGGGTCAACGACGAGGTACTCAAGCCGGAGCACAAGATCATCTCCAACGCGTCGTGCACGACCAACTGCCTGGCCCCGCTGGCCAAGGTGCTCCACGACGCGTTCGGGATCCGGCACGGGCTGATGACGACGACCCACGCCGTGACCAACAGCCAGCGGATCCTGGACATGCTGCACAGCGATCTGCGCCGCGCGCGGTCGTGCATGGCCAACATCATCCCGACCACCACCGGCGGCGCCCGCGCGGTGGGCAAGGTGCTGCCGGCGCTCGACGGCAAGCTCGACGGGATGGCGATGCGCGTGCCGGTGCCCGACGGCTCGGTGGTCGACCTGTGCGCCGTGCTGGAGCGGGACGTCACCCGCGAAGAGGTCAACGCCGCGGTGCGCGACGCCGCCGAGGGCCCGATGAAGGGGATCCTCGAGTACAGCGAGGAGCCGCTGGTCAGCACCGACATCATCGGCAACCCGCACAGCTCGATCTTCGACTCGCAGCAGACGATGGTCACCGGCGGCAACCTGGTCAAGGTCCTGACCTGGTACGACAACGAGTGGGGCTACAGCAACCGCGTGGTGGACCTGGTCCGCAAGGCCCACTACCTGGGCCAGTAGGCGCCCTCCGGCGACCGCCCCGCCGGTTCCAGGCGATCCCCTCCCCGCTCCGGGCACCGATCCCCCCTGGTCTCCCGCTCCCCTCGCGCGGTACAGTCCGCACGAGGGGGGTGGGGTCCGGAGGGGCCATGCAACGATGGCTGCGACGCGGCGCGGTGCTCCCGCTGGCGCTGCTGCTCGCCCTGCTCGGGTGTCCGCCCGGGGACGGCGACATCGAGCTCGACGACGACGACGCCGGCGACGACGACAGCGGCGACGACGACAGCGGCGACGACGACTCCGCGGGCGACGACGACAGCGGCGACGACGACGCCACGCCGCCCCCAGACGACGTGGTCCTGTGGCCCCCGCTGAGCTTCCCCGACACCGGGCTGGGCTGTGTCGAGGAGGCCGAGATCGCGATCCTCAACCAGGGCGAGCAGGCGGTGACCGTCTCGGCCCACGCGGTGGACCCCGGCGAGGAGCACTTCTCGCTGCTGTCGCCGGTGGCGTGGCCGATCACGATCTATCCCGGCTTCGATCTGCGGCTCGACGTGCAGTACCACCCGCAGACGTTCGACGACCACACCGCGACGCTGCAGGTCGAGACCGACCACCCCGACCTGCCGGTCGTGACCCAGACCGCCGAGGGCTCCAGCACCGCCACCGACGAGCAGATCGACAGCTTCGTCCAGGAGGGCAACACCCAGGTCGACCTGCTGTGGGTCGTGGACAACTCGTGCTCGATGACCGAGGAGCAGCAGCACCTGTCGGACAACGCCGCGGCGTTCATCGACTTCCTCGTCGACGCCGGCGTGGACTACCAGATCGGCGTGGTGACGACCGACAGCGGCACGCTGCAGGGCGGCGTCCCGATCATCGACAGCGCCACCGTCGATCCGGCCGCGACGTTCGCCGAGACCGTGCTGCTCGGTACCGGCGGCTCGGCCACCGAGCAGCCGCTGCGGTTCGGCTACGAGGCGATCACGCCCCCGCTGATGGAGCCCGGCGGGCCCAACGAGGGGCTGATCCGCCCCGACGCCGGGCTGGCCGTGGTGCTGCTGACCGACGAGCCCGACCAGTCGCCGGGGGACGCCGCCACCTGGATCGCCACGTTCGAGGGCTTCAAGCCCGACCCGGCGCGGGTCGCGGTGGCCGGGATCTACGGCCTGACGACGGGCTGCGCCAACGCGTACGCGGGGCCGAAGATCCACGACGTGATCGTGGGGACCGGCGGCACCGAGGTCAGCATCTGCGAGACGGACTGGCTGCCGGCGCTGTCGGCGGTCACCGGGATCGTGACCGGCCCGGCGAGCACCTTCGCGCTGAGCGAGGCGCCGGTGCCGGCGACGATCGCGGTGGTGGTGGACAAGGCGCCGGTGACCGAGGGCTGGTCTTACGACGAGCCGGGCAACGCGGTGGTGTTCGACCTCGACGCGGTGCCGGAGCCGGGGAGCCTGATCGAGATCACATACAACGTGGTCGGCGACTGCGAGTGAGGAGGCCGCGATGCGCACCGGACTGTGGGCCACCGCGCTGCTGAGCCTGGCGCTGGCGCCGGGGGGCTGCGAGGAGGACACCGGGATCTGGGAGACCGAGGACGACGACGCCGGCGACGACGACGCCGGCGACGACGACGCCGCGGACGACGACAGCGGGGACGACGACGCCGGCGACGACGACACCAGCCCGCCGCTGGACGCGGTCTACCTGTGGCCACCGCTGGAGTTCGGGGACGTCCTGCTGGGCTGTGACGACGCACAGACGATGCAGCTGGTCAACGGCACGGACGTGTCGGTGGAGGTCTCGGCGCTGGAGTTCGACCCCGTCCCCGACGAGGCGACCGTGGTGCTCCCGTCGCCCCCGCCGTACGTCGTCCCTGCCGGGGGCGCGGTGCCGTTCGAGGTGATCTACGCGCCCCAGCGCGTGGCCCCGTTCAGCGCGGGCCTGCGGGCGGAGACCGACCACCCCGACTTCGCCCTCGTGACGCAGACGGTGGCCGGCAGCGGCGTGCCCGAGCACGACTGGATGGACGGCTTCACCGCGCCGGAGGCCAGCCTGGTGGACATCCTGTGGGTGGTCGACAACTCGTGCTCGATGCAGTCCCACCAGCTGACGCTGGGCGCGATGGCGACGGCGTTCATCGGGTTCCTCGACGGCGAGGGGATGGACTACCAGATCGGGGTCGTGTCCACCGACGACGGCGAGCTGCAGGGGGCCACCCCGATCATCGATCCCGGCACGCCGAAGGCCGCCGAGGTGTTCGCGGCCACGGTCGAGCTCGGCACCGGCGGCAGCGGCCAGGAGCAGCCGCTGGAGTTCGCGCTGCAGGCCGTGACCCCGCCGCTGCACGCCCCGGGGGGCGCCAACGAGGGGTTCGTCCGGACCGACGCGGGCCTGGCGGTGATCCTGCTGACCGACGAGCCCGACCAGTCCCCGTCGCCGGTGGGGTACTACGTCAATGAGCTGATCGCGGTGAAGGGCAACCCCGATCGCCTGGCGGTCAGCGCGGTCTACAACGCCCAGACGGTGTGCAAGAACGTGCAGGAGACCGCCCCGCGGATCGACCAGGCGGTGGCCGACACCGGCGGCGCCGGGGTGTGCATCTGGGATCAGGACTGGATGCCGGTGCTGTCGACGATCCCCGCGGCGGTGATGGCGCCCCAGGACCGCTTCGAGCTGACGTTCGAGCCGATGCCCGAGACGATCGAGGTCACCGTCGACGGCAACCCCAGCACCGATTGGGTCTACGACCCGCCGCCGGCCAACGCGGTCGTCTTCGACCCCGGCGCGATCCCCGAGCCGGGCAGCGAGATCCTGGTCTACTACGTCGAGCCGGCCGAGAGCTGCTAGCCAGTTCCCGTCCCGGTCTTCGGGATGGAGACCAGCTACGCCCGGCCGCGGCTGGCGCCGCGGACGATCCCGGCGGCGATCAGGTGGGCCGCGCGGATCGGCTCGGGCAGCTTGCCGTGGCGGCGGGTCAGCCGGATCAGGGCGGCGGCCTCGCGCGGGCCGAGGCCGGCCAGCTGGCAGTACAGGCCCTCGACGGCGTGGACCGGGCCGGCGCGCTCGATCATCCGCCAGCGGGCGGCGCCGCCGCGCAGGTTGTCGACCAGCGCGCGGCGCACGGCGTCCTGGTCGGGCAGCGTGCGGCTGACGACCATCACCGGCAGCTCGATGGCGCGGTGCAGCCGCACGATGTCGACGACGTTGAACCCGGCCAGCGCGATGCCGTCGAGCAGGACGTAGTGCAGCTGGGGGTGGAACCGCGACCCGCGGATCAGCTCGATGAGCTTGTCGGTGGCGTTGCGCCCGTCGCGGCGGGCGTGGGTCGAGAGCACGCCCTCGAGCCGGTCGCCGCCGCGGAACACGGTGCCGACGACGAGCACGTCGCCGCGGTGGTCCCGCTCGAACGGGCCGTCGTCGATGCCGAGGACCTGGACGCCGGGGCGGATCGAGCCGCTCATCCCTCGGGCTCGTCCTCGGCGACCAGCGCCTGCTCGCCCTCCTGGCGCTCCTGGCGCTCCTCGCGCTCCTCGCGCTCCTCGCGCGCGCGGACGCGCTGCTGCTCGCGCTGCTGGAACTCGTCCGCCGACCGTTCGCGCAGCACCTTCTGGCGGTGCATCCAGTTCTGCAGCAGGCGCCACAGCAGGAACAGCGACAGGAAGACCTTGATCGTCCAGTCGATCTGCGGGTTGGGGTGTTGCTCCGGGGAGAACCGCGCCAACAGGACGAACCCCAGCGCGATCACGAGCAGCCCCTCGACCGGCCAGAACACGTAGGGGCGGAGGATCCACTGCCCGCTGTGCTGGAGCAGCTGGCTGGCGGCGATCACGCCGATCACGACCAGCAGCAGCAGGGTCATGTTGTCCATCGGTCCACCATGGGCACGAGCTGGACGTTGTCCAGCAGCCGGGTGCGGCCGAAGCGCACCGCGACGGCCAGCCGGGCGGGGCGCTCGGTGGGGCCGTCGAGCTCGCGCAGATCGTCGTCGTCGACCAGGGCGACGTAGTCGACGCGGGCCAGCGGGGCGGCCTCGATCCGGGCGCGGACCTCGGCGGCGAGCGCGGGGGCCACCGGGCACCCGGCGGCGACCTGCTCGCGGGCCCACGCCAGCGAGCGGTTCAGCACCACGGCCTGGGCCCGCTCCTCCGCCGAGAGGTACGCGTTGCGGCTGGACATCGCCACGCCGTCGGGCTCACGGACCAGGGGGCCGGGGACGACCTCCACCGGGAACCCCTGGTCGCGGACCATCCGCTGCACGACCCTGAGCTGCTGGTAGTCCTTCTCGCCGAACACCGCGACGTCGGGCTCGACGAGGTGGAACAGCAGCGACACCACGGTGGTCACGCCGCGGAAGTGGGTCGGACGGTCGGCGCCGCACAGGCCGCGGGTCAGCTCCTCGACGGTGACGAAGGTCTGGCTCCCCGGCGGGTACATCTCCTCCACCGGCGGCAGGAACACGGCGTCGACGTCCTCGGCGCGGCACTTGGCCAGATCGCCGTCGGGGTCGCGGGGGTAGCGCGACAGGTCCTCGCCCGGGGCGAACTGGGTCGGGTTGACGAAGATCGAGACCACGACGCGGTCGGCGTGCTCGTGGGCCACGCGCACCAGGCCGAGGTGCCCCTCGTGGAGGTAGCCCATCGTGGGCACGAACCCGACGCGTTCCCCGCGGGCGCGGGCGGCGCGGGACCAGGCCCGCATCTCCGCGCCGGTGTGGAGCCGATCCATGGTCAGTTGGCGATCAGCTTCTTGCGGCTGGCGGGGGGCTCGACGAACGAGTGCTCCTCGGCGGGGAAGGCGCCGCCGCGGACGTCGTCGATGTAGGACCGCACGGCCCCGCGGACGGTGCCGGCGAGGTCGGCGTAGCGCTTGACGAACCGCGGCTGGAACTCGTCGTCGAGGCCCAGCAGATCGTTGATCACCAGCACCTGGCCGTCGCAGTCCGGGCCGGCGCCGATGCCGATCGTGGGGATCTCGAGCAGCTCGGTGACCTCGGCGGCCAGCGCGCTGGGGATCCCCTCGAGCACGATGCCGTAGGCCCCGGCCTGCTGGGCGGCGAGCGCGCCGTCCTTGATCCGCCGGGCCTCGTCGTCGAGCCAGCCCTGGATCCGGTAGCCGCCGAAGGCGTGGATCGACTGCGGGGTCAGGCCCACGTGGGCCAGCACCGGGATCTGGGCGCGGGTGATCGCCTCGATCACCTCGATCCGCTCGGTGCCGCCCTCGAGCTTGATCGAGTGGCCGTGGCCCTCCTTGATCAGCCGCCCGGCGTTCTCCACGGCCTGCTGGACCGAGACGTGGTAGCTCATGAACGGCATGTCGAGCACCACGTGGGCGCGCTGCACGGCGCGGGCGACGATGCTGCCGTGGTAGACGACGTGGTCCATCGTGACCTGCAGCGTGTCGTCGTGGCCCTGCACGACCATGCCCAGCGAGTCGCCGACCAGGATCATGTCGACCCCGGCCTGGTCGAGCAGGCGGGCGATGGCGTAGTCGTAGGCCGTCAGCATCGTGATCTTCTTGCCCATCGACTTGAAGCGGGCGAGGGTCCGCACCGTCACCTTGCGCGGCGGGGCGTGGCGGGGAGGCGTACTCATGGCGGGTCCTCTCGATCGCGCGGGCGTGGCCCTGCACGTCGGTTTGTGAGGACGGCTGCTACGGGGCTCCCTGTTCGCCGTCGCGGTCGGCCTCTTCGGGGTCCGATCCACGCGGTATCAGGTACTGAGTCCCGCCCTTCATCCGTCCTATCTCGCGAACCAGCATGTCCAGATCGGCCTTGCGGTCCACGAAGTCCAGGTGCGTCGTCTGCACCACCATCAAGGGCGACTCACTGTAGTTGAAAAAGTAGTCGTTGTACAGGTCGGAGAGCCGCCGCAGGTAGTCCGGATCGATGTCCCGCTCGTAGCTCCGGCCGCGCCGCGAGATGCGCTCGAGGAGCACCTCGGTGGGGGCCTGCAGGTAGATCACGAGATCGGGGGTCGGGACCCGCTCGCGGAGCATCTCGTAGATCTGGTGGTACATCCCGAGCTCGTCGTCGGCCAGGGTCGCGTGGGCGAAGATCGTGTCCTTGGCGAACAGGTAGTCGCAGACCGTGGTGGACTGGAACAGCGATGGCTGGCGGGTGTCCTGCAGCTGCTTGAAGCGGCTCATCAGGAAGAACAGCTGGGTCTGGAACGCCCACGGGGCCGGGTCCTGGTAGAACCGCTCGAGGAACGGGTTCTCCTCGAACGGCTCCAGGATCGTGTCGCCGTTGTAGCGCTGCGCCAGCTTCTTGGTCAGGCTGGTCTTGCCGACACCGATGACGCCCTCGATGGCGATGTAGCGCGGGGAATCCACCGCACCATTCAAGCACTTCGCCCGGGGGGGAGCAAATCGACCGGAATCCGGACGGTACCGACCGATTTTCGGACGGTGTCCGGACGCTCGGGGCCGGGACGTCGCGGTCTCGAGGTGGCAACGGGCTTGCAAGGACCTGGGTCCACCCCCCGACAACCGAGAGGTGGACGATGCGAACGATCAACAAGGTCATCCTGATGGGCAACCTCGGCGGCGACGTCGAGCTGCGCTACACCGACGGCGGCAGGGCGGTCGGCAAGTTCTCGCTGGCCACGCGGCACGTCAAGAAGCGCGACGACGGCACCCTCGACGAACGCGTCGACTGGCACAAGGTGGTGGCCTTCGGGCCGCTGGCCGAGCACTGCAGCACCTACCTGGGCAAGGGCAGCGGGGTCGTCGTCGACGGGCGGATCAGCCCCCACAGCTTCGAGGACAAGGAGGGGCAGCGGCGCAAGATCGTCGAGGTCGTGGCCTACGACGTGCTGTTCCTGCCGCGCCCGCAGGGGAGCGAGGAGCGGAGCACGGCGAAGCCGGAGGTCCGGCCGGCGGCGCCGGCGGCCTCGCCGGAGGCCGGGGACGTGCCGTTCTAGGAGGGCTCGTCGTCGTCCGCGGCCGGTAGCGGCGGCTCGATGCGGTTGCCGCCGGCCCGCTTGGCGCGCCCCAGGGCCTCGCGGCAGCGGTCGATCACCGCCTCCACCGAGTCGTGGTCGTCGTCGAGCCAGCCGACGCCCACCGAGACCGTCAGCGGGATCGCCCCGCGGCGGCTGCGGAACGCGCGCTGGTAGACCTGCATCCGCACGCGCTCGGCGATGCGCAGGGCGGCGTCGCCCGCCGTGTGGGGCAGCAGCAGGAAGAACTCCTCGCTGGTCCAGCGGGCGAACAGGTCCTCGCCGCGCACCTCGTCGGCGACCCGCCGGGCGAACTCGCGCAGCACCATGTCGCCGACGAAGGTGCCGTGGATCTCGTTGACGGTGCGGAACCGGTCGATGTCGATCGACATCAGCGACAGCTCGCCGCCGTGGCGGCGGGCGCGCTTGACCTCCTCCTGGAGCCGGCCGAGGCAGTGGGCGCGGTTGTACACCCGGGTCAGCGGGTCGTAGCAGCTGCGCTCGCGGAGCCAGGCGTTCTCGAGGTCGGTGGCCACCTGGCGCGCGATCAGCCCGAGCCACGCCTGCTCGGGATCGCCGAACACGCCGGTCGCCGCCGCGTGCACCGAGAGCACGCCCAGCGAGCGGCTGGCGGAGCGGACCGGCACCACCAGCAGCGACCGGATCTGGCCGTCCTGCCACGCGTAGGGCTCGAACTGGGGCTCGCCGACGACGTCGTCGTAGCGCTCGAGGCGGCCGGTCTCCAGCACCCGCCCGGCGATGCCCTCGCCGGGCTGGAACGTGATGCGCCGGATCGCGTCCTCCGCGAGGCCGTGCGTGGCGCTCATCACCAGCGTGCTGTCGTCCCGGTCGAGCAGCATCAGCGAGCTGCCGTCGGCCCCGGTGCACTCCGCCGCCAGGGTCGCGATCCGCTGGAGGTAGGCCGGCAGATCGGCGGGCGTCTCCGCCAGGCTCGACAGCTGCCGGATCAGGGTCAGGGTCCTGTCTTCGTCGCTCATGCCGCGTCCCCGCTCCGCCGGTGCCATTGTACCCCGCGCGCCCGCCCCCGCTGCGAGCGCGCCGTCATCGCTCCGCGAGGACCTCCCGGAGCACGTCCGGCCGATCCGTCATGATCCCGTCGACGCCGAGGTCGAGCAGCCGGGTCATCTCGTCGCGGTCGTCGATCGTCCACGCCAGCACGGGCACGCCGCGGGCGTGGGCCGAGGCGACCAGCTCCGCGGTGATCACGGTCAGCCCCGAGGACTCGGGCGGGACGGTCAGCACGTCGGCCGCGGGGCACGAGCCCCAGCCGGCCTGCAGCAGGTGCTGGAACACCACGCAGCGGGTGGCGTTCTCCCCGTAGTTGGTGGCCACCTCGGGGAGCTCCTGCTGGATCGCGGCGATGGTGTCGTCGGAGAACGCCGTGAGCATCACGCTGTCGACGCGGTCGTAGGCCACGACCATCGCGGCGAGCTCGTCGACGATCGGCGGGTCCTCCTGCTTGGCCTCGATGCTGAGCGGCACGTCGGGGAACGCCTCGAGGACCTCCTCGAGCGTCGGGATCTGCACCCCCTGGCCGCGCCACGGGTAGGTCTCGCCGTCGTCGGTGGTGAACCAGTAGCCCGCGTCCAGCGCCCGCAGCTCGGCCAGCGTGTGGTCGTGGAGCGCGCCGCTGCCGTCGGTGGTGCGGTCCAGATCGTCGTCGTGGAACACCACCAGCACCCCGTCGGCGCTGGCGTGGACGTCCAGCTCGAGCAGGTCGGTGCCGTACTCCGCGACCGCCTGCTCGAAGGCGACCATCGTGTCCTCCGGCGCCACGCCGGAGCCCCCGCGGTGGGAGACGTGGACCGGAGCCTGCAGCGACGTCACGAACGGCTTGAGCTCCAGCGGCGCGCAGCCCCCCAGCGCGGCGAGGCCGGCGACCAGCAGGGCGAGCCCGGCGGGGCGAGTGCTCAGCGCCGCGTCCATGTCCACCTCGCCCACAGCATCGCGCCGCCGCTGACCGCGGCACCCAGGTCCCCGAGCTCCAGCAGCGCGCCGGGCTGGACCAGCAGCGACAGCGCGAAGCGCTCCTCGGGGGAGCGCAGCTCGATCCCCAGCCGGCCGCCGAGTCGGATGCCGCCGGTGCCGTTGCCGGCCCCGAACGACGCCATCCAGCCGACCCCCGGGCCCGCCACGGCCCACACCCGCGGCGCCACCTCGCGGCGCCAGCAGCGGTAACCGTCGAGGCCGATCCAGGCGCGCTCCACCAGCAGCGGCGCGGCGATCATCTTGAGCACCGGGATCGACAGCTCGACGGAGTGCTCGGCGGGCCCGTGGAACCCCAGCTCGAGGCCGGGCAGCCCCAGCTCGGGGCCGAGGGGGCGCAGGTCCGCCGAGGAGGCGCGCAGCCCGACGCCCATCCCGGGGCCGGCGGCGACTCGCACCGGCGGATCCGCGGCGCGGGCGGGGCTCGAGATCAGCGCGACCGCGACGAGCAGCAGGATCGGGGCGAGTCGGTGCACCGGGGCCGTCCACATGCGATGGCGGACGATAGCCCGGGAGCGGGCGCACCGCAACCAACGTGAAGGGGCGGCGACGGGACCATCCCGCCGCCGCCCCGATCCGATCCGGGTCGCTAGGTGTGGGCACGCTGTTCGTCGCAGCCCGGACCGTGTCGTTCCTGTCACGGGAACAGAGCAAGGGACGTGCCAGGTCCGGAAACGTGGAGCAGATCCACGCACCAGGCGGGATTCCCGGGCGAGCGTCGCAGGGCCGCGTCGGGGAGGTGTCGCCTCCGGTTGACACCCGTGTCGCCGGTGGTTGCCAACCGCCGCGGCCGCGGGCAGGCTGTGGGTCCACCGCGGAGGAACACGATGAAGATCCCGATCGAGCCCCTCGAGAACGCCTACCGCCTGCTCAACCCCGGCGCCGTGGTGCTGGTCAGCGTCGGCGACGGCGAGCGCGACAACCTGTTCCCGGTGACCTGGAACATGCCGATCCGCAAGGACCCCGGGATGGTCGCGCTGCTGTCGGGCAAGACCCACTTCTCGTACCGGTTCTTCGAGCAGACCGGGCAGTTCGGGCTCGGGGTCCCCGACGGCTCGCTGGCCGACGCGGTGCTCGGCTGTGGCCGGACCAGCGGCCGCCAGGTGGCCGACAAGTTCGCGCGCTTCGGGCTGACCCGCGAGGCGCCGGAGGTGATCGCCGCGCCGCGCGTGGCGGAGTGCGTGGGCAACCTGGAGTGCGAGGTCGAGCGGATCGTCGACCTCGATCGCTCGTCGATCGTGATCGGGCGGATCGTGGCCGCGGCCGCCGACCCGGCCCACTTCGCCGGCGGCGAGTACACCTTCGAGCACGGCCTCGAGCTGCTGCACCACCTGGGCGGCGAGCGGTTCGCGCTGACGACCCGCGAGCTGCGCGCCACGCCACCGCCGCGCCGCGGTGCGTGACGGACGAACTTGAACTGATATTGGATTTCCAGTTCAATATTTTTGAACCTATTGACCGATTTCCAGTATCCAGTCCGAAATACCTTGACCCACCGACCAGGTCCGCGTACTCGGTCGAGTATGGCACATCGACGCACGCCCGACGTCTCGAAGCTGCTACGAGAGCAGTTCACCGACCTCTCCAGGCTGCTGGACACCGACGGCGTGCCCCAGCGCGCGCTGGACTCGATGCTGGACATCTTCCTGAAGCAGTTCATGAAGCTGATGGACAACCTGGTCGGCGAGGAGGAGCCTCGGACGCCACGGGAGCGCCGACGGCGCCGGATCCTGCTGACCGCGACGGAGCTGTTCCTCCAGCAGGGCTACGCACGCACCACGGTGGACGACATCGCCGCCGGGGCGGGCGTGGCCAAGGGAACGGTCTACCAGTACTTCCGCAGCAAGGCCGACCTGCTGATCCACGCCGGCGCGCTGGAGAAGCAGCGCTACATGCGCACGATGCGCGAGCTGTTCGCCAGCGACCGCTCCCCGGCGGAGAAGCTGCGGCAATCCCTCCAGGCCTATCTCGCGATGGTCCACACGCTGCCGCTCAGCTCGCGGATCATGGCCGGTGACAAGGAGATGGCGGGGGTGATGGCCGACATGGGGTTCCCCGACCCCCAGGCGGCGATGGAGCTGCAGGCCGCCGGGCTGCGGTTCCAGATCCGGCGGGCGGCCCCGGGGCGCTGGAGCCGTGGCGAGCTCGAGGCGCGCAGCAAGGTGCTGATCGGCCTGATCCAGTCCGCCGGCTTCGTCGCCGAGGAGCGCATCCGCGGCGGCCTGACGGTGGACCAGTTCGCCGGCACGCTGGCCGACATGCTGATGGACGGCATCGGGCCGCTGGAGGACTGACCGGTGCTGCTCGCCCGCCTGGCCTGGCGCAACCTGTGGCGACACCGCCGCCGCACCGTGATCACCGGGCTGGCGATGGCGATCGGGCTGGTCGCCGGGATGGCGACGGTCACGCTGATGGACGGGGTCTACGTCCTGATGTTCGACCTGATGATCACCAGGAACATGGGCCACGCCCAGCTGCACGACCCCGAGTACCCCAGGCAGCGCTCGATGTGGGAGACGATCGACGACGCCGGGCCGCTGGTGGAGGAGTTGCGGGCGAAGCCCGAGGTCGTCGAGGTGGCGCCGCGGCTGTTCGGCGCGGCCCTGCTCGGGGCCGGCGAGGAGGCGGCCGGGGCGCAGCTGTTCGGCATCGAGCCGGACCGCGAGGACGCGGTCTCGGGGCGGGCCGGCGACGTGGTCGAGGGGCGCTTGCCCGCCGCCGGGGGACTCGAGATCGCCCTGGGCCGCGAGCTGGCCGGGACCCTCGAGGTGGGGCTCGGCGACGAGGTGGTGGCGGTGGCGCAGGGCGCCGACGGCGCCACCGCCAACGAGCTGTTCCAGGTGGTGGGGCTGCTGGAGACCGGCTCGGTGGCCCTGGACCGGGGCGGGGCCTGGCTGCAGCTGGCCGATCTGCAGGCGTTCCTGGTGCTCCCCGGCCAGGTCCACGAGATCGTGGCGGTGACCGACGAGCGGGACGCGGTGGCAGGGCTGGTGGCGGCCTGCGCACCGGCGGCCGAGGCCCGCGGGCTGCAGCTGCGGTCGTGGCGCGAGGTCAACCCGCAGATGGCGGCGATGATGGACATGGGCGGGGTGTTCACCGCGATCTTCACGCTGTTCATCATGGCCGCCGCCGCGCTGAGCGTGCTCAACACGATGCTGATGTCGGTGTTCGAGCGGACCCGCGAGCTGGGCGTGATCCGCGCCCTGGGGATGGGGCCGCTGCAGATGGTCCAGCTGGTGATCTACGAGACCGTCGCGCTGACGGTGGTGTCGTGCCTGATCGGACTGCCGGTGGCCGCCGCGGTGGTGGCCTACCTGGTGATCCACGGCCTCGATCTGAGCGGCGTGATGGGCGGGTTCTCGATGATGGGGATGCGCTTCAACACGCTGTACATGGGCGAGCTGGACGTGCCCAAGCTGCTGGCCACGGTGGCCGGCCTGTTCGTGATCGCCCTCGCCGCGGCGCTGTGGCCGGCGGCCCGCGCCGCCCGGCTGCGCCCGGTGGACGCGATGCAGCAGGAGTAGCGCGATGGTGCTCAAGCTCGCCTGGCGCAACCTCGGGCGCAACCGGCGGCGGACACTGATCACCGGCGGGGCGGTGGCCTACGGGCTGGCGATGCTGGTGATGAGCTCGGGGGTCGGCGAGGGGGTGACCAGCGGGATGCTGGCGCGGGGGATCGGCTCGGCGGCGGGCACCGTCGCGGTGCAGGGCCCCGGCTGGCAGGACGAGCGCAAGGTCGAGCAGGTGGTGCCGGACTCGTCGCGGGTGGCGGACCAGATCGCAGAGGCGCTGCCGGAGGCGACGGTCACCCGCCGCGTGTTCGTGCGCGGGCTGCTGTCGTCGTCCAGCGGCAGCGCGGCGGTGAGCGTCACCGCGGTGGACGCGGCGGCCGAGGCCCGGGTCAACGACATCGCCGAGCAGGTCGTCGAGGGCGAGTACCTGGACGGCACCCCGGGAGGGATCCTGCTGGGCCGGACCCTGGCGGAGTCGCTCGACGTGGGCCTCGGGGACAAGGTCGTGCTGCTGGCCAAGGGCCGCGGCGAGATGGAGGGCCGGCTGTTCCGCGTCACCGGGATGTTCGACACGGGGCTGGACGACATCGACGGGTTCTGCGCCCACGTCGGGCTCGGCGATGCCCAGGAGCTGCTGGGCATCGGCGACGGGGCCCACCAGGTGGCCGCGCACCTCCCCGGCGTGTCCCGCGCCCGCGGCGCGACCCGCACCCTGGAACGGACCCTCGGGGGCCAGGCGCTGCAGGTGCTGTCGTGGCAGGAGGCGCTCCCCGAGCTCCACGAGTACACGACCTACTACCGGGTCCAGACCTACCTGGCGTTCGTCGTGATGTTCGCGATGATCGGGCTGGGGATCGTCAACACCGTGCTGATGTCGGTGCTGGAGCGGATGCGCGAGTTCGGGGTGATGCTCGCGCTGGGCAGCTCCCCCCGCCGGCTGGCGGCGCTGGTGCTCACCGAGGCGGCGCTGCTCGGTGGGATCGCCGCCGCGCTCGGGGTCGGCCTCGGCGCGCTGATGACCTGGCCGTTCGCCCACTGGGGGATGGACTTCTCGATGTTCTTCGGGGGCGACACGCTGGAGGTGGCGGGCCTGCCGCTGATCACCCGGCTGTACGCCGAGCTCGACCCGCTCAAGGTGCTGGTCTTCGCGGCCGCGGCGTGGGCGATCACCGCCGCGGCGGCGCTGTACCCCGCGTACAAGGCCGCGACGCTGACCCCCATCGAGTGCATGCAGCGGCACTGAGCAGGGCCAGCACGCCGAGCAGCGCGGCGGCGCGCGCGGCCCCCCCGGGGGCCATCCCGCAGGCACAGCCCGTGGCCCCGTCATCGTCCCCGTCCTCGGGGGGCGCCGGCGGCCCGCCGTCGGCGAACAGCCACTCGAACTCGTAGGAGGTGGGCGTGCGGTAGGGCGCGGCGTCGGCGTGGTCGGCGAACGCCACGTCGAGGCGACGGGTGGCGGGGACGACCCGCATCGTCTGGACCGTGCCGCTGCCCCAGTTGCTCCACGAGGCGGCCTTCTCGATGTCCCACAGCCGGTCGAGGGTCATCGCGCCGCCGGCGTCGTCGACCATCTGCACGATGGTGTCGTAGCGGTCGCAGCCGACGGGCGGGTACAGCTCGCGGTGGTGGTTGGTGGTCGCGACGCAGTCGGGGGCGGGCAGCGGGTCGTCGTCGGGCAGCCGCAGCGCCCAGCCGCCGTTGTTGGCCTCCAGGATCGCCGCGGGGGGGTCGCTGCGCTCCGCCGGCGAGATCAGGTGGATCTCGTAGGTCCCGATGCGCCCCACCGACGACACCTCGTGGACCACGTCGTCGATGGTCTGGCGGCCGTCGCCGTCCCGGTCGGCGCTCTCGATCGCCAGCCGCATGCTGAGGTTGATCGGCCGCGGGATCGGGTCCTGGTCGATGTCGAACAGGTGGGTCCCGTGGTTCCCCTGGTTCTGGAACGCGCCCACGCCGGCCTCGCTGAAGCACGACAGGCAGAAGATGTACCCGGGCATCGCCACCGAGACCCAGCGCTGCTCGCCCTCGCCGGTGGGGTGGTAGGCGATCACCAGCCCGAAGTCGCGGATGTCGGCGGCGCCGCCGCCGTAGTCCCAGTCCAGGTCGCGGGCCATCGCCAGCTCGCCCTCGAGCTCCGGATCGCCGGCGGTGGCCGCGCCCCACGCCGAGACGCTGGAGCAGCCGAACTCGACGCCGAACAGGTCGGCGGCGGCGTTGGCCAGCAGCAGGTCGTCGGGGGTCAGGTCCCGGTCCAGCGCCTCGACGTACAGCGGCACGCCCGCGGCCTCGACCCCGTCGATCACTCCCTGCGCCTCCTCCTGGATCGGCGCGGGGATCTCGAGGATCGTCAGCATCAGCCACTGCACGTCCTCGTACTCGGCGGCGGAGAGGCCGAACATCGGCAGGATGTAGCCCTCGGCCAGCGCCTTGACCCGCTCGGCGAGCAGGTAGCCGTGGGCGTAGCCCATCTCGTAGTGCGTGCCCCAGACGTGCAGCACCTGGTGGTCGCCGCCGTCGCGCAGGGTGCCGTTGACCGCGGTCTCGGCGGTGGCGGGTCGCGGCACCGCGGCCAGCGCGGCGATCAGCAGCAGTGTCGTCAGCGAGGGCGCGACGCGAGGCGGGGGGGTGTTCGGGGTGCGGGACATGGCCACTCCTCCCGGGCCCGGGAGGGTACCAGAGCCGCGGCCCGGCGTGCGCACGAACTACGGCAGGTTGGCCATCCAGTCCTCGAGCGTCCCGTAGTACTCCACCGCGGCGTCGGTGGTGGAGCGCTGCATCACGCAGTAGTTGACGTTGCCCTCGATGGTGAACACCGTCAGCTCGTCGCCGGAGAGGCTGGCGACCATCCCGTAGTGCTGGATCTCGTACTTGATCAGGTCGCCGGGCTGGGGGCGCCAGCCCTCGGGCACCGGGACCCAGACCTCGGGGAGCGAGATCGGGGACGGCAGGCCCTCGTCGGCCTGCTCGTAGACCCAGGCCACGAAGTCGTAGCACCAGTAGCCGGGCTGGTACTGCATGTAGGGGCGGTCGTCGACCCCCTCGCACATCCCCTCCTCGGCCATCGCGATCTCCACGAGCTCGGCGCGGATCCGCTCCTCCTCGGAGACGATCGGGTCGCAGGCGGTCCACGGATCGCCCTCGAAGCCGTCGTCGCAGAAGCAGTCCCCGGCCTCGCAGTGGGCGTTGTCGCCACACACGACGTCGTCGCAGGGGTCCCCGGCGTCGTCGTCCCCGGCGTCGTCGTCGCCCACCGTGTCGTCGTCGGCGCCGTCGTCGTCCCCGCCGTCGTCGTCGTAAGGCGTCTCCGCGAACGGCGACTCGCCGCACCCGAGCACCAGCGCGGCGAGCAGGGCGACCAGGCTCCACCCGCGGTACCAGCCGGCGTCCCGACCCATCGTGCCTCCTCCCTGGGGCACCTGCCCCTGGCTCTCCCACGATACCAGTGTTTCAGGCGGGAGCGGAGGCCTCGCTCCCGCGGGAGACGATCAGGGCAGCTTGATCTGCAGGGTGGTCTTCACCGCCCAGGCAGGGTCCCGATCTCGGCGCAGGTCGTGCTGGTGGTCGAGGTCGACGACGATCGCGCACTGGCGCCAGAAGTAGAACGCCAGGCCGACGATGATCCTGCCGTCATCGACCGGATCGCCGTCCCACCAGCGATACCAGTCGTAGCGCCCGAACACCGCCGAGCGGATCCACGGCAGCTTGACCTCGAGGAAGCCCGAGGCGCCCAGGTGCCGGAGCGCGTCGCCGTCGGCGTCCACCCGCGTGCCGTTCTGGTCGCCGCGGCCGGTGGCGACCTGGCCGGTCACCACGAAGTAGCGGTGCTCGAACGACAGGAAGCCGGCGTGGAGCTGCCAGAGCGGAGCGTCCTCGCTGTTGCCGCGACCGTGGATCAGGAAGTACGAGAGCGACAGGTGGGGCAGCAGCGGCCCCAGCGGGCGCACCGTCGCCCGGAGCATGAAGACCTTGTTGTCGTTGAGCTCGGGGCCGTGGTACCCGCCGCC
Organism: uncultured Rickettsiales bacterium; assembly: GCA_964584075.1. Taxonomy (GTDB): domain Bacteria; phylum Myxococcota_A; class UBA796; order UBA9615; family CAYRNR01; genus CAZOYV01. The sequence continues at coordinate 4,130 of CAZOYV010000086.1, read as the reverse complement.
GTTGTACAGGCCTGCAGCGAAGCTCCCGTAGCGCCCCGGGTAGGCCGGGCTGACGTCGTCGCGGTACTCGCGCGGGAGCTTGGGGCCGATCAGGAAGAAGCCGGTGATCCCGAGATCCGCGGAGTTGAACAGGTGGTTGCGCTCCATGAACATCGTGCCCTGGAGGCGGTAGCGGTTGACGTGCTCCTCGTAGTCGAGCCACGGGATGTGGACCAGCCCGAACTCCACCCGTGGCTCGGTGATCACCGGTGTCTCGATCGGGATCGTGAAGCGGCCGTACAGGTACTTGAGGCGCAGCTCCCAGCCGTCGTCGTCCTCGTACAGGTCGACGGTCGAGCGGGCCCGGAACCAGTCGGTGGGGATCAGCTTGAACGTGCTGTAGCCGCGGCTGACGCTGAAGCGCGTCCTGGTGTCCTCGCCGTCGTCCTCGACGATGAAGTGCAGGTACCACAGGGAGTTGATCTCGACGTGCTCGACGAGCCACGGCAGCGGTGTCGCGCCGGGGGATGGCTCGGCGGGCTCGTCCCCCGCCGCGGGGCGGCTGGCGACGGTCGCCACCAGCAGGGCCACGAGGAACCAGCTTGCGGGGCGTCTCATCCGGCTCCCCTCCAGCGGTGACCCGGCGGATGGATTCAGCGCAGCTTGTGGATCGGGACGACCACCACGTTGGCGCTGTTCTTGAGGTGGCTGGCGATGCGCTTGTGGTGGCGCAGCAGCAGCACGTACGCCAGCGCGGAGCGATCGTGCTCCTCTTCGTCTTCCTGGCAGATCGTGGCCTCGATCTCGCGCTTGCAGATCCCCGACACGGCGCGGGCGAGCTCCACCACCTCCTGGGCGCGCTCCGGCTCGGCGGCGACCAGCGCCTCGCGCGTGGCGCGGAACATCTGCACGGTCATCGCGTCGAGCTCGGAGAGGACCTCGACCTGCTCGGACCGGAGGTCGGCGCCACCGTGGAGCAGCAGGTAGACCTCGGCGATGTTCTTGGCGTAGTCCCCGACCCGCTCGAGGTGGATCGCGATGGTCAGGACCTTCAGCGTCGTGGAGACGTCGCGGGCGTCGGCGACCGCGAGGTGGGTGAACACCTGCCGGCGGATCTGCTCCTGCTGGCCGTTGACCCCCGAGTCCATCTCGTGGAGCCGCCGCAGGCGGACCTGGGCCTGGTCCCCGGCGTCGCGACACGATCGCGCGAGGCGCACCATCTCCTCGGTGGTACGCAGCATCTCGAGGCAATCGCCCCAGCTCTCCTCGAGCGGGATCTTCTTGCCCCGGATCAGCTCGAGCAGGCTACCCATCGCGACACTCCGATCCATCATCCCCGGGCGGCCGGCACGGGATCGCGTGCACCGCGCGCGGGGGCGGGACCCATTGTGACAGATTCGTTTCGTTTCGGTGACAGTTCTCCGTGCATTTCTGCACCGAACCCGGACGACCCGGTGCCCCGCCGGCTCAGGGGGTCGAGCGATACGCCCAGGTGGTGTCGTACAGGCTCGGGAACCAGGCGACGCGGTAGGAGTAGCCCTGCCCGCGCAGCTCGGCGCGCCACCGCTCCTCGCCGCCGGGGTAGGTGACCTCGGCGACGAACGAGGACAGCTCGTTCCCGGCCAGGTACAGCAGGCGGTCGCCGCCGGGGAGCAGGTCGGCGTCGCCGCGGATCTGCGAGAAGAAGAAGCCGGGGTCGGCGGGTTCGGAGGCGCCGAGGGCGAACGTCGGGGTGGCCCGCAGGGTCGCCTCGTCCAGCGCGAAGCCCGCGACGCGGCTGTAGGGCTCGGCGTCCCAGTCCCAGGCGCCGGCGTCGTCGCGGCGGAGGTTGCCGTTGTCGAACAGCACCAGCTCGTAGCGCGCCCCGTCGCGCGAGACGATCTCGGGCGAGTGCTGGTGGGACATCCACAGGGCGGGGGACAGCGGCTGGGGGTCGGCCGCGTCGAGGTCGTCGACGAGCTCGAAGTCGCCCTCGGCGCCGAGGCGCCAGACCACCTCGTCGGTCTCGACGTCGATCTTGATCAGCCAGTCCTGGTGGCGGAGGCTCATCCAGAAGAACTGCCCGCCGTCGGCGTCCAGGCCGTGGACCAGCGCGTTGCCGTGGAGCCAGTCGGCGGCCTCGTCGAGGAACGGGCTGACGCGGTCGTAGTCCAGGGCGGGGTCGATCGGCGCGCCGTCGCCCAGCTCGCCGTGGCTCATCCAGTCCCAGCGCACCTCCTCGGCGGCCGGGTCGAACACGATCAGCCCGTAGCCCAGCAGGAAGCGGCCGTCGGGGAGCGTGTCGCCGACCCCGGTGAGGAACGCCAGCGCGCCGGCCCACGGGCCCTCGGTGAGCTCGATCACCTCGTGCATGTCGATCCAGGTGTGCTCGAACCGGGTGCGACCCTCGAACCACAGCGGGAGGTACTCGGCGGTGGGGGCGCAGCGGCGGTCGAACAGCGCCAGCAGCGAGTCGCTGTCGTCCACCGCGGCGAAGCCGCCGTCGGAGGTCGCCCGCACCGACAGCAGCGCGTGGCCGTCGTCGTGCTCCAGGGACCACACCGGCGAGCCGTCGCGGTCGAAGCAGAAGTAGGTCCCCCACTGCCTGTCGTACTCCGACTCTGGGCGATGGCCGTTGGTACAGAGCACCTCGACGGGGTCCGGGGACTCGCCGGGCGCGACGCTGATCTCGACCTCGGGGAAGCCGTCGGGGAGCGGGTCGGTGACGAACACCTCGGGATCGCTGATCCAGATCCGCTGCCCGGACGTGGCGACGGCCCGGATCTCGAAGCGGCGGTCGGCCTCGAGGCCGAGCAGCAGCAGCTCGGTGGCGTCGCCGGCGGCGAGCGGGACGGACGGGGTCTGCAGGCCCCCGGCGCCGTCCTCGCCGGCCACGGCGTGGACCGTCACGTCCTCGTCGTGGGACACGGTGACCAGCGCGCTGAACGGGTTGTACGGGTTGGGATCGACGGTGACGGTACCGGGGGGGAGCGACCGCGACGCCTCGCAGCCCGCGAGGAGCAGCACCAGGAGGCAGCCGGCGAGCTGCGCGATCCCGTCCCTCACCCCTCCCCTCCCTTCCCTCACCGCGTACCAGCTCCAGCTCCGGTGCCCGGTGCCGGCTCCACCACCTCGTCCCACCAGCGCTCGACGGCCGCCGCGATCTCGTCGGGGGAGTCCTCCTGGATGTAGTGGCCGGCGCCCTCGAGGATCACCGTGCGGTGCTCCGGGAAGATCCCCTCGAAGCGCTCGCGCTCGCGGGCGAGGAACGCGATGTCCCGATCGCCCCAGACGATCAGGGCGGGCCGATCGGCGACGCGCGGCAGCCCCGCCTCGACCTCGGCGAGGAACGACGAGCTGCCGAGGATCTCCCGCGGGAAGATGTGGCTCCGCATCCGCGCCTCCGGCGAGGACAGGGGCCCCCGGTAGGCCGCCATCTCCGTCCGGGACAGCTTCCGGCGCTTGGTGTTCATCGGGATCATCAGGTTCACGAAGGCATTGAAGTGGCGGATGGCGAAGCCGCCGATCGGGCCGCCCATCATCCGGGAGAACCGCTCGAAGTGGGGATCGCCGTCGATCGGCCAGGCCCAGGTGTTGCCCAGCACCACGGCCCGGACGCGCTCCGGCTGGCGGCCGGCGACCCACAGCCCGGTGGGGCCGCCCCAGTCCTGGACCATCAACGTCAGGCCGGTCAGGTCCAGCGCCCGGACGAACCCCTCGAGCACGCGGGCGTGGCTGGCCGGGAGGAAGTCGTAGTCCGCGCTGGGCCGGGAGAGCCCGAACCCGGGGTGATCCACCGCCACGCAGCGGAAGCGACCGCGGAGGCGCCGGATCAGGTGCCGGTAGAGGAACGACCAGGTCGGATTGCCGTGGACCAGCAACAGCACCGGCCCCGTGCCCTCGTCGACGTAGTGGACGAGCTGGTCGTCGACCTCGACGTAGTGGCTCTCGAAGGGGAACAGGTCGCGGGGGACCCAGGCGGGGGGATCGGGCGTGGCGTGGTCCGTGTCCATGGGAGCATGCCTCCGGTCGGCGGACACCGGAAGACTGCCCACGATCTCGGGCTGGAGCAAGGGGAAGGTGCGCGGGAGCCGGGGGGGGGTCCCGTCGCGGGCCGCGCTCAGAGCTTGTGAATCTATCCCCGGACCGAGCCTGAGTGCCGCAGCGCCACG
>CAZOYV010000085.1:0-28604 GCA_964584075.1 uncultured Rickettsiales bacterium | reverse complement strand
CAGCCGCCCCGGCGCCGGGAGCCGCCGGTGGAGCGGCCCCCGGTGGAGGAGCCGCCCCCCGAGCGGCCGGAGGACCGCCCCCCGCCCCTCGACCTGCCGCCGGAGCGCCGGCCTCCCCGGGCACGTGGCCGGGAGCTTGCGCGACCGTCGGGCGGTCCTTAGGCCGGGGGCGGAGAGGAGACGAGATGCTCGCGACCCCCGCCCGTGAGACCCCAGGTGACCCGCGCCGCGCGCCGCTGGCGCGTCCCGCGCGGGCCGGGCCCTCGCTGCTGCTGATCGGGAGGGCCGCCGACACGGCCATCCTGCGGGACCTGCTCGAGGAGCACTTCCTGGTCGCGCTGCGCCGCCGGGAGGACGCGTTCGCCGCCGTGGACGACGTCGACGCCGAGACGCTGGCCGTGATCCTCACCCTGCCGCAGCCCAGCCGCAGCTCGGCCCGGGTCGTGGGGTACCTCAGGGGCATGCTGCAGGTGGGCGCGCGTCCGGTCGTGGCGGTCGCGTTCGAGGAGCTGCCGCGGCGCCGGGAGGCGGCCCTCTATCGCCGCGGCGCCAGCGCGGTGTTCGAGTGGCCCGACGATCGGGACGCGCTGGTCCAGTTCTGCCTGCAGCTGCCGAACATCGCGATCAAGCTGCCCACCCGGCAGGAGGACGCCGCCACCGCCCGCCGGGTGCGGGACCGCGTCCGCGCCGCCGCGGAGCTGGACCCCCGCCGCCTGAAGGTGCAGGTGCGGGCCGGCACCGTGTACCTCCAGGGGGGCGTCGACGCGCTGTGGAAGCGGCGGCTGATCGAGCGCGTGGCCAGCGAGGTCGACGGGGTCCGGCACGTGGTGAGCCGGGCGCTGGAGGTGGAGCCGCACCCCACCACCGACCGCGCGATCGCCCGCTCGGTGGAGGCGCTGCTGGCGGCGACCTCGGACATCGACGAGACGACGCTGGGGCTCGACGTGCAGGACGGCGTCCTGACGCTCGCCGGCACGGTGGATCACCGCGAGGAGCTGAAGCGGCTCGAGGAGCTGCTGTCGCACGTCAAGGGCGTGCGCGAGATCGAGAACCTGTCCACCGTGTCGCCCACGACGCGCGAGCAGGACGCCGCCCGCGCGCGCCAGCTGCGCCGGCGGCTCGCGGCGATCGCCGGGCCGGACGACGTCCTGGTGTCCGTGTTCGGGACCACCGCCGTCGCGCGGGGAGAGGTCGCCAGCCTGGAGCGCAAGGACTCGCTGCGGCGCTGGCTCCAGCGCCGGCGTGGCGTGGAGCGGGTCGTGGATCGGCTGCGCATCGCGGCGCCGGCGCCGGGCGGGACGGCCTGACGGCCGCTCAGCCGCGGGGGCGGGTGTAGCGCGCGACCACCACCGTGACGTTGTCCGAGCCGCCCCCCTCGAGGGCGGCGTCGACCAGCGCCTCGCAGGCGCCGTCGGCGGTCTCCGCGGCGGCCGTGAGGCGCGCGATGGTGTCGTCGTCGACGTGCTTGGTCAGCCCGTCGCTGCACAGCACGAGGGTGTCGCCGAGCTCGAGCGAGGAGCGGTACACCTCCGGGCTCATCTCGTTGTCGCGCTTGGCCACCAGGGCCTGCGAGAGCATGTGCGCCGTCGGCGACTCCTCGGCGGCGTGCTCGTCGAAGACGCCCTCGTCGAGCAGCACCTGGGCCACGGTCTGATCCCGGGTCAGCTGGTGCAGCTGGCCCTCGCGCAGCAGGTAGCAGCGCGTGTCGCCGACGTGGACGACGTAGGTCCACGGCCAGGCGACGTAGGCCAGCGTCAGCGTGGTGCCCATCCCCTCGCGGCTGTCGTCGGCGTCCAGCTGCTGCTCCAGCGCCTGCTGGCAGCGCTCGACGGCGGCGACCAGCTGCCCCTCGAGGGCCTCGCCGTCCCCCTCGTCCAGCCGGAAGAACCACGACATCGTGTGGAGCACGTAGCGCTGCAGGGCCTGCACCGCGACCCGGCTGGCGCGCTGGCCCCCGACGTGCCCGCCCATCCCGTCGGCGACGACCAGCAGCGCGCCGCGGACCCCGCCGATCAGGGCCGTCTGGTCCTCGAACGCGAGGCTCGAGGCGCGGACCGTGAGCGCCTTGCTGAGGTCGGCCACCAGGAACTGGTCCTCGTTGCGATCGCGCCGGTGCCCCACGTGGGTGCGCCCCGCGACGTCGACGTCGACCCGGTCGTCCACCGTCCACCCTCCCGGCCCCGTGGCCCCGCCGCCAGGGGTGACCCCAGCATACCCCGCCCCGCCGGTGGGGGCGATCACGCCTCCTCCCGGTGGCTCGGCTGCATCGTCAGCACCGGGCAGTCCGCCTCGCGGACGACCCGCTCGGTGACCGAACCGGAGATGAAGCGGCGCCAGCCGGTGCGGCCGTGGGTCGCGAGCAGGATCAGGTCGGCGCCGTGCTCGGCGGCGAGGCGCACGATCGCCTGCGCCGGGAGCCCCACCGCGACCTCTCGCTCGGAGCGCAGCTCCTCCGGGACGTGCTCCTTGCACAGCTCCCACAGGTCGCGGTCCGCCTCGTCGACGACCTGCTGCTGGTATCCCGCGGCGTTGGTGGCCACCGGGCCCCCGGGGGTGGCGGCGACGACCGGGATCTCGTCCACGACGTGGACCACGAGCAGCTCGCCGCCGAAGTGGCGGGTCAGCACCACCGCCCACTCCAGCGCCTCGATCGAGGGCCTGCTGAAGTCCACGGGGCACAGGATCTTGGCGAACGGGAACATCGCGCCTCCTCTCCCGGCGGGTCACGCCGGCGCGCTCTCCGGCGTAGGCACCCGGGGGCCGGATCGCAAGGGTTGACGTGGCCTCGCGGGTGTCTAGGCCGGAGACCACGACGAGACGCGCGAGAGGAGGCGACGAGCGATGACCGCGACCAGAGACACGGTGGCCGAGGGCAAGGTGGTCGGCATCCACTACACCATCCGGGACGAGCAGGGCGCCGTCCTCGAGACCTCGGCCCAGCGGGGCCCGACCTACTACCTGCCGGGGACCCACAACCTGGCGCCCGGCCTGGAGCGGGCGCTGGCGGGGAGCCGGCCCGGGGACTTCGTGTCGATCACGCTCGAGCCCGAGGAGGCCTACGGGAAGCCGCGCCAGGACTCGGAGCGGGTGGTCCCGGACGAGAACGTCCCCGACGAGCTCGACCCGTCGGTCGGGGAGCGGATCACGCTGCGGACGACGGAGCGCGACGCGGTCTCCGCCTGGGTCAAGCGCGTCGAGGACGAGCGCCTGGTGGTGGATCTCAACCACCCCTATGCCGGGATGCGGGTCCGGTTCGACGTGTTCGTCGAGTCGGTGCGCGACGCCGACGGCGCGCAGGGGGGAGCGGAGCGGTGACGAGCGCGGGAGACCCGGGGCCGACGCTCCGGCGCGACGAACGGATCGAGCGGGAGCTGGCGGAGCAGCCCGGCCGGGACACCGAGGTGGACGCCGGGGCCGGGCCGACCCCGTAGCCGCCGCGACGCCGCGGCGTCACGCCTTGTAGTCGCGCTTGTCGAGGCCCAGGGCGCGCATCTTGCGCAGCAGCGTGCGGCGGCTGATCCCGGCGTGGTCGGCGGTGTCCTGGATCCGGCCGTGGTGGCGGCTCAGGCAGGCGTCGAGGTAGGCCCGCTCGACCCGCACCACGGCGCTGTCGAGCACCTCGGGCAGGGTCCGCTCCAGGGGCACCGCCGGGAGCTCGGCGGGGCCCCCGTTCGCCAGGCCGGCGTCCGGCCCCCCGTCTTCCTCGAACGAGCGCATCAGCCGCCGGAAGTGGCGGCGGGTGCGGCGAGCTCCGCTCTGGGTCAGCAGCAGGCGCTCGCTGAAGTTCTCGAGCTCGCGCACGTTTCCCGGCCAGTCGTGGGCCTGCAGCTCGTCGATGAACCCGTCGCTGAGGTCGGGGCGGGTCAGGCCGTACTGCTCGGCGAGGCGGCGGACGAAGTGGCCGAACAGGAACAGGATGTCGTCCGGCCGCTCGCGCAGCGGCGGGATGATCAGCCGGATCACGTCGAGGCGGTACATCAGGTCGGGGCGGAACGTGCCCTCCTCGGCGAGCCGCTCCAGGTCGCGCGACGTCGCGGCGACGACGCGCGCGTCGAAGGGGACCTCCTCCTCGCCGCCGACCGGTCGGACCCGCTCCTCCTGCAGCGCGCGCAGGAGCCGGAACTGGACCGCCAGGGGGATGTCGCCGATCTCGTCGAGCATCAGCGTGCCGCGGTCGGCGGCGCGGAACAGGCCCTGGGACGCGCGGTGGGCGCCGGTGAACGCGCCCTTGACGTGCCCGAACAGCTCGGAGTCGATGAGGTTCTCGGGCACCGCCGAGCAGTTGACCGCGACGAACTCGCCGGGGCGCCCCGACTTGCGGTGGATCGCGCGGGCGAGCAGCTCCTTGCCGGTCCCGGTCTCGCCGAGGATCAGCACCGGGGCCTCGGTCTCGGCGGTGCGCGCCGCGGTGGCGAACAGGTCCCACATCTGGCGGTTGCGGGCGACCATGCCCTCGAACTCCCACGAGCCCTTGGGGCGCCGCTCGATCTCGAGCATCCGCGGCAGGAACTGCTGGGCGTCGACCACCCGCGCCACGGCCTCCACCACGAGTCCCGGGTCGGGGGAGAGCACCGCGTCGCCGGCCCCGGCGCGCAGCGCGTCCCGCACCACCGCCGCGTCGCCGCGGGGCTCCCACAGCAGCACGTCGGTGAACGGCATCTCGCGGCGCAGCAGCTCCACCACGGCGGTGACCTCGGCCAGCGCCAGGTCCAGGGCCTGCAGCACCGTGATGCGCGGGTGCAGCTCGCGGGCGCGGCTCGCGGCGCGGGCCGCGTCGCGGAACGAGTGGGTGCGGAACCCCGCCTGCTTCAGCGGCCGGGCCAGCTCGGGACAGCTCAGCAGCAGGACCAGCGGCCGGTCGTCGTCGGGCTCCATCCTGGACCCTCCGTCAGTTTGGGACAAGAGCGTCCCATTGTTGCACGGACCGGGACTCTCGTGTCCCGAACCGCGTCCCGCTCGGATTCCGAACCAAAGGTTCGGGTTTCTCGCGCCGCTGTGGATGAATGATACCCAGCTCGTGGCTTCCCGGAGGATTGTGGGACAGCGATGACCCAAGAGCCGGCGACCGAGGCCGGCCGTCGACCGGCACCGGGGGCCCACCAGGACGGAGATCGCGCCCGTGTCACGCGCGGGGAGGAGGCTGGCATGGTCGTTGCAAGTAAGGGGGGCGAGCCCGGCACGAACCATCTGGAAGGCGGCAGACCATGGAGCGGACTGCGAGGACCCCGACCCCGAAGCACCCCGTCGTGGACCACGGCGCCGGCGCGACGATCCGCGCCGGCGTCCTCGGCGCCAGCGGGACCGCGGGCACCGAGCTGGTGGCGCTGCTGGAGCAGCACCCCCGCGCCCGCGTCGACTACGCGGCCTCGCGCCAGGCGGCGGGGCGCTCGCTGCGGGTCATCGATCCGGGCGCGCCGGAGTGCCCGCTGTGCCACCCGGACGAGGTCGACCCGGGCGCGATCGACGTGGCGTTCCTGTGCCTGCCCCACGGCGCCTCGGCCGCCGCGGCCGCGCGCTTCGCGGGTGCCGGCGTGCGGACCATCGATCTGTCGGGCGACCTGCGGCTGCACGACCAGCGCCTGCACGAGGAGGTCTACGGCTCGCCGCGGCCGGAGGAGCTGGCCGGGCGGGCGGTCTACGGCCTGACCGAGTACGCCCGCGAGGCGCTGCCCGGCGCGCTGGTGGTCTCCAACCCCGGCTGCTACCCCACCTGCGCGGCGCTGGCGCTGCTGCCGCTGGCCGAGGCCGATCGCCTCGACGGCGTGGCGGTCGTCGACGCCAAGTCCGGCGTCTCCGGCGCGGGGCGCCCCCCGACCGCGACCAACCACTTCCTGTCGGTCAGCGGCGACGTGCGGCCCTACAAGGTCGGCCGCCGCCACCGCCACGTGCCGGAGCTGGAGCAGACGCTGCGCGAGCACCACCCGCGGGGCGTCGACCCGCAGGTGGTGTTCAACCCGCACCTGGTCCCGCTGGAGCGCGGCATCGAGGAGACGATCGTGCTGACGGGCGGCGGCCTCGGGGCCGACGAGGCCCGCGAGCTGCTCCGCGAGCGCTACGCCGGCGAGCCGTTCGTCGAGGTGCTGCCCGAGGGCGAGGAGGCGCGGATCCGCGGCGTGGCCGGGACCAACCGGGTCCAGGTCGGCGTGCACGACGTCGAGGCCTCGCCGGCGATTGTGCTGACCGCGGCGATCGACAACCTGATCAAGGGCGCGGCCGGCCAGGCCGTGCAGAACATGAACGCGATGCTCGGGCTCCCCGAGGCGCTGGGCCTGCCCGGCGCGCTCGGCGTGGAGCCCGCCTCCGCTCGAGAGGGAACGGGAGCGAACGGATGAGCGAGCCCAAGACCCCGATGACGACCGTGCTGAAGGTCGGCGGCAGCCTGCTGACCGAGGAGGCACGGATGGACGCCCTGGGCCACCACGTCCACGGCCTGCTCGACGGCGGCGGCCGGGTGGTGGTGGTGCACGGCGGTGGCGTGGAGATCGCCGCGCTGCACGACGCGCTGGGGGTCCCCACGCGCAAGCGCTCGGGCCTGCGGGTGACCCCCGCGGAGTCGATGTGGATCACCACGATGGTGCTGTGCGGCTCGGTCAACAAGCGCCTGGTGGCGCGGTTGCTGGTCCAGGGCATCCCGGCGATGGGGCTCTCCGGGATCGATCTCGGGCTGCTGCGCGCCGACCTGATCAACGAGCCCAGCCTGGGCCGCGTGGGCGGCCCGCCGCGGGTGGACGACGCGCTGCTGCGGATGCTGATCGCGCAGGGCTTCGTGCCGGTGCTGGCGCCGGTCTCGCTGGGGTCCGACGGAGAGCCGGTCAACGTCAACGCCGACACCGCCGCCCAGGGCATCGCCGCCGCGCTGGGGGCCGACTCGCTGGACTTCGTCAGCGACGTCGCCGGGGTGCTCGACGGCGACACCCCGCTGCGGAGGCTGCGCCCCGACGAGGTGCAGCCGCTGATCGCGCGCTCGGTGGTCTCGGGCGGGATGGTCCCCAAGCTCCAGGCCGCCCTGGCCGCGCTCGACGCGGGGGTGCGGCGGGTGCGGGTCGGCAGCGTGCCGAGCCTGCGCAGCGGGGAGGCCACGGAGGTGATGTCATGACCGGGACCGCAGAGCAGATCGTGCACTCCGAGGGCACCGTCGGCCAGCTCCAGCTGGGGTGGGCCAGCCGCTACCTGGCCCCGACCTACGCGCGGCCGCAGTGCCTGTTCACCGACGGCCGCGGCTGCGAGCTGGAGGCCGCCGGGGGGACCCGCTACCTGGACATGACCTCGGGCATCGGGGTGCTGGCGCTGGGGCACCGCTCCGGGGTGGTGCTGGACGCGATCCGAGAGGCCACCGAGGGGCTGATCCACGTCTCCAACCTGTACCACAGCGGGCCGCCGGCGCTGCTGGCCCGCGCGCTGGTGCGGCGCTCGTTCGCGGACCGGGTGTTCTTCTGCAACTCCGGCGCCGAGGCGGTGGAGGGCGCGATCAAGTTCGCGCGGCTGGCCGCCGGCCCGGAGCGCTCGACGATCGTGTACTTCGACGGGTCGTTCCACGGGCGCACGATGGGCGCGCTGGCCGCCACGGACCGTCCCGACTACCAGCGGCCGTTCCGGCCCCTGGCGGGGGGGTTCCAGCGGGCCCCGTTCGGCGACGGAGGCGCGCTGGGCCAGCTGGACGAGACCGTCGCGGCGGTCCTGGTGGAGCCGATCCAGGGGGAGTCGGGGGTCCACGTCGCCCCCGACGAGTGGCTGCGCGCGGTCCGTGCCCGGTGCAACGAGATCGGCGCGCTGCTGATCCTCGACGAGGTCCAGTGCGGGCTGGGGCGCAGCGGGCGGCTGTGGGCCCACGAGTGGGCCGGCGTGGCGCCGGACCTGATGACGCTGGCCAAGCCGCTGGCCGGAGGGCTGCCGATCGGCGCGGTGCTGATGACCGAGCGCGTCGCCGGCGCGCTGACCCCGGGCTGCCACGGCACGACCTTCGGGGGCGGCCCGCTGGTCACGCACGTGGCGCTGCGGGTGCTGCAGGCGATCGACGACGACGCGCTCCTCGGCGCGGTGCAGGCCAGGGGCCGGTACCTGCGCGAGGCGCTGGCGCGGCTGGACACGCCACGGGTGACCGACGTGCGGGGCCGCGGCCTGATGGTCGGCGTGGAGGTCTCGGTGCCCGCCGGCGAGGTGGTCCGCCACGCAGCCGAGGAGGGCCTGCTGGTCGTGCCCGCGGGGGGCGACGTGGTGCGCCTGCTGCCGCCGCTGACCGTGACCGAGGCGGAGCTCGACGAGGCCGTCGGGCGCCTGGAGCGGGCGCTGCAGCGGGTGCCAGGGGAGTCGCAGAGATGAGGACCGCGCGCGCCCCGGAACGATCGGGGGAGGGACCACGGCCCCGCGCCGCGCGGCCGGACGACGTGTTCGTCGTCGCCGGGCTGGTGCGGGGCGCCCGGCCAGGCTGCGTGCCGGTGTCGCCGCGGGAGGTCCTCGACCACCTCGGCGGGTGCGAGGTGGTCGCCGACCGCCGCGGGCGGGTGGTGGCCACCGCGTCACTGCGGTCCCTCGCCGACGGCCGCCTCGAGCTGCGCGGCCTGGCCGTGGAGCCCCGCTGGCGGGGCCGCGGGCTGGGGCGCCGGCTGGTGGCCCGCGCGATGGTCCGGGCGGTCCGCCGCGGGCGGACGCTGGTGTGCGTCACGCGCTCCCCGTCGTTCTTCGCGGCGCTGGGCTTCGAGCCGATCCCGCTGGCCGCGGTGCCGCCCAAGCCCGACGTGGACGACGACGGCGACACCGCGCCGCGCCGGGCGATGGCCCTGGCGCCCGCCCGGACGGCGGCGCGCCGCGCGGCAGGAGGACCGAGATGAGCACCCGGCGAGAACAGGGCCCACCCGGCCTCGAGCCCATCGCGGACGGCACGCTGCTGAGCGTGCCCGGGCTGCACGGGGCGGGGGTCGCCTGCGGGCTCAAGGAGCCCGGCGAGCGGGATCTCGCGGTGGTGGTCGCCGACGCGCCGCGGACCGCCGTGGCGGTCACCACCCGCAGCGAGCTGGCCGCCGCCCCGGTGCGGCTGCTGCGGCGGCGGCTGGCGACCCGTCCGCGGGTCCGCACCGTGGTGGTCAACGCCGGGTACGCCAACGCGCTGACCGGCGCCCGCGGGATGCGGGACGCCGAGGCGATGACCGAGCAGGCGGCGGTGTGTTGCGGTCCGCCGGCGGCGGTGCTGTCCACCGGCGTGATCGGCGTGCCGCTGCCGATGGACCGCGTCCAGGCCGGCATCGAGCGCGCCGGGCGGCGGCTGTCCCGTGGGACGGGGCTGGACGTCGCCCGCGCGATGATGACGACCGACACGCGGCCGAAGACCTGCGCCGTGGCGGTGACGCCGCCGGACGGGGCGGGGGACGGGTTCACCGTCGGAGGGGTGGCCAAGGGCTCGGGGATGATCCACCCGGACCTGGGCACCATGCTGGCGGTCGTCGCCACCGACGCCGAGGTCACGCCCGCGGCGCTGGACCCGGTCCTGCGCCGTGCCGTGGACCGCTCGTTCCACGAGATCAGCGTCGACGGCGACACGAGCACCAACGACACGGTGCTGCTGCTCGCCGGCGGCGCGGGCGGCGAGCCGCTGGGGCAGGGCGATCCGCGCCTCGAGGCGGTCGGCGCCGGCGTCACCGCCGTCTGCCGCCAGCTGGCCCGGGAGATCGTGCTCGACGGCGAGGGGGTCTCGCGGGTGATGGACCTGCGGGTCACCGGGGCGCGCTCGCAGGGGGAGGCCCGCCGCGTGGCGGGGGTGATCGCCTGCTCGCCGCTGGTCAAGACCGCGCTGGCGGGAGGAGATCCCAACTGGGGCCGGATCCTCGCCGCGGCGGGCCGCGCCGGGGTCGCGCTCGACGAGGGCCGGCTGTCGCTGACCCTGGGCCACCACGAGGTCTACGCCGGCGGTCCCCGGCCCGTGGACGAGGCGGCGCTGGAGCGCGAGTTCGCCGCCGCCGAGGTGGGGGTCGTGCTGGACCTCGGGGCCGGCGCCGGCGAGGCGCGGATGCTGACCACCGACCTGACCGAGCGCTACATCCAGATCAACGCCGAGTACCGGACCTGACCGGACGGGAGAGCGACATGGAAGCCATCCTGCGAAGAGAGACCACCGCGGAAGACCTCAACGTGCTGCTGTTCGACGACCGCAGCGCGATGCCCCCGTGGCTCGACCTCGACCGCCTCGCCGCGTTCCTCCACGAGAGCCTCAAGCCGTGGAACGACACCGAGCCGGACATCCGCCGCGGCCTGGACTTCGCCCTGTCCAGCGCTCCCGGCCGCGGCGGCTTCGTCGCGCTGGGGATGGTGGGCCACGAGGTGGTCGGCGCCGTGGTGGTGCTGCGCACCGGGATGGGGGGGTACGTGCCCCGCCACCTGCTGCTGTTCATCGCCGTGGCGCCGGCGTTCCGCGGCCAGGGCATCGGCGAGCGGCTGCTGCGGCGGGCGGTGGACGCCTGCGACGGCGACGTGGCGCTGCACGTCGAGTACGACAACCCCGCCAAGCGGCTGTACGAGCGCGTCGGGTTCCACTCCGACTACGCCGAGATGCGGTACCGCCGATGAACCGCATCACCATCGACCCGAGGGCCCTGCGCCACAACCTCGAGGTGATCCGCGCGCGGGTCGCGGACCACGGGGCGCGGATGACCGTGGTGACCAAGGCGCTGTGCGGCAACGCCGAGGCGATCCGCGCGCTGGCCGAGCTGGGCGTGCGCTCGATGGCCGACTCGCGGCTGGAGAACTTCGCGCCGATCCGGGCGCTGGAGCACGACATCGAGACCTGGTACCTGCGCCCGCCGCACCTCTCGGCGCTGCCCGGGGTGGTGGCGTCCGCCGACGTGTCGCTCAACACCGAGCTGGAGACGATCAAGGCGCTGGACCAGGAGGCCCGGCGCCAGGGCCGCCGGCACGGCGTCATGATCATGATCGAGCTCGGCGATCTGCGCGAGGGGATCCTGCCCGGCACGCTGGTCGAGGTCTACGAGGACGTGTTCGGGCTGCCCAACATCGAGGTGCTGGGGATCGGCTCCAACCTGGGCTGCCTGTCCGGCTGCGTCCCCAGCATCGACCAGTTCATGCAGCTGGTGCTGTACAAGGAGCTGCTGGAGCTGAAGTTCCAGCGGGAGCTGCCGCTGATCTCGGCGGGGACCAGCGCCGTGCTGCCGCTGCTGGGCGAGGGCCGGCTGCCGCGGCAGATCAACCACTTCCGCGTCGGCGAGTCGATCTTCCTGGGCAGCGACCTGGTCCACGGCCAGGTCCTCGACGGGCTGCGCGACGACGCCGTGATGCTCGAGGCCGAGGTGGTCGAGATCAAGGAGAAGGCGCTGATCGCGACGGTGGAGACCGGCGACGTCGCGCCCTTCGAGCAGCCCGACGCCGGCGAGGAGCCCGAGCCGGGCAGCCGCGGCTACCGCGCGGTGGTCGCCGTCGGCCAGCTGGACACCGACATCGCGGCGCTGACCCCGGTGGACCCCGACCACCACATCGCCGGCGCCAGCAGCGACCTGACCGTGGTCAACATCGGGCCCCGGTCCAACGGCCTGCACGTCGGCGACACGATCGGCTTCCGGATGGGCTACTCGGCGTTCGTCCGCGCGATGAGCAACCGCTACACCGAGCAGCGGGTGCTGGCCGTCGAGCCGGACCCCGCCGCGGCGCGCGCCCAGCTGGCCCGGCGGGTCGCCGCGGCCCAGGCGGTGCCGGACCGGGTCCACGTCCACACCGCGAGCTGAGGCGATGGAGTCCAACACCTGGATCGAGCTGAGCCGCTCGGCGCTGCGCCGCAACGTGCGCTACCTGCGCGGCTACCTCACGCCGGGAGCGTGCTTCACGTCGGTGGTCAAGGGCCGCGCCTACGGCCACGGGATCGACGCGTTCGTGCCGCTGGCCGAGCAGTGCGGGGTGCGCAGCTTCGCCGCGTTCAGCGCCGAGGAGGCGCGGCAGGTGCTGGCCGCCCGGACCCGCGGCAGCGATGTGATGGTGATGGGCCACATGACCGCCGACGAGGTGGCGTGGGCGGTGGAGCACGACGTGGCGCTGTGGGTCTTCGACCTGGACCGGCCCCGCTGGGCGCTGGACGCCGCGCGGCGCACGGGCCACCGGGCGCGGCTGCACCTGGAGCTGGAGACCGGCCTGCAGCGCACCGGCCTGGAGCCCCCCGAGCTGGCCCAGATCGTGGAGCTGCTGCTGGCCAACCCCCGGGAGCTGGTCCCCGAGGGCGTCTGCACCCACCTCGCCGGCGCGGAGAGCACCGCGAACTACCTGCGGATCCGCCAGCAGATCGACCGCTTCATGGACAAGTGCGGCCGGCTCGCCGAGCAGGGCGTGACCCCCCGCCACCGCCACATGGCCTGCTCCGCCGCCGCGCTGAGCTACCCCGAGACGGTGCTCGATCTGGTGCGCTTCGGGATCGCCCAGTACGGGTTCTGGCCCAGCCCCGAGGCGCGGATCCACCACCTCGCCGACCAGATCGAGGCCGGCCACGGGCGCCCCCGGGACCCGCTGAAGCGGATCCTCACCTGGAAGAGCCGCGTGATGTCCACCAAGCGCATCCGCACCGGCGAGTACGTGGGCTACGGCAACACCTACCTGACCACCCGCCCGACGCGCATCGCGATCCTCCCGGTGGGCTACGCCCACGGCTTCTCGCGCAGCCTCAGCAACGTGGGCCGCGTGCTGGTCCGCGGCCGCCGCGCGCCGGTGGTCGGCTACGTCGGGATGAACATGACCGCCGTCGACGTGACCGACTGCCCGGGGGTGGCGCAGGGCGACGAGGTGGTGCTGATCGGCAAGCAGGGGCGCCACGAGATCTCGGTGTCGTCGTTCTCGGAGCTGAGCCAGTTCCTCAACTACGAGATGCTGGCCCGGCTGCCGGCGGACATCCCGCGGGTCGTGGTGCGCTGAGCCTCGCCCCCGGTACCCTGGACGAGATCCCGCAGCGTGTGCCCGGCCAGGGCTCCGTCGCGGCGCTCCCGGGCGGCGTCGAGCGCCTCCCGGACCGCTCGCGCCACGCCGCCGGCGCCGTCCCCCCCGTCGCCCGAGCGCCCCGCGGCCCGGACGCCCGCGACCACGTCGGCGAGCGTGCAGCCGGCGGGGTCCACCGCCAGCACGTACTCCGCGGCGGGGCCGTCCCCCACGCGGACCAGCAGCGCCGCCCGGGTCAGCAGCTCGAGGATCGCCACCACGTCGCCCGGCGGCGCGCCGATCTCGGTGGCCAGCGCCTCGGGTCGTCGCGGCGGGGTCCCGTCCTGCAGCGCGCGGGTCATCGCCCCCATCAGGCGCAGCGCCAGCGCCTCGCGCGCCTCGATGGACAGCTCCTCGCCCCCGGCCGACGGCACCACGCCGCGGGACACGTCCTGGACCGCGTAGGTCACCACCGCGCCGAACAGCACCACGGTCCACGACAGCGACAGCCAGATCAGCACCATCGGGAGTGCCCCGAGGGTGCCGTAGATCGCGGAGTACTCGATGGTGCCGGCCACGAACCCGACGAACACCGCCTTGAGCGCCAGCCACACCGCCGCCGCCACCGCGGCCCCCAGGGTCACCGCCCCGGCGCTGGCCCTCCGGCGGGGCAGGACCCAGTACAGCAGCGCGAAGGCGAGCCAGGTGGCCGCGGCCGAGAGCACGGGCACGCCCCACGTGCCCGCCGAGAGGGGCAAGGCGTCGACGCTGCCTCCCAGGGCGTCCAGCAGCCGGTTGGTCAGCGACAGGGCGAGCGCCACCAGCACCGGACCGACCACCACCAGGGTCAGGTACACCGCGAACCGCTGGGGCAGCGATCGCCCCCGCCGCACCCCGGCGATCTCGTTGAACGAGCGCTCCACGTTGGTCAGCAGCCGTACCGTCGCGTACAGCAGGAACGCCACCCCGATGCCGGCCACCGCGCCCGAGTTGATGTTCCCGACGTAGCGGTCGAGCCAGCCGCCGACCTCGGCGGCCTGGCCGGCGGCCAGGTTGGCGGCGGCGAGGTCCAGCAGCTCGCCACGGTAGCGCTGCAGCCCGCCGAAGGCCTCGAACAGCGCCAGCGAGACCGCCAGCAGCGGCACCAGCGACAGCAGCGTGTGGAACGTCATCGCCGAGGCACGCAGCACCAGCCGCTCGCGGGCCATCTGGCGGGCGACCACCGCGGCGAGCTCCACGAGCCACAGGCCGCGGGCGATCCAGGGGCGCTCCTCGCGCAGCGCCCGGCGCCGGAGATGCAGCCGGGCGGGATCGCGGAGGGGCTCGAGCACGCCGCGTCCCGACCTCCACCACCGTCCGGGGGTGGACGCGGTGGTCCGCTCGCGCCGGACCTGCTCCGTGGGTTCGGCGGGGTTCGGTGGGCTCATCGGCGGTGGTCCTCTCCGGCGATCCCGGCCCCGGCGCGGCGCCGGAACCCCCACGCCGGCCTCGGCACCGACGACCTCCACGTCAAGCGCGCACGGCGCTGGGGGGATCCCCGGTGCGCGCCCCCCCAGATCGCCCGATACCGGCGGCGCGCGGCAGTGCCCAGGTTCGGGGCGTCCGATCAACAACACAGTGGAGGTATCGATGGCGGACAACCAGATGAAGGAAGGGTATGCGACCGCGGGCTTCATGGCCCTGGCGTTCCTCAGCGGCGCGGCGGCCGGCGCGGCCACGGCGCTGCTGACGGCCCCGCAGGCGGGCCGGCGGACGCGGGAGCAGCTCGTGGCGGCGATCGACCCGCGCAACGACGACGACGGCGCCAGGCGGCTGCCGCCCGACGTGCGCCACGCCTACAACGAGGCGGCGCTGGCCGGGCGGAGGGCCTTCACCGAGGCCTACCACCAGGAGATGGGCGAGCTGGTCGAGGAGTAGCGGCCGGCGCCGCACGCGGGGGAGGGCCGGGCTCCGGCCCGGTCCCGCCGCGGAGAGGAGGACGCCGTGGAGCAATGGCAGCTGGCCGTGGTCATCCTCGCGGCCGTGATGGTCGGCGCGCTGGTGCCCGTGATCGCGATGTTCGGCCTGACGCTGGCCTCCGTGCGTCGCCAGATCGACGCCACCGGGGCCCGCGTGGCCCACACCCTCGACCACGTCGAGCACATCACCCAGCGGGTCGACACCATCACCACCGGCCTCGAGGGCAGCGAGGAGCACGTCCGCTCGCTCAACGAGACCATCGGCGAGGCGGCCAAGATGATGGAGAGCCTGCGCAGCCTGATGCAGGTCGGCTCGTCCGTCGGGGCCTCGCTGGGCCCCGCGGTCCAGGGCTTCCTGATGCAGATGGCGACCCAGAACGGCAACGGGGGGTACCCCGCGGCCCAGGGCCACCCGGCCGCTGGCGCCGGAGCGGCGCCCCCGCGCGACCGCGCCGAGGGTCCCCAGGAGGGGCCCGGAGGCGACGAACCGGACAACCCCCAGACCCACTGAGGGAGATGGGAGCAGAGATGAGCGACTCGAACACCACCAACACCGCGATGCTGAGCTTCCTCGTCGGCGCCGCCGCCGGGGCGGCCTTCGCCTACCTGACGGCGCCCCAGAGCGGCCGCCGCACGCGGGCGCAGCTGCGGGAGTACTTCGAGGAGGGGCGCGACAGCGTGCGCCAGCTCCCCGAGGCCGCGGCCCAGGCCAAGGACGCCGCGGCGGAGACCTTCGCCGAGGAGATGGGCCGCAGCGCGGCTGCCAGCCGGCGCAGCAAGGGCAACGGCAAGGACGACGGCGCCGAGGAGCAGAGCGGGAGCAGCTCGTCCTCGTCGCCGAAGGCGAAGAAGCCCAAGAAGCAGGAGGCTTCCGCGTAGTCGCCGCGGCGCGGCGAGGCGCGCGCCGGACGGGGCCCCGGACGGGGTCCCCCATCCGCCGCGCGCCTCCACGCGCTCCTAG
The DNA here is from genome assembly GCA_964584075.1 of uncultured Rickettsiales bacterium. Lineage (GTDB taxonomy): Bacteria > Myxococcota_A > UBA796 > UBA9615 > CAYRNR01 > CAZOYV01. The sequence continues at coordinate 12,788 of CAZOYV010000085.1, read as the reverse complement.
CAGCCCGGAGCGTCGTCGGCCGCGGCGGCATGGCAGCGGCGGATCACGTCCAGCAGCTCGTCGGGGGGGCAGCCCTTGAACAGGTAGGCCGACACACCGGCCGCGCACATCTCGTGGACGCGGGCTGCGTCCGTGTACATCGAGACCCCGATCACGCAGATCCCGGGCGCCTCGTGACAGACCCACCGCGTGGCCTCCGCGCCGTTGACCCCGGGCATCGAGAAGTCCATCAGCACCACGTCGGGGCGCTCGCGCCGGATCAGCTCCAGCGCCTGCTCGCCGTCGGAGGCCTGGCCCACCACCTGGAGGTCGGGCTGGGTCGCGAGCAGGGCCGCGATCCCGGCCCGGACCAGCTCGTGGTCATCGACCAGGACGACCCGGATCACGACCCGTCTCCTCCATCCGGGAGGTCCACCGGGGGCGGAGCGGTGGGCCCGGCTCTCCCCGCGGCGCGGACGGCGGCGACGAGATCGTCCAGCGGCCCGCTCTTGAGCAGGTAGGCCGACGCGCCGGCGTCCAGCATGCGATCGCGCACCTCCTCGTCCTCGTGCATCGACAGCGCGATCACCGGTGCGTCGACGCGGTCGTCGGAGACCAGCCTGCGGGTGGCCTCGATGCCGCCGATGCCGGGCATCGAGACGTCCATCACGATCACGTCGGGCTGCAGCTCGCGGGCCAGCTCCACGCCCCGCTCGCCCCGCTCCGCCTCGCCCGCGATCGTCATGTCCGGCTCGCCCTCCAGCAGCGCGGTCAGCCCCTCGCGGGTCATCGGGTGGTCGTCCACCAGCAGCAGGCGCAGCGGACCGTCGCCGCCTCCGTCGTCCCGCGCTGCGGCGTCGCCGTGCGGGCCGGGCAGCGGTCGCTGCTGGCTTCCGGCGGCGGTCGGCGGCGCCGTCCGGCGGCGGGCGCGCCCTGGCTCCGCGGGAACGTGCAGCGTGACGCTGCGCGAGCCCGCGGGATCGTTCGACGTCTGGAGCAGCGTCCCCCCCAGCCGCCCGAGCGCCACGCGGAGCCCGCCGAGGTCCCCCGCGTCCCAGTCGTGGGAGCTCGCGACGCGCAGCGTCAGCCACGCGTCCCGGCGATGCAGCGACAGGTGCAGCTCGCCGCCCCCGCCCGCGGTCCGTGCGGCCGCGAGGAGCAGCGTCCGGGCGGCGTGGTACAGCTCCGCGCCGACCGCATCGACCAGCGCGCCGTCGCCGATCTCGACCGTGGACACGACGCGCAGCCCGTGCCGCAGCTCCAGCTCCCCTACCAGCGCCGCCAGCGCGGTCTGCAGGCCGCCCTGGGCGGTCCCGGAGGGCCGCAGCTCGGTGGCCAGCCGGCGGGTCGCCTCTTCGGCGCGATCCAGCATCCGCTCCGCCCGTCCGAGGGCCTCCGCGGCGTCCTGGCCGTGGCGCAGCTGTTCACGGATCGCCCGCAACTGGAAGCGTGTCCCGACGATCAGCTGCTGCAGCTCGTCGTGGAGCGTTCGTGCCAGCGCGCGGCGCAGGTGGGTGTCGATGGCGTGGGCGTCCAGGGCGTCGCGCTCCCGCTCGAGCTGCGTCAGCTCCGCGTCGATGCGCTGCCGGAGCCGCCGTCGATCCGGATCGCCTCGGTTCCGGTGGTCTCGATCCACGTCGGTCCTTCACTTCCCGTCTCTGGTGGCCGCCGATCGGATCCTCGGCACGCGAGCCCGGGGCCCGTACCGGGGAATCCCCTGGCGGGCGACCCGGGCCGCCCCCAGCGCCGGCCGGTGCGGCCCGGGGGATCGGTCACGGGGTGTAGTACTCGGGCCCGTAGGCCACGTCGAGGTCGTTGTCGACCTCGATCGCGCCGCCGTCGTAGGCGGCCTTGGTGGCGGCCCAGCGCTCGTTCCAGGTACCCACCAGGCCGGTCAGCGTGGCCACGCCGTCGTCCACCTCGATCATCACCTCGTCCGCGTCGACGAACGGGCTCCAGAGCAGCTGCGCCTGGATGTCGGAGGCGATCTCCCAGTCGGTCCTGGTGGTCGAGGAGAGCTCGGGGTACGCGTACCACTCGAAGTCGTAGACGTACCAGTCCTCGTCCACGTACGGGTCGTGGGTCAGCACGTCGCGGCCGTCCGCGACCTCCAGGTTGTTGTCGACCGCCACGATGCCGTAGATCCCCGAGGCGACGTCCTCGGCCTGGGCCTTCTCGAACACGCTGTCCACCGTGCCACCGAGCGTGGCGATGCGGTGCACGACCTCCACGTCCACGTCGTAGCGCCGGACGTGCGGGTCCTGGAACAGGGCGTCCTCGATCTGGCGCTCGAGCTTGGCGTCGCCGGGGGTGCCGGGGCGCACCACCACGTGGTTGTGCACGCGCCACACCCCCACGGTGTTGCGCGCCGCGCGGCCCGCGGCCTGCCTGGCCTCGAGGTCGTCCACGACGCCGTACAGCGAGACCACGCCGTGCGACACGGCGGGCTCCACGTCGAACGAGGAGACCCGCGGGTCGTAGACCATCGCGTCCTCGATCGCCCGGGCGATGGCCTCGTCCGGGCGGTCCACGTACTTGCCCTCGCGGAGGTGCTCGTCCCGGGCCCAGTACTCCACGTCGAGCTTGCCGGCGTCCACGCCGCGCACGCCCATCACCCACGCGTCGGTGACCGCGCGGTCCTTCTCCGCCGCGGAGCCGACCACGCCGCTGAGCCTGGCCTTGCCGTTCCGGACCACGACCTCGATCAGGCGGTCGTCGACCAGCCGATCCCAGTCCAGCGCCGCGTGGATGTCGGCGCGGATCTCGTCGTCCGGGCGCGTCTCCTGGTAGTCGACCGCGATGTCGTTGCGCAGCGACCGGACCCCGGTGATGCCCTTGGCGACCTTGGCCGCGAGCTGCTTCTCCTGCCACGACTCCACCGTCCCGGTGAGGGTCACGGCGCCGTCGTCGACCGCCACGCCGATCTCCCAGGACTCGGTGGCGGGATCGAGCCGCAGCGCGTCCTCGATGCCGTCGCGGATGTCGAAGTCGGTCCGGCCGGCGTCGTGGTAGACCTCGATCTGGCCCACCACCGCGCGGACCCCGCGCACGGTCTTGGCCAGCCGTACCGCGCGCTCCCGGGCCAGGATGTTGTCGCTCCAGCCGGACAGCGTCACGACGCCGTCCACGGTGTCGACGTCGATGCCGACCCCGTCCACGGCCGGATCGGCGGCGATCTCGCTCCCGACCGCGACGGAGATGTCCCGATCGTCGATCTCCGCCTCGGCCCGGGCCGGCGCGGCCACGGCCACCAGCAGCAGGGCCACCACCGCGGCGAGGCCGCCCCGGCCCCAGGTCGTCTTCCTCTTGGTCACCATCCGTGTACCTCCTTCGATCGATGCTTCCGAGCTCTCTCCATCGGCCTGGAGACGCGGGCTGGCCCGGGCAAGCGGGGGATCGACCGAACGACGCTCGGGTGGCTCTCCCCCCCCCGGGCGGCGACGGTGGGGGAGTCCCCCAGTGACGCGTTCCTTCGTGGCCCGATGGTCGCGATCCGGGCCCGTCGCTAGCCTGCTCGGGAGGAGGGCCACGATGGTCGCCGATCCCGTCCACATCTACCAGCACCACGCACGCACCTACGAGCGGGTCTTCCGGCACGAGGACCACGAGGGCAACCTCTCCCGCGCGCTGACCGAGACCCTCCCCCTCGCCGGGGCGAGGGTCGTGGACGTGGGCACCGGCACCGGCCGCATGGCGCGGATGATGCTCGACGCCGGCGCCGCCGCGATGATCTGCGTCGACCGCGAGCCGGCGATGCTGGAGGTGGCGCTGGAGCACCTCGAGGAGCGGGACGACGACGAGGGCGTGTGGTGGTACGTGACCACCGCGGACGCCGCGGCCCTGCCGGTCCAGGACGGCTGGGCCGACGTCACCGTCGCCGGCTGGGCGCTGGGCCACCTGCGCGACGAGCTGGGGCGGGGCTGGCGGCCGGCCGTCGACCGGGCGGTGGCGGAGATGCTGCGCGTGACCCGGCCCGGCGGGATGCTGGTGATCCTCGAGTCGCTCGGGATCGCCGGCGAGGAGCCCGCGCCCCCCACCCGGGACCTGTCCCAGTACTACCGGAGGCTGGAGCGGCGGCACGGCTTCGAGCGCCGCGTGCTCCGCACGGACTTCGCGTTCGCCAGCGCGACCGAGGCCGCCGAGCAGCTCGGGACGTTCTTCGGTGCCGAGGTGGCGCGGCGCGTGCGCGGACGCGACCGTGCCACCGTGCCGGAGTTCACCGGGCTGTGGGTCCGCGCGCGGGAGCTGCGGCCCCGGAGGGTCGTCCGCACCGGCGCCACGATGGCCCAGCTGGGGGAGTCGAGATGATCGACCGGGGAGATCTGGAGCGGCTGCTCGCCCTCGTCGAGGACCTGGAGCGCCCGCTGGGGTCGGTGTACGTCCGGGTGGACGGCGCGCGCCCCGGCGTCCACCCGCACGCCGCGGCGGTGCGGGTCCGCGAGTCGCTGGCCGGCGCGGGGGCACCTGCGGAGGTCGCCGAGCGGGCCGCGGCCCACGTCGAGGGGCGCGAGCTGGGGGCGCGCTCGCTGGCGCTGTTCGTCAACCGCGACGAGCTGCGGGAGCTGGGGCTCCAGGTGGACCTGCCGGTGGTCTCGCCGGTGACGGGCCACACGGTCGCCCGCTGGGGCGAGCCCCACCTGCTGCCGCTGCTGCTGGCGCTGGACGAGCACGCGCGCTACGGCGTGGCGGCGTGCGACCGGGGGCGCTGGAGGATGTTCGTCTACGCGCTCGGCGAGATGGAGGAGCTCGAGGGCGCGTTCTCGGGGCAGGAGCGCTACGTCCCGGGGGACTTCGCGCGGACCAAGGAGGTGCACCCGGCCTACACCCCCAGCCGGGGCGTGTCCTGGCGGGACGCGCTGGACGCCCGCGAGCGCCGCTGGGCCGAGCGCCACCACCGGGCGCTGGCCGCGGACCTGGAGGCCCTGGTCGGCGAGCACGGCCTCGAGCGGCTGCTGCTCGCCGGACCGCGGCTGGAGACCCTGGCGCTGTACGACACCCTGCCGGCCCGCCTGGCCGAGCGGGTCGCCGGCCGGATGCGGGTCCCGGCCGCGGCGGAGTGCACCGCGGGGACCCTGGTCGAGGCCGTCCGCGAGCGGGTCGAGGCCATCGAGGGGCGCCGCAAGGAGCGGCTGCTGGATCGCGTCGCGGAGCACGGGCTGTCGGGCCTCGATCGGACGCTGGAGGCGCTGCAGCAGGGGCGGCTCCGCGTGCTGGCGATGCCGTGGGGGCTGGACGCCGAGGCCTTCCGCGATCCCCACAGCGGGCTGGTCGCCACCACGCCGACGGTGCTGGCCCCGGGCGGGGACGTGGACGCCGAGCCGGTGCCGCTGCGGGACGTGCTCCCGGACCTGGCGATGGACGCCGCGACCCGCCTGGAGATCGTGCGCGGGGCCGCGGAGCGGCGGCTGGTGGACGAGCTCGGCGGCCTGGCCGGCCTGCGGCGCTGGTAGCGGCCGCCCCCGTCCCGGGGTTGACATCGGAGCCGCACCGGCTACGGTGAGCGGCGATGTCCCGACTGACCCGCCTCGCCGGCCTGATCGCCTCGCTGCTCCTGCCCACGCCGGCCGTCTCCGCGGTCCCGGTCCCGGCCCCGGCGCCGCCCGCCGCGGACGTCCCGCCGACCGCCGCCGCCGCGGGACCCCTGCTGCGGCTCCTGACGCTCAACACCTGGGGCCTGCCGATGCCCGACCGGCGGGCGCGCTTCGACCGCATCCGGGCCTACCTGGCGGCCACCGGCGCCGACCTGGTGGGCCTCCAAGAGGTGTGGCGCGGCGCCCACCGCCTGCTGGAGCTCGAGGGCCTGCGGCGCCCCGCCCGCGGCAGCGGGGACTCGGGCCTGGCGCTGCTGACCGACCACGAGGTCTCGCAGCTGGCCTGTACGCCGTTCTCGGTGGCCCGCGGGGTGGACGGGCTCAAGCGCAAGGGGGTGCTCGAGGCCCGCGTGGAGGTCCCCGGGGCCGGGCCGCTGTGGGTGTTCGTCACCCACCTGCAGGCCGGCCGCCGGCCCGCCCACGCGGAGGTGCGCTCGCGGCAGATCGACGAGCTGCTCGAGCGGGTCGAGGCGGTGGAGGGGCCGGCCGTGGTGCTGGGCGACTTCAACCTCCACGCCGGGCGTGCCCGCGACGTGGAGAGCGCGGGTCGGCTGGGCGCCGCCGGGCTGGTCGACGCCGCGGAGCAGGCGGGGCAGCTGGCCACCACGCACGCGGGGGACGGCGCGCGCCACGACCGGGTCCTGCTGCGCAGCGGCGGTGGGGTGCGGCTCGACGCGGAGCGCGTCGAGGTCCCCGGCTACGGCGGCGAGCTGCCGGTGCTCTCGGACCACCAGCCGGTGGTGGTCCACCTCCGCGTCACGCGATGACGGCGGGGTCGGGCATCGTGGCGCGCAGCGCCTGGTCGTAGCGCACCGCGTGGGGGTGCAGGCCGGGGACGTCCAGCGTCGTCAGGAAGAACCCCAGGGACTGCCTGCGCCCCAGGTTGCCGTGGGTCCCGCGCAGCCCGCCGAGGACCTTCGCCGCCCGCCAGGCCGCGTCGCTGCCGAACGCCGCGTCGTCGTGCATCGACAGGGCGACCCCCGGGGCGTGGCGCACGATCCGGCGGAAGCTGTCGCACAGCCGGTAGGGGGCGTCGGGGAACGGTCCGGCCCAGGTGGCCTCGAACAGGTCGCGCTCGCGGGCGAAGCCGCGCTCGTCGAGGCGGCCGAGCTCCGACAGCAGGCGCCACACCTCGGCCAGATCCAGCGGATCCCCCCGTCGCGGCTCGTACCCGAAGCGCCCCAGATCGGCGTCGCAGCGGACCCACGCCTCCTCGCGGCGGTCGTCCCGGACGCGCATCACCACCAGGCCCTGGTCCGCCAGGTCGGCGACGGCCAGCTGGACCAGCGGCAGCTCCACCGCGCGGCGCGCCACCCGCAGGCGGTCCGCCTCGCGGCAGTACAGCGCGGCGCCGCCGATCATGCCCCACGGGCTGAGCACCACCTCCCCCGGTCCGGGGCGGGTGTCGCCGGCGCGGAACCCGTCCTCGGCCAGCGCCGCCTCCAGCTCGGCGACGGCCAGCCGCGCCCGGAAGCGGTGGCAGAACCCGTGGTCGCTGGCCAGCACCAGCTCCAGCGGCTCGCCCGTCTGCTCGCGATACGACCCGCGCAGCCGCACCAGGTTCTCCAGGACCGCCCGGAACAGGCGCTCCTGCTCCTGCGCTCCGCCCATGTGCCCGGCGCCGTCGGTCCCCCCGACGTAGCCGCACCACGCCTGCCGGCTGTCGGCCAGCATGTGGCGCTCGATCACGCGCACGTCGTGCACCGCCGCGCGCTCGGGCAGCGCGTAGATCCGCACCTGGTCGACGACGCTGTGCTCGTACACGGCGAAGTACGCGGTGTAGGGGAAGTCCTCCTCCCGGCCGAGCAGCCCGTCGACGATCCCGCCGCGGAGCTCGCCCGTGGACGTGTCCAGGTAGCGCTCCTCGTACCCCGGGGCCCGCAGCTCCGGGTCGATGCCGCGCATCAGCCCGGTCAGCGAGACCGGGGTGCTGGAGGGGAACGGGGCGATCAGGCGCCGCGGCGGACCGGTACCGGGCAGCACCCCCTCGCGCCACACGCGCAGCGCCATCGAGTGGGGGATGGCGTCCACCACGAGGTAGAGGGTGGCCGCGCCGTCGCCGGGGCGCGCCACGGCCGTGGTCCCGTCGGGGCTCATCGGGGAGACCCTCGTGACGACCTCGGCTCGGTTCCATCGGGGCGTCCCCGGTCCACCCCCTCGGGGCACACCCCGCGGTCGGGCGCCCCCCGTCCGGCCGCCTGGGGGATCCCCCCAATTCCCTGGCTACCCCTGGCCCCGGCGCGTGCGGGTGCCTAGCTGCGGGGTGTGGGAGGAAGCGTGACGTACCGTGAACCGAACCGCGAACTCGATCCTGCGAACGAGGCGGGGCCGGAGACGCCCCCGCCGTGGCCGCGACACCGCTTCGAGGCCGTGATCCTCGACCTCGACGGCGTGGTGACCCGCACCGCCCGTCTGCACGCCGAGGCGTGGAAGGAGACCTTCGACGCCTTCCTCGGCGAGCACGCCGGCGACCAGCCGCCCTTCGACATCGCGCGCGACTACCCCAGCCAGATCGACGGCGTGCCGCGCTACGACGGCGTCCGGGCGTTCCTCGCGGCCCGGGACATCGAGCTCCCCGAGGGGGACGACGCCGATCCCGCACCGGACACGGTCCGCGGCCTCGGCGACCGCAAGGACCGGCGCTTCCAGGAGCTGCTCGGGACCCGGGGGGTGGAGACCTACGACGACACCGTCGAGCAGATCCAGGCGTGGCGCCGGGACGGGATCGCGCTGGCGCTGATCACCTCCAGCCGCAACGGCCGGGCGGTGTTGCGGGCCGCCGGGGCCGACGGGTGGTTCGACGCCGTGATCGACGGCGCCGACGCGGAGCGGCTGGGGATCCCGGGCAAGCCCGCGCCGGACGTGTTCCTCGAGGCGGCGCGGCGCCTGGGCGTGGAGCCCCGCGCCGCCGTGGTCGTGGAGGACGCGGCGGCCGGCGTGCGGGCGGCGCGAGAGGGCGGGTTCGGGCTCGTGGTGGGCGCGGACCGGGGCGGCCGTGGGGCGACCCTGGAGGAGGCCGGGGCCGACGTGGTCGTCGACGACCTGCGGCTGGTGCGGCTGCAGGGACCGGACCGGCGGCTGCCCTCGGCGCTGGAGCGACGCCACGAGATCGAGGCGCGCCTCGGGGAGCGGCCACCGGCGGTGTTCCTGGACTACGACGGGACGCTGACCCCGATCGTCCGGCGGCCCGAGCTCGCGATCCTCTCCGACGGGATGCGGGATACCGTGCGCCGGCTGGCGGCGCGCTGCACCGTCGCCGTGATCAGCGGTCGCGACCGCAGCGACGTCGAGGACCTGGTGGGGCTCGACGAGCTGGTCTACGGCGGGAGCCACGGCTTCGACATCGCCGGTCCCGGCGGACTCCGGATGGAGCACGAGCAGGGGCGCCGGTACCTGCCCCTGCTCGACACGGCCGAGGCGACGCTGCGCGAGCGGCTCGGGCCCGTCCGCGGGGTCCAGGTCGAGCGCAAGCGGTTCAGCATCGCGGTGCACTACCGCCTGGTGGATCGCGGCGAGGTGCACCGCGTGCGCCGCGAGGTGGACGAGGTGGTCGCGGAGGCCGACGATCTGCGGCGAGGGGACGGCAAGGAGGTCTTCGAGGTCGGGCTGGACCTGCCGTGGGACAAGGGTCGCGCGGTGGAGTGGCTGCTCGAGGCGCTGGAGGTCGGCGACGAGGTGCTGCCGATCTACGTCGGCGACGACCGCACCGACGAGGACGCCTTCCGCGCGCTGGTGGGCCGTGGGATCGGCATCCGCGTCGGGACCCCCGAGGAGGAGACCCACGCCGCCTACCAGCTGGCGGACCCGGCCCGGGTACAGCGCTTCCTGGACTGGCTCGCCGGCGAGGCCGGGGAGCGCCGATGAGCTGGCGCCTGGTGTTCGAGGGGTGGGACCACCGGCGCCAGCCGCTGCGCGAGGCGCTGTGCACCCTGGGCAACGGCTACGTGGCCACCCGCGGGGCGTTCGAGGAGGCGGACGCCGGCGGCGCGCACTACCCCGGCACCTACCTGGCCGGCGGGTTCGACCGGGCCGCCAGCCGCGTGCTCGGGCGCGAGGTGGTCAACGAGGACCTGGTCAACTGGCCCAACTGGCTGCTGCTGAGCTTCCGTCCCCCCGGCGGGCCGTGGTTCGACCCCGCGACCTGCGAGCTGGTGGAGCTGCGCGTCGAGCTGGACCTGCAGCGCGGCGTGCTGCAGCGCACCGCCCGGGTCCGCGACGGCGACGGGCGCGAGACCGACCTCGTCGCCCGCCGCTGGGTCCACATGGCCGACCCCCACCTGGCGGGGATCCATTGGTCGCTGACCCCGCGCAACTGGTCCGGCCGGCTCCAGGTCCGCTCCGGCCTGGACGGCTCGGTGCGCAACACCGGCGTGGCCCGCTACAACGACCTGCGCCGCCAGCACCTGGTCCCGCTGGCCACCGGCCACGACGGCGACGAGATCGTGTCCCTGCACGTGCGCACGATCCAGTCCCGGCTGCGGATGGCCCAGGCCGCCCGGACCCGTGTGCGCGCCGGCGGCGGGCGCCTGCCCGACACCCGCGACGTGGAGATCGGCCCCGATCGCGTCGCGCAGGTCGTCGCCCTCGACGTGGACGAGGGCGAGCCCGTGGAGGTGGAGAAGCTGGTGTCGATCCACACCTCCCGCGACCGCGCCGTCAGCGAGGAGCTCGGGGCGGCGCTGCAGGACGTGGCCCGGGCGCCGCGCTTCGACGAGCTGCTGCTGTCCCACGCCCAGGCGTGGGCCTCGCTGTGGCGGCGCTGCGACGTCGAGCTCGACGGCCACCCCGAGCAGCAGCGGACCCTGCGGGTCCACGTGTTCCACCTGCTGCAGACGGTCTCGCACCACGGGGTCGGCCTCGACGTCGGCGTGCCGGCCCGCGGGTTGCACGGCGAGGCCTACCGCGGGCACGTGTTCTGGGACGAGCTGTTCATCTTCCCGTTCCTCGACCAGAGCCTGCCCGAGCTGACGCGCTCGCTGCTGCTGTACCGCGTGCGCCGCCTGCCGGCGGCCCGCTGGAACGCCAAGGAGCAGGGGCTGCGCGGCGCGCTGTACCCCTGGCAGAGCGGCAGCGACGGCCGCGAGGAGAGCCAGCGCGTGCACCTCAACCCGCGCTCCGGGCGCTGGCTGCCCGACGACACCCACCTGCAGCGCCACGTCAACGGGGCGGTGGCGTACAACATCTGGTCCCACGTCCACACCACCCACGATCGGGAGTTCCTGGCCTACTACGGCGCCGAGGTGTTCCTCGAGATCGCGCGCATGTGGGCCTCGCTGGCCCACCCCGGCGCCGGCGGCGAGCGCTACCACATCCGAGGGGTGGTGGGCCCCGACGAGTACCACACCGCCTACCCCGATCGGGACGAGCCGGGCATCGACGACAACGCCTACACCAACCTGCTCGCCGCGTGGGTGCTGGCCCGCGCGCCGGAGCTGCTGGCGCTGCTGACGCCCGACGACACCCGCCGGGTGCGGGACCGCGTCAAGCTCGAGGACGCGGAGCTGCGCGCCTGGGAGCGCATCTCCCGCCGGCTGTACGTGCCGTTCCACGGGGACCGGATCATCAGCCAGTTCGAGGGCTACGACGCCCTCGAGGAGTTCGACTGGGAGGGCTACCGCCAGCGCCACGGCGACATCCAGCGCCTGGACCGGATCCTCGAGGCCGAGGGGGACACCCCCAACCGCTACAAGGCGTCCAAGCAGGCCGACGTGCTGATGCTGTTCTACCTGTTCTCCGCCGAGCAGCTCGAGGAGCTGCTGGGCCGGCTGGGCTACGAGTACGACGGCGATCTGATCCCCCGCAACGTGGAGTACTACGCGCGGCGCACGAGCCACGGCTCGACGCTCAGCCGCGTGGTCCACTCCTGGGTCCTGTCGCGCAGCGACCGGCCGCGGGCGTGGTCGCTGTTCTGCGACGCCCTCTCCAGCGACGTGCAGGACATCCAGGGGGGCACGACCCACGAGGGGATCCACCTCGGCGCGATGGCCGGGACCGTGGACCTGGTGCGGCGCTGCTTCGCCGGCGTGGAGATCCGGGACGACGCGCTGTGGATCGACCCGCGGCTGCCCGACGAGATGGCGCACATGCGCTTCCGGGTGCGCTACCACGGCCACTGGATCGCGCTGTCGATCGGGGACGGCGCCGTCGAGGTCGCCCCCGAGGCTGGCTGGCGCACGTCGCTGCGCGTCGGCTTCCGCGGCGAGGTGCACACCATCGAGCCCGGTGAGCGCGTTCGCCTCGACCTGGACGGGGGCTGAGCGGGGGAGGGACACGGAGGAGGACCACCCATGTCCACCGGCACCACGATCCTCGAACAGATCCGCGAGCGGCAGGACGAGGAGCACTACCAGGACCTGAGCTGGGAGGGCTCGTTCGCCGAGTACCTCGAGCGGGTCCGCGAGCGCCCCGAGGTGACGCGCACGGCGTACCAGCGGCTCCACGACATGATCGTCTCGCACGGCCGCGAGGAGTACACCGAGCTGCGGGAGCGCGTGGTGCGCCACCGGCTGTTCGACGACCCGATCGACGACGGCCGCGACGCGGTGTTCGGCATCGACGAGCACCTGATGCGGCTCGTCGCGGCGCTGCGCTCGGCGGCCCACGGCTACGGCACCGACCGCCGGGTGCTGCTGCTCCACGGCCCGGTGGGCTCGGCCAAGTCCACCATCGTGCGGCTGCTCAAGAAGGGGCTCGAGGCCTACAGCCGGACCACGGAGGGCGCGCTGTACACCTTCGCGTGGCGGTCGACGGAGGACGACGACCGGGCGTGGGTGCCGTGCCCGATGCACGAGGAGCCGCTGCACCTCGTCCCGGTGGAGCTGCGCCCCACCGTGGAGCGGCAGCTCAACGAGGGCCAGCCGGACCGCTACCAGGTGTCGATCCGCGGCGAGCTGTGTCCGCTGTGCCGCCACCACTACCGCGCGCGGATGGCGGACAGCGGCGGCGACTGGACCGGCCTGCTGGACCACGTCCGCGTCCGGCGGCTGGTGCTCCGCGAGCAGGACCGCGTCGGGATCGGCACGTTCCAGCCCAAGGACGAGAAGAACCAGGACAGCACCGAGCTGACCGGCGACATCAACTACCGCAAGATCGCGATCTTCGGCAGCGACTCCGACCCGCGGGCGTTCAACTTCGACGGCGAGTTCAACATCGCCAACCGCGGGATCATCGAGTTCGTCGAGTGGCTCAAGCTCGAGGTGGCAGTTCTCTACGACCTGC